>JAHEKF010000080.1 GCA_024638465.1 Rhodospirillaceae bacterium | reverse complement strand
CGCTTCCGACCACTATCATCGGCTCCCTGCCGCGGCCGAGCTGGTTTACCGAGAATCTCGGAACCGATTCGTTCCTGCGGCGCATGATGAACTCTCGCTACAGGGAGCAATACACTGACGCGGTCGCCGTGTACCTGCGCGATCAGGAAGTCGCTGGGCTCGACATCTGTACGGATGGCGACGCTCATTACGACGAAGAAGTCGGAGGGCAGAGCTGGACCAGTTATCCGTTATTTCACATGGAGGGCTTCGACCGGGCCAATCCACAGCCGGCTGTCATGCGCACCGGCGGCGTCGCTTTTCCGATGGGACACATCCTCCACGACTATCTCGAAGCGCGCGTCATGCCAAAGATAGTCGGCCCGATCGGTCCCGGCGATCTGCAATACGCGGCAATGTGGAAAACGGCGCAGCGGCTTACGCACAAACCCGTGAAGTTCGGCACGGTTTCGGCCGATATCCTGTCCGCCGCCGTAGACGACCAGTACTACAAGGAACCGATGGAGCGCATCATGGCCTTCAGCAACGCGCTCAACACGGAACTCAACGAGCTTGCCGATGCGGGCTGCCCGGTGATCCAGATCGAAGAACCGTCGATTCACATGATCCCCATACGGGGCAAGGTGTTCGGCAAGCACGACATGAAAGAGATGGCCGGCGTTTTCGACAACACGGTCAAAGGCCTGCGCGACAAGACCGAAGTCTGGTGTCACACCTGCTGGGGAAATCCGTCGCAACAGCGCATGTTCGAGGAAGTGCAGAGCTACGAACCCGCGCTCGAGATCTATAACCAGGTCGACGCCGACGTCGTGACTTTCGAATCCTGCAGCTCGGGAATGCAGGACATCCCGGCGATAGGAAAAATCGTCAGGGACAAGAAGATCGCCATCGGCATGATCGATCATCACTCGCTGCAGATCGAGCGTCCTGACGAGATCGCCGACCGGATTCGCGAAACCCTGAAACACATCCCTGCGGAGCGCCTGATACTGTGCTCCGACTGCGGCATGGGCCGCGAAGGTATGAGCCGCCGCCACGCACGCTACAAGATCGCAGCGCTCGTGCAGGGAGCGAATATCGTGAAGAAGGAACTCGGACTCCCCGAAGCCGAATGCCTTGCGGCCGACGGACGCTATTCGCTCGTGCCGACCGAATAGCCGGTTTCGGCTTTCTCTGCTGCAGTGTTCCTCGGGACGGCGAAGTCGAATAGACTCGCCGCGCTGCGGCGCGGCCGTTGGAAGCTGCGAAGCGTCTGAGTCTGCTAAGATCGAAGACACGAAATGAACAAGAACGCGGCGGGGGATCATGTACGCGAGAGTTCTTAAGCTAATCATCGTTCTTTCCGGTTTGGCCTCGGCGCACGCACACCATAGCCAGTCCGAGTTCAATCTCGACCCGGCGGCCATTCGGACGATCGAGGGCACGGTCACCCAGTACGACTTCGTTAATCCGCACGTCTATCTGTATCTGCAAACGACGGAGCCGGACGGCAGCACAGCTCTCTGGGAGCTCGAAGCATCTTCGACGCCAAACCTCATTCGTCGAGGCTGGCGTCGCGATTCCGTCGAGATAGGCGAAGAGCTGGTTATCGACATTCATCCGGCGAAGGAATCGGGCGTGACGGCTGCACGTATTGGCACGATCTATTTCGACGACGGTCGCCGGCTCGCGGTCCGCGCCGAGGGCGATATACCCGATCCCGCCAATCCGGATGCGTTCTCGACATCTCTCGAAGGACGGTGGTTGGGGCGCTACGGGCTGCCGCAGGTTTCGCTGAATCTCGAGGATTGGCCGCTTACGGAAAAAGGTCGCATGGCGCAGGCGGGTTACGACCAGACGCAGAACCCACAGGTCGACTGTATCCCGGTGGCATCTCCGTCGCTCATGCTGTACTCGAATATCTTCGAAGTGACGATCGCCGACGACCGCGTCGACATCTTGTTCGAATGGCTCGATGTCGAACGCACGATCTGGCTCGACGGACGCGACCATCCGCCCGCCGATGAGTTATTTCATCAGGGCCATGCCGTCGGTCACTTTGAAGGGAGAACGCTGGTAATCGACACGTCGAACTTCAGCGAACATGGCGTGGGCAATGCGTTCGAGGTGCCGTCGGGAACGGCTAAGCACCTGATCGAACGCCTGACGCTGAGCGACGACGGCAAGCGAGTGACTTACGAGTTCGAACTGACGGATCCCGAGTACCTGGCAGCGCCGGTCACGGGCGGAGTTATATGGGATTACCGGCCGGACCTCGAGCCGCAGAGGATAGAGTGCAACAAGGATGTCGCACGGCGTTTTCTGGAACGCAGAACGCGCGAGGATTAGCCCCGGGCGAGCTTATTTGCGGGAGGCGTTGGTCTCGATCGTTCCGCCGCAGGAATTGACTTGCGAATCCGCTTCGGGATCGTCTTCGGATGTCAGCACGTTCTGTATCCCGGTCGCTTCGAGCGCCTCTACGAGCTGCGTAATGCTCTCGGCGTCGTCGAATTCATCCTGATCCAGGACGTAGGTCTTCGACCGAACCGTGTCGTTATTCCCTGACATCGAAAATTCTCTCTCGGTACACGTACGAATCGGCAGAATCGGCTTTTCGCCGGGATGGCGCTGTGACCGATTTCGCAGCTGAAGTCGATTCAGGTTTTCCCCTAAGCCGATTCAACATAATTCGGAGCGGCGTGAATCGACATCACGGGTCTATTGGTAGCGGCGCCCGTCGTGCTCCAGCCAACCGCCTACGTGCTCGCCGTCCGGGTCGTGATGAGTCCAGTGGATGACACCGCCTTGCGGGTTCCATTCGTACTCACCGAAAAAAGCGACCTGGTCTCCGACCGCGATCGGTTCGATTCGCGGCGCCAGATCGATGTTGTGCGCGACAAGCACGGTGAACTGCGGCTCGATCTCGAGGATGAATCGCTGGTGCCGGCTGCCGTCGTTATCGTCGGAGAGAATTCTCGTCACGACACCGTCCCCGGCTACCTGATAACTGGTGCGCTGCTCTTCGAATGCCTGCCGTAGATTCGAGTCCGGCAAGGAGGCGCCCGGCGCCGCAGTCCCATCCTCGACGCGATCGTCGAGAACGAAATAATTGACCACGAGGACAATCACGATAACCAGATACAGCCTTTGTACCGGCCTTAGTGAAGAGAGTATCCGCATCGTCGACTCGCTTATCTTCAGATTGTTCGTATCGGTCGCGTGGCAGGTCGAACCTGTCTCAGGGAGCGATGAATCCTTTCTTAAGGTACTCGTCGTTGAACTGAAACACGATATCAGGATCACTGACGAGCGCAGAGCTGTTCTTGCCTTCGTAGTCGATGCGAATCAGGAGATCGCGAATGAGATTCAGTCTCGCGATACGCTTGACATCGGCTCGAACGACAGTCCAGGGAGATACGAGGTTATGCGTTCGCGTCAGCATCTCGTTGCGCGCTTCGCTGTAATCCGACCATAGATCCAGCGCTTTCGCATCGATCGGGCTGATTTTCCACTGCTTGAGCGGATCGTTGCGCCGCGCTTCCAGTCGCTTTCGCTGAACGTCATGACTGATGTCGAGGTAGAACTTGAAGAACTTGATCCCCGATTCGATCAACATATGTTCGAATTCCAGTACCGACTTCATGAATCGCTCGTGCTGATCGTCCGTGCAGAATCCCATGACGCGCTCGACGCCGGCGCGGTTGTACCAGCTTCTGTTGAACAGCACGAATTCCTGTGCGGCCGGCAGATTCTGAACGTAGCGCTGGAAATACCAGCTGCTCTGCTCGCGATCGGAAGGCTTGCCGAGCGCGACGACACGAGTATCTCGCGGACTCAGGTGCTCGACGATGCGCTTGATGACGCCGTCTTTACCGGCGGCATCGCGCCCCTCTAGCAACACGAGAATCTTGTCGTCGTTCTCTATGAAGTGTCGCTGCAGTTTGACGAGCTCGATCTGCAGCGCGTGGAGGGATTCCCGATACTCTTTCTTGGGGATCGGATCGATTGGCTTTGATGCTTGCACTTCTTGTTCTTCTTCGCAGCGGCTTATTGCCGCCGCTCGATTATAAAGGACTGCGCAATCGCGCGAGCATACCCGCTGGCGGCTCAACGCCGGATCCGGTCGTCCTTGCCGTCGTTTCCTCCAGGCGATTCGTTCCGCTCCGCAGCATACCCCGGCTGGTAGCTCGCGGCAGCTCGCGAGAACTCGGCCAGTTCGAGCTCCTGTCTCGCGAGATCCCAGCCCAGCTCCGGGCCCAGCAACTCGGCCACCTTCGGCGCGCACTCGAGGGCCGCGCGGGCGTTCAGAAACAGCGCCCGCGTTCGCCGCGCGAGCACATCCTCCAGAGTCACGGCCATTTCATCGCGTGCGGCGACCACACAATCCGCGGCACGGTAGGGCAACTCGGCATGCAACTCGACGGCGAGCCTCGACTCCTGCTTCGCCAGCTGCGCTGCCGCATCGGATTGCAGCAGCTTCAGCGACAGTGTCGGGCAGGGCACGTCGCGCAGGTCATTCTCCGCGATTGCCCGGTCAACACAGTCCTCCGCCATTTGCCGATAGGTAGTCCATTTGCCGCCCGTAACGGAGATCAGCCCGGATCGAGACACACTGATGGCGTGCTCACGCGAAAGCTTTGCCGTCGCTCTCGTGTCGCCGCGCGGCAGCGGCCGCACACCCGCAAACAGCGCCAGGATGTCGGATTTCTGCGGTGCGGGATTTAGATAGCGCCCGGCAGTTTCAAGAATCAGCTCGATCTCCCCCGCTTGCGCGACGGGATCGCGAGGCGTGGATTGCAGCGCCGTATCCGTGGTGCCGATCACGACGTGGCCGTACCACGGCAACGCGAACATGATGCGACCATCGGGCGTTTCGGGAATCAGCAGCGCATCTTCACCCGGTAGAAATCGTCGAGACACGACCAGGTGCACGCCCTGACTCGGCGATATCATCGCCGGCGCATCCGGATCGTCGAGGCGCACGATACTATCCGCAAAAGGGCCGGTCGCATTGACGACAACGCGAGCCGATGCCTCGAACGATTCATTGCCCAGGACGTCGACGACTTCGACACCATGAATCCTGCCGCTATCGGTTTTCTTAAGGTCTATCACCGAGCAGTAGTTCAAAGGCGTTGCACCGTAGCTCGCGGCGGTTCTGAGCAGATCGATGATGTATCTGGCATCGTCGAACTGGCCGTCGAAGTACTCCACCGCACCCGCGAGCCCGGCCTCAGCCACCGCCGGCATGCGCGCACGCAGCTGCTTTCGAGACAAATAGCGCGATCGACCAAAGCTCGCGGAACCGGACAACCAGTCGTAGATCTTCAGACCGATCCAGAACTGCGCGAGCTCGAACAGATTCGAAGCGGGAACCAATAGCGGCAGAATCGACACAAGGTGCGGCGCATTGGCGTACATCTGCGCCCGCTCCTGGAGCGATTCCCGAACCAGACCGACGTGACCCTGCGCCAGATAACGCACTCCGCCGTGCACCAGTTTGCTGCTTCGTGACGACGTCCCGCTGCCGAAATCTCTTGCTTCGACGAGCAGAACCTCGAATCCCCGGGCGGCCGCATCCAGCGCGACGCCGGCGCCGGTCGCCCCGCCGCCGATGACGATGAAGTCGTAGGGCTCACCGCGGTCGCGTGCGCGGCCGAGAAACTCGCTACGATTCACTGGATCGTGCCTCTGGCGAAAACAGACGGATCGGCCATCTCGTGCTTTCGCTATCCGCGGTACTCGCCAACGCGGTCCGGATAGTCCGAAAATACGCCGTCGACGCCGAGCGCCCGCATAGTGGCGATCTCGCGAGGTTCGTTCACGGTATAGACGAACACCTTGATGCCCGCGGCGTGGGCTTCGGCTACGAGTTCAGCCGTCACCTGCTTCGTCGAAGGATGGATCGAGTATGCAGCGAACGCTCTCGCGCGCGCGAGCGCCGCTTCTGCATCCGTTTCGAACAGTATTCCGAGCTCGAAGTTGCGCTCACGGCCGGCCAGTTCTGCAGTTTGGGTCTCATCGAAGGACGACAACAGTATCTTGCCGCGCCATTCCGGTTGGCGCTCCAGGTAGTCGCCGACGATCGAGGTTACGGATTCGCCGCAATCCGGCCCCTTGAGCTCGATGTTGAGCCCGACCCGGGCGTCGATCAGATCGAGGACTTCGGCAAGCCTCGGGATCGTCTCGCCCTCTCCGGCATCGAGCTCGCGGAGCGCCTTGAAGGACTGCTCCGCTACGGCGCCGGATCCGTTCGTCGTGCGCTCGAGCGTGTCATCGTGAAAAACGACAAGCTCGCCGTCCACGAGCTGAACGTCAACTTCGATCCAGTCGACGCCGAGGCGCATCGCACGCGCCACGCCTCGCAGGGTGTTTTCGGGTTCGTGGCCGGCAGCGCCGCGATGTCCGATGCTAAGCATCGGAAAAGCTTACTCGATTAAGCCGTTCAGCGTGTGCGTACCGCAATAGAAAGGTGCCGATCGCTCCTCCGCCTGCAGATCTGTCAGAAGACGTTGCAGTCGTAAACTTCGAACGGTTCGTCCAGGGCCAGGAAGTGTGTCTCGATAGTCGCGGGTTGCGTCAGCGTCGCCGGATCTTCGATCGTCAGCCGATAGTCCAGTCGCGTCTGATCGTCGCTCAGCGAATAGCGCTCGGTAATTCTGATCGCATCCGATTGCGCGGTGCCGTCGATATGGAAGTAGGGATAATCGATCCCGCTTGTTTCGATTACGAGCGTATCGTCGTTTTCCCAGCGGCCCGCGGAATATCCCAACCGTGTCGGAGCACGACCCGCCGGGGAAGCGGCGCCCTGCAGGTGAACGGTGCGACGCACATCCATGTAGGAATGATGCAGGCCGACAGTGTCGCCATCCTCGGAAAACTGTATCGGGCGCGCATGGAAGAACGGCACGGGCAAGCCGGGCGGCTCACAGCGCACGATCGGATTGTCGACAGGATCCCAGGCTTCCCGGGCAGCGATTGCTGCATCGGTATAGGTGAAGCTGCGCATCATCATCATGAGATTGCCAGCCGGATACCACGCCCGATAGAAACCCTGATTTTCAGATTCCGCATCAACGACTTGTGGTGGCGGCGGCGCCTCCGTCCCGATCACCGGCCCGCCCCAGTAGGGCTCGGCAGGAGCCACGACGGCTTCGACGCCATCGGCGAATAACACGTTCGTCGCAAGCAGCGCCTGGCGGCGGCGCGACGGACGCCCGGCGACGACGAGAGAATCGCCGACCGAGAAAAGCTCCGGCGTAACCCCCGCTGACTCGAGCGCGGCCGGACGAGACCATCCTTCAATACGCCAGGATTCAGTATCGCCGTTGTCGGCTTCTACTTCGAGATGCAAAGCGATATGAGGGTTCTGCCAGAAGACCTCCGTCAGGACACCGGTCACTTCGACAGTCTCGTTGGAGAACTCGGCACGCGAATGGTGGGCCAGCGCAGCCGCAGGAATGGCAATCGCGGCCAGCGCGACAATCAACAGTTTGGCTATTTTCATTTTTCCGTTTCGACTAAAGATAAAGGGCGGCGAGTGTGACAACAGTGCCGAGAACAGCGGTGAATGCCATCATGCCAATGACCGGTTTAGCGTGACTCATAGTCATCTCCTTGCTGGCTTTCGTTTATTCCCAACAGCTTGATCATCGTGTCGGCGATCCGTGTTGGAGCCGTGGTGTCGCCGGTTGCACTGTGCACGACACACATGCCGTGGTTAATCGCGATGAGAACGCGGGCGATATCCTTGGCCACATACGAAGGGTCGAGCTCGCCCTGTTCCTGGGCGCGCTCGACGGCCGCGATAATTGCCAGCTCCGCGTTGGCCGCGTTTCGTCTCACAGTTTCACCGAGGACGCCGTTGTCGGCGCCGAGTTCGATGAACGCGCGCGTCATCAGGCACCCGTCGGGCGACGCAGGATCGGTCACTCGACTTGCTCGTGCACGCAGCATGTCAGAGAGCGCTTTGGCGCCCCTTGCGTCCGCAAGGATTTTTTTGGCCCTTGACGAAATGGTCTCGCCGTAACGCCGCAGCGCCGCGAGAAAGAGCTCCGATTTATCGCCGTAAGTGGCATAAAGACTCGAGCGATTGAGTTCCGTATCGCGCTCGAGATCCTGGATTGACGTAGCCTTGAACCCGCGGGCCCAGAAGGTATCGCGCATGCGATCCAGCACTTCCTCTTCTTCGAACTTACGCGGCGCGACCATGAGATCTTCTCAAATAAACTGAACGGTTTATTTATACGCCAAGTCAAAGTCCAGGTCCAGTTCCCACAGCAAAAAAGACGCTTGGGCAGGACACAGGCACAGGGAACTGCAGTCACGCTGTCGTGAAAATAGAAACTAGACGGTGGCACCGTCGCCAGGTCTGGACACGGGAAGACTTTCTCGTTAAAAAATCGGGCTTGATTCGCAGCGTGAAAACAGCGCTTTTTGTTCTTCTGCAGAGAACCCAGAAACGTAAGTTGCAACATTCAGTTGACATAAAGAAAAACAACTGATAGTCAGTGAGGAAACTGAGACTTCGTTCACTGTTTGTGGTCGTTTCTGCTTTCAAGCTACGCCCTCATTAATAACTAAACTCAGCGACGCGTCCAGGTCACCGAAATATGCTAATTCTCAGATTTCTCGTACTGATTCTGCTGGCGACGGCACTCCCCGCCTCGGCCCAGAATTTGGGTTTTGCCTTCGAAGACCGCGTCCTCCATCCGCTGACTCCCATTGAATCGTTACGACCTCAGGGCTCCCCGAGCTGCAACGGGCAAAGTGGGCCTGGAAATCGCGAGGGCGAGTACATTATCCGCCCGGGATCGACGTCCTCGTCCTGGGACCGCATCAACGATATTCGTTACAAGCACTTCTTTGTCTGCCCCGGTGACTACAGCGGAATTTACCACGACGGTAAGCGAGGCATCCTGGTTACAACTGGCGGCTCCAACAGCAACCCTCGTTACATCACCTACTATTCCCCGAATGACCAGGGGCAAAAACCCTGGAAGCTGAGCGCGAATTCTCGCGCGACCGTTGAAGGCATACGTTTCGACTCCGCGGACAACTGGGTCGTCCATCGCCTGACTTGCTCGGATCCGGACCAGAATGCTTCGGATACTCGCGCCTGCATTCAGGTCGCAAAATCCAGGAACGTTATTCTCGACTCGATATTGGCGGAAAAGTGCAAGGGAGACTGCGTCTCTTTCGAGCGAGCTGCGAATAACTCCGTGTTGCAATCGAGCGTTCTGCGAGAGCATGTGCTTGCGCAGAACGCGACTGTCAACAACTGCATCCTGCTGCTAACGGGAAATGACAATACGCCCCCGGAGGTGCAAGATCTCCGCGGCGTCAAGATTCTGCAAAACGAAGTTTACGACTGTTCCGCGGATGGTATTCAGTCGACCGAAGGAATGAACGGGAACGTTGGCTCAACCCGTCAAGGTCATCGCGGACTTGTCATCGACGGTAACGAATTCTATCTGACATCGAACATGTACGTGGAATGTGGCGGCGGCGGTCTTTCTCGGAATGGAGAATGCGCCTGCGCCGAGAACGCGATCGATTTGAAGGAAGGTGTAGACCCTGATGTCTCTAACCCTTCTGCAAGCGACCGTACGCGGGTGTCGAACAATATCTTTTACGGATTCAAGCGAACGG
>JAHEKF010000151.1 GCA_024638465.1 Rhodospirillaceae bacterium | reverse complement strand
TCATACGTCACATCGACGTTGCGGATTCCGGACAGGCTAGTCTCGAGATGCTCCTTAATATTGTCCGCCGCTTCAGCATCGGTATCGAACAGCTTGCGGCCGACGTCCTTCGCAAAATCGAGTAATCCCATGATTTCGTACTCCTGAACAGGTCAACGGCGGCGCATTGCCGCCTGGGATTACCATCGTAATGTGCCGGTCGCGAAACCGAGCCGATGTAACCAAAGTTCACAATGTGCCTCGGCCGCTGCAGCGCACGTTCGTCGCGGAGTGATTCTACGCAAGGGAATCCCGCAAAAGAGTCGCCCGGTAGCCCCCGCCCCTCATGATGCGCCGCAATGCGCACGAGAATCCCCAAACGCCCGCCCTGTTGCACGGGCAGCAAACAGTTTTCGACGAAAAATCTGAGACTTCTACCCGACTTCGCGACGCTCGTTGAACTGCCAGACCGTTGCGCGTGACGGGATTTGCATTCAATGCAGGGGAGGAGGATAAAGGTCGGATGCACTTTAGATGAACATGCCGGTGCCGGTTACCGCCGCCGTTCGGCGCTGGCGTATCGTGGAGGAGCGAAACGATGAGCAGCGTACAACCAATCAGCGAACCTAATTACGGCTTGAAGAAGAAATACGAGAACTACATCGGAGGCAAGTGGGTTACGCCGACCGACGGCGAGTATTTCGAGAACATTTCACCGGTCACGGGCAAACCTATGACCATGGTCCCGAGATCGCAGGCAGCGGACATTGAGCTCGCACTGGACGCGGCACACGAGGCCGCACCCGCCTGGGGAAAGACCTCGGCGACCGAGCGCAGCGCGATATTGCTGAAGATCGCCGACCGGATGGAAGAAAACCTCGAGATGCTGGCGACCGTCGAGACCTGGGACAACGGCAAGAGCATCCGCGAGACGCTGGCAGCGGACCTACCGCTGGCCATCGACCACTTCCGTTACTTCGCGGGCGTCATCCGGGCCGAAGCCGGTGAGGTAAGCAATATCGACGCGAACACCGTGACGCAGGAGGTTCACGAACCGCTGGGTGTCGTCGGCCAGATCATCCCGTGGAATTTCCCGATATTGATGGCCACCTGGAAGCTCGCGCCGGCACTCGCGGCCGGCAATTGCGTGATCCTGAAGCCGGCCGAACAGACCCCGGCGTCCATCCTGGTACTCGCGGAACTCATCGAAGACCTGCTGCCGCCGGGCGTCATCAATATCGTCAATGGATTCGGTCCGGAAGCCGGCAAACCGCTGGCCAGTTCGCCGCGGATCGGCAAGATCGCGTTCACCGGTGAAACGACCACCGGGCGACTGATCATGCAGTACGCCTCCGAGAACATCATTCCCGTCACCCTCGAACTGGGCGGCAAGTCGCCGAACATCTTCTTCGACAGTGTCGCTGCGAAGAACGACGAGTTCCTCAACAAGGCCGTCGAGGGCTTCGTGATGTTCGCGTTGAACCAGGGTGAAGTTTGCACTTGCCCGTCACGCGCACTCATTCAGGAGTCCATTTACGATCAGTTCATGGACATGGCGCTTGATCGCGTCGCCGCGATCAAGATGGGAAGCCCCCTTGAAACCTCGACGATGATGGGTGCCCAGGCATCGAATGATCAGTACGAGAAGATCCTCAACTACCTGGACATCGGCCGTGAAGAAGGCGCCGAGGTGCTGGCCGGAGGCAAGCCTGCCAAGATCGCCGAGTTCCCCGACGGCTACTACATCGAGCCGACCGTCTTCCGGGGCAACAACAAGATGCGGATCTTCCAGGAAGAGATCTTTGGTCCCGTAGTCAGCGTCACGACCTTCAAGGACGAAGACGAAGCGATGGAGATCGCTAATGACACGCTCTACGGCCTGGGATCGGGCGTCTGGTCACGGGACGTCCACCAGGTGCACGAGTTCGCCGGTGGTATCCAGGCAGGACGTGTCTGGGTGAATTGCTATCACCTCTATCCGGCGCACGCGTCGTTCGGTGGCTACAAGCAGTCGGGCATTGGTCGCGAGACCCACAAGATGATGCTCGATCACTATCGTCACACCAAGAACATCCTGACGTCCTATGACAAGAACGCGATGGGATTTTTCTGAGTAAGGCTATGTACTCACGCGTAGAAGTAACGGACGAGGCCAGAGAGGTCATCGACCGGCTGAGGGAGGCACATGGGCCGTTGATGTTCCACCAGAGCGGCGGCTGCTGCGATGGTTCGTCGCCCATGTGCTTCCAGGACGGTGAATTCCGGGTTGGTGCCAGCGACATTCAGATCGGCGAGATTCACGGCTGCCGTTTCTATATTTCAAAGGCCCAGTTCCAGCACTGGCAGGACACGCACCTGACGATCGATGTTATACCCGGGCGCGGCGCGAGCTTCTCACTCGAGATACCGCTCGGGGTGCGCTTCGTTACGAAGTCGCGGCTGTTCACCGACGACGAGAAACAGGACCTCGCGCCGGTTAGCGCCGGTACGAGCTAGGCACTGAGAAACGGCCCCTCGACGGGGCCGTTTCATTCTTTGCCGCGCCCGG
>JAHEKF010000079.1 GCA_024638465.1 Rhodospirillaceae bacterium | reverse complement strand
AAAGCATGTTGCTGCCCGGCACGAGGCCCGTGCTGTCCGTTAGCCAGCCATCCAGTGATTCATCGGAAACTGGCAGATCGCTGCCGCGCAGCGCGTCGGAATATTCGTAGCCTTCCCGAGCACCGAAAGTCCGTCCAAACAACCCGTGCAGGTTCGGCCCGACCAGATGCGGTTCTCCCTCACCGACGGTATGACATCCGGTGCAGGGTCGGAAAAGCGCTTCCGCATCCAACTCTTCGGGCGTGCGGAAGCCGGCCGCGAGTTCGGCATCGCTGCCGTCGAACGGGTACACCGTGTACTGAAATACTCTCTGATCGTTCGCCCATTCCATGTTCGTCGCCTGATGGCAGCTCTCGCAGACGGCTTTCGTGTAGACGAATTCCTCCCAGATCTTTTCCCGATCCCCAGTCAACAGTGCTTCCCGCATCCGATGCCACTGCGTCCGAAGGAACATCGCATCCGCAGCCTGCTTGTATTGGGGTCTGATCGTCACGGCGTTGACGAACACGCGCGCAATAGCCGACCAGGTATCCCAGGCGAGCCCGTCGTTGCCGTCTCGTAACGCTTCGTAGAAAACGACGAAGCGCTGCCCGATCTCGAACATGGGGCCCTGCATGCCACCGAGATAGGTCTCTAGGCGACGCCAGCGTTCTTCGTCGTTCGGTGCATCCTGCAGCCAGCGCCGACCCGGGGGCCATTGATAGATGTTGCTGCGACCGTCGATCAGGAACGGGTCATCGGTACTCGGTGGATCGAAGTGGGGTCGCGTGTCTGCCGGGGCCTCACCATCTTGTGCGCAAGCCCAGCCGGCCCATGTCAGGGCGAACGCGAGAATCAAGAGCTTTTTCATCACGTCTCTCCCCAAATGCGCGATCGCTCATGTAGGTATTCCATACGCTATTGTCCGCAGCGTACGAACTTCATGATACTCCTGGATTCCTGCGACCCGAAGGCCAGGCTAGTAGCCGTCGAGACCGGCAGCATCAATCCACGCGATCGTATCACACCAAACCATCCGGTTCGGTACGATGTCGGGAATGTAATTGACCGCATCAGCGCTAGTGGGCGCGCCGCATGCGCGCTGCCATGGCCGCAATCTAATCTGAAAGCTGCAACTCGGTGACTAGTGCTATGATAGCGTTCGAACCAGCCGGTTCGGTTCGGTGCATATTTGGGGGGCTAAATATGATTGGGGGAAGCAGCGCATCGTCTAATCGCTGCGATCAGTCACCAGCCATTCATCAGCTTTATCCAAAGTCTTTCGCGGTCGAGCGCTCAGGCCGAGTCAAGTCACGAGCTTGGAGGTCCATGACATGGTGAGAACAAGAACGATCGGATTAACTATTGCCAGCGGAGCAACCTTATTCGCTGGAAGCCAGTTAGCGGTAGCACAGGTACTCGAGGAAGTGATTGTGACCGCTCAGCGTCGGGAGCAGTCGCTTCAGGAAGTTCCGCTGTCCGTCGAGGCTTTCGCCTCCGCGGAGATTCGAAGACAAGGTTACCGGGATCTCAACGAGCTTGGGCAGTTTTCACCCTCCGTGTTCATCTCCGACGAGCACCCGACCGAAAATGACCAATCCATCCGCGGATTCGGTACGTTCGGCAGGAACCTCACGCTCGAGCAGGCGGTGCCAATCTTCGTCGACGGTATTCATTTCGGGCGGCCAGCGCAGGTCAAACTCGCGTTTCTGGATGTGGGGAGACTCGAGATACTCAAAGGTCCCCAGCCCGTCTATTTCGGTCAGAACGCGACGGCCGGCGCCTTCAACATCATCAGCAACGGACCGACGCCGGAATGGGAGGGCTATCTCAACGCCGAGGTCGGCAGTTTCGAGACGAAAGTCGTGAAGGGCGCGTACGGCGGTCCGCTGACGGACCGGCTCGGAATTCGCGTGGCCGGTACCTATGAAGACGGCGCCGGTTTTATCGACGATGTCGTTTCGGGTGGCATGGCCGGCGCGTACGAGAATATCGGCGCGCGCGTGATTCTGGAGTTTACGCCCAACGATCGTCTGACCATGACGGCCAAACTCGAATATTCGCAGATCGAGCGAGATTCCAGCATGGCCGCGCTGTGCCTCACGGGCGGACCCTTGATCTGGGAGCGCGGCGACGAGGGCATACCGGCGCCACCCGGCTTTCAGGGCGAAGCGATTCCTGCGATATTGGGCGGACCGGCCCAGGGCGGTGTCGGCTGGGCCGACGGGGGCTTTCCCAACGGCTTCGGATTGCCGACCAACTGCGGTGACGATATCGGCAACCAGGGCACCCACGCCGGTGGCATCGTGGTGGCGCCACCCACCAACGTTCGCGACGAGGAGCACCGATTCGGGGTTCTCGATATCCGTGCCGCCGCTGCCGAATATTTCCGAAGAACCACTCAGTCCGGTCGTACCGACAATCTCAAAGAGACGCTCGAATCGCCGAACGCCTACTTCGAGCTCGAATACGACATGGCGAACGAGATCCAGGTCTCATGGCTGACAGGCTTCAGCGCGATGGACCGCGTCAATGTCACGGGTAGTCAGGCTCCGTTTCTGCTGTCGACGCGGGAGCGATGGGAGGATTTCACCCAGTACAGCTCGGAGCTGCGGTTCACATCCGGTCCAGGACCCATCGAGTGGATGGCCGGCGCGTTCTGGCAGGACACGAGCCTCGACCTCCAGGCAAACAACCCGAGAGCGAGCGTCTCCCGCGGTCTGCGTCACAACTTTGCCAACGAGGAGCAGGAGTGGAAGTCGGTGTTTGCGACATTGACGTTCAACTTCATGGATGATCGAGCGTCGCTTGACCTCGGCGGACGCTGGACGGATCTCGACAAGACCGGCAGGATCTCCCAGATCTCCTCAACCTGGATCTACGATGTCTTTCCCTGCGATCCGCGAGGCCCCGACATTGTGAACGGCGTTCCCGGTACGGGCGACAATAATCCGGCGACGTGCCCGCAGGTGCACGGCGATGCCATTCAGGTCACTGCCGCCGATGCCCTGTTTTTGCTGCCCGGCGCCGACACCAACAACCTCTGGACGATTCCCTACCGCGGGGATCGACGTGCGCCCTCGTCATGGATCGGCGACCGCGCCCAGGCCGTTGGCCTGATAACCCCCGTGGATAACGAGGGCCTTCTCGGGCGTCATGATGGGCCGTTTGGACCCAACAACGGCGGTGACTTCTCGCAGAACGAGTTCATGCCTCAGGTCACGTTTCGATATCGTCCGAACGATGACCATTCGTTGTTCTTCCGTTATGCCGAGTCATTCAAGGCCGGTGGTTTCGATACTGGCGTACAGTCGCTGCCCGCCGACGTCGATGAGCTGCGATTCGAGTCCGAGTCTGGTGACACGATCGAATTCGGTTCGAAAGGCAACCTCTGGGAAGGGCGTGCGCGTTACGACGTGACCCTGTTCCAGACGACGTTTTATGACTTCCAGGTACAGAGTGCGACGGGGCTGCTGGAAAATCCGTTCATCGCGATCAACGCCGGTGAGCAGCGGGTCACGGGTCTCGAAGCGAGTCTCCAGACCGCCGTTACCGACCGACTGACGCTCAGCGTCGCCGCCGCGCTCATGGACGGGGAGTTCGTGTTCTTCCCGGACTCGGGCTGCAACCAGCCTGAGCTCAGGGACGCCGCGACCGGCCCTTGCCGGACTCTGGAAGAAGCCATCGCTCTCGGCAATCCGGATCTTGAAGGGACCATCGACCGTTCGGGCACGCAATCGCCGAAGACACCCGACTATAAAGTCGTGTTCGGCGTTGACTGGGAGACGCCCATCTTTGACGGATTTCTCCTGAGTCTGAACGCGAAGGGTTACATCTCGGATGGCTTTCTCACCGATACCAGCGGCTTCGACCCGGTCATCAGCATGGATGAGCATGAGGATCTGAACCTGACGGTCGGCATCGGCCCGCAGAATGGTCCCTGGGAGATCGCAATTTACGGCCGCAACCTGTTGGAACCGAAGGTTACCTATCATCCGCAAGACGATGTGCAGGACGATGGCTTTATTGCCCAGCACTTCTCGCGCAACAACTTCGCGACCTACGGTCTGAGATTTCAATACGATTTTGAATAGGGATACGGCCAGAGTTTCGTCACGTTCAGGGTGGTACCGGGGGCAAGCTATCCCCGGTCCCCGGTACCTGCCCTCCCGCGCGGGCGCGTCGCGATTCCTATCGATGGGGTTACAGTAGTGACGCTCAGCCTGAGTAGTCAGTTGGTGTCGAGAGAAGCGAGAGTCGCCTACCTGGTTTGCGGGACACACCGGGTCCGGCCACCTGATCCCGCGTGTTGGACCAGGCGTCGTCTCATTCTTGATGCGAGGCATCTGGCGGCTGCCTGAGGTGCTAATCGGTGGGAGGAAACGCGAGGTGCGATGCCGTATCCGGACATCGTTTTGGATGGAGACAGAACATGAAAAGTAATCTACTCGCTGCAGGCGTATTGAGCCTCGGGTTGCTGATGACTGTGAGTGTGCCCACGTTCGCGCATCACAGTAATGCCGCGTACGCAGACGATTTCACTGTGTTTGAGCGGGCGACGATCACGAAATTCGCGTGGGCGAATCCGCACTCGCTTATCTTCTTCGATGCCACGGACGCGGACGGAAACGTCGTAAACTATGTTGTCGAGACAGCCGCTCCCCAGGCGCTACGGCTCATCGGCTGGGCCAAGACGTCACTCATGCCTGGAGACGTCATCACCATTCGGGCGTACCTTGCCAGAAACGGTAATCCGGCCGGTCGGCTCAACAAGATCACCTTCGCCGATGGAACCGAGTTGCACGACACGCAACTCGGCGGAGAAGAGGGAGGCAAGACCCGCTACGATCCACATGGCTTCAGGAACTAGAACCGCATGAGAGCAGCTATCAGTATCGCCTCTGTCGTGGCGCTCGCGTGCCTGATTGGTGGCGTAAGTCGCGCGCAGGATCTGCACGCGGCGCAGGACATCGACCCAAGCGAATACATACGCGAGGGTGTGCCGAGAATGCCGAATCCACCTGGACCCGCGCCAGTTCGGGACTTCTCCGGTGTGTGGGTTGGGCCCAACGACAGGGAGCTGGGCGAGGTGCCGCCGATGACACCGGCCGGGCAGGCGCTGTTCGAGACGCGGTACTCCTATCGGGCCGCTGCAAGCAGCGATAGCCTCGGCGTCGCAAACGATCCGTTCATCACCTGCGATCCGCTCGGGTTTCCTCGCAACCTGCTGGCGCATGCCGTCAGCAGTCGCGGGCGCTTTATCTTCGGCTCCGGGCCAGACCGAATCTTGATCGCCTACGAGCAACAGCGCGTCTGGCGTGAGATCTGGATGGATGGGCGAGAGCTTCCGGAGGCCGTGGACGTGCGGGGTGCGCCCGAGTCCAGGTATTACGGCTACTCGATCGGTCGCTGGGACGGCGACCATACGCTCGTGATCGAGACGACTGGTCTGGATGAACGTCCCTGGCTCGATGAGGTTGGTCATCCGCGCAGCTCCTCGGCGCGCTTCGAGGAGCGATACACGCGTCTTGACGAGCACAATATCCAACTGACGGTAACGATCGACGATCCGGAGTTTTACACGAGGCCATGGACCTGGATGCGCGCGAATTTTTACTGGGTGCTGGGCCAGGAGTTTCAGGAAACGTTCTGTATCCCTTCAGAGGGAATCCAGTACCGGGATTCGCTCGCCAGGCCGTCCGGGATCCAGACCGAGATCGAGTAGCGAGTCCCGGAAGAGCGTTGACCACCGGTCTAGGTAGATGCAAGCTCGGCTAGCTCTAATGCAGACAACATAGAGGAATCAGACAATGCGAAGATCGTGCACGGGTATCGTCGCTGGCATAGCGGGTTCGCTGTTGCTGCCGATGCTCGCCGCCGCGCAGAGCGATGCGCCGCTTTCGCCCTGGAAATACTATCCGGAAGAGGCGAGGGCCAACGAAGGGCCCGGCGGGCCCGCACCGGTGCGTGATATCACCGGGACATGGCTCGGCGAATCTTCAGGTGGGGGAGTTCCGAGGCTGGTCCGCCCTGAGAGTCCGCCTCCGTTGACACCAATGGGTCAACAATTGTTCGATCAGAACATAGTGGAAGGTGAAGGCGTCTCGGTTGCAGATACGAATGATCCGCACTACCGGTACTGCGATCCGTTCGGTTTTCCGCGCAACATGAACGACCAGATTCGTTCGATGACGATCGCGACAACTCCGGATCGAACCTTCGTCATGCTCAAGTTCATGAACATCTGGCGAGAGATCTGGACGGACGGGCGGGAACTGCCTACGCAGTTCAGCGGCAGGGGTCCAGACGTCCACGACCCGACGTACAATGGTTACTCGATCGGTTTCTGGGAGGATGACTACACCTTTGTCGTGGAGACGACCGGTACGGCAGCAGAGACATGGGCGACCGAGACGGGTTATCCGCACAGCGTCGAAGCGGTCGTGACCGAACGCTTTCACCGCTCCAGCAAGAACGATTTGACGGTGACGACGACGATGGTCGACCCGGAGCTATACACCCGGCCGGTACAGATGGGAGAAGTTTATTTCCGGTGGTCGCCGCGCCAGACATTTTTCGATTTCTCCTGCGTGCCATCGACGGTGCAGCAGTACCTGGAAGAGATGGCCGACCCGGCCGGCACAGGTGCGGAACCCTAGCCCGAGTCAGGATTGGTATTGATGACGATTTCTGGAGGTAGACGATGAAAACGAAGATCGTGATGATGTTGGCATTGTCCGCCGGACTTGCTGCTATGGGCGGTCCTTCATTCGCGCATCATAGTGCGTCGGCGTTCGACTTTACCGCGCCGGTCGTGTTGGAGGGCGCGGTAGTGACGGAGTTTCTCTGGATCAACCCGCATCCGTTAATCAAGGCGGACTACGCTGACGAACAGGGCGAAGTCCGAAGCTGGACGATGGAGATGGGCAGCACCGTGTCCGCGCAGCTCGTCGGCTGGACGAGGACGGCGTTGCTGCCAGGCGACGTCGTCACACTGTACGTCTGGCCCGCCAAGTCAGGCCAGCCGGTTGGACGATTCAACAAGGTCGAGTTCGACGACGGTACGGTGTTGCGTGATTCTCAGCGTGGCGCCGACGACGGTGGCCGAGCGGACACGGGACTGCGCAATTAGCCAGGCGGCATAATTCGATACCGAGAGAACGTGTGCCCGTGCATGCGATCTGCCCTGGCAAGTTTTCGGCTACCAGGAAACACCGCGCGTTCCATTCGGCTGAAGACAATGGAAACTTGCTAACGGCACGAGACCGAGTAATCAAGGCATCGTAGGATGCGAAGAAGATGGCAGCGAAGTGGCGATAGCAATGCGCCGATCGCCTATCATTTAGCCTGGGTAACGCCGGGGAAGAACGCCTTCAGGAAATCATCAACGGTCTGTTCCATCAGCTTTTTCAGTTGCGTTTTCGTCAGCAATCTTCGTACTCTGCATTCACGTTCCAGTATCAGCCGATGGCTCACCATTGCCGCGAAGTATTGCATCAAGCGCTCCGGTTCGAACTCGGTTTCATCTTCGTGAATTGTGAAGAGCTCAGTCAGCATGCTGTATGCTCGCAGTGGCCCGACCTCGTAGTAGTGGAGACCGACGTCGGAAGAGATCGTGGCCTGATGAAAAATCAGGCGTCGCAGCGACAGCACTCTGTCAGAGTTCAACGTCGTGGAGATCGTGGCAGCAACATCCAGTAGCGTTTGGCGCAAGTCCGTCAGATCAGGATTCGTCGTTTCCAGGCTTGCCTGATAGCTCGTCATTTCCTGATCGATGACGGCTGAAAATAGCGCTTCCTTGCTCTCGAAATATCGGTAGATCGACTCCTTCGAGATGCCGGATTCCCGGGCCATTTCGCTAATGCTGGTTCCGGAAAAACCGTGTGCCAGGAAGTACTCCGACGCGATCTCGAGGATTTCCTCTTCCTTGCTCGGCTTTCGGACTCTGCTATTCAACAGGCACCACGGTAGCGGTGCTGCCTGGCCGAAATGCAGCACCGATGCAGCTGTTTGTCCGAGTCGATCCGACGAGCCGCCAACACTTTTACCTCCAAGAATCTTGAATAAACGCTTGCGTGGCGCCTCTACTGCGTCTGCTATCCTAACAAACGACGAGACGTTCCTCATCGTCCAACAGTAGCGCTCCTTCAATGTGGTCCGCAGACGCTCCCCCGATAGGGGCTCTCCCGTGAGTAACTACGAAACTAGGGTTAGATCCTGCCTGCACTGGCTCATCGCAACGAGACCGGCGAGGGGCAGAATATCGATCTTGCGCTGCTCGATACGAAAGTGGCCGCTATCGCCAGCATGGGATTGAACTACTTGGCTTCCGGTGTGATTCCATAGCGTGAGGGAAATTCGCACGCCAACATCGTTACCTCGAAGGAAGTTGTCACCAAGCTCGGAGGACTCAGCGAGGCCTAACTAGAGCGGCTGGTTGCGAAGGGCGTACTCTATAAACAGAGTCGGACTGACCTGCACCGGCCGATCTGAAGAAGTCGTAGACGAACTCGAACGTACTGGTCGGCGCTAAAGTTAGCGCTATATTGACATGTCAAGATTTGTCCTGACACTATATGCGAATGGCTGCTATCAAGATCAGTTCGAAAGTCGAGAAAGAGCACTGGCAGGCGCTGCAGGAGCTGGCTAAGGAGTCTCACCAGAGTATCGCCGGATTGCTGACGGAGGCCATCAGCGATTTCGTACGTAAACGGCGTTTACGTCCGGTGGTGCTCGATCATCTCGAGGATTCGATGTCCGAGAACGAAGAACTGGGCAAGCGTCTTGCCGAATGAAGGCATTCAGTTCTTATCGGTTGATGAAGCAATCGCGATTCACGATCGATTGATCGAACGTTTCGGCGGGATTCCAGGAGTCAGAGATAGGGGACTTCTGGAGAGCGCCCTGTTCAGACCGCAGACCGGTTACTACGAAGACATTGCTGAATTGGCGGCGGCTCTATTCGAGTCGCTGATACTCAACCATGGCTTCGTCGACGGAAATAAGCGAGTGGTCTTCTTCGCCACCGATACTTTTCTAAGACTGAATGGTTGGAAGCTATCGGTCGATAACGAATCCGCCCATTCGTTCATCATCGGTGTTTTTGAGCGAGGCGATTGCAGTTACGACAATCTGCTCCCCTGGATCAGAAAGTCGCTTACAGGAATCTGATTATTGGTCGGGGTGAGAGGATTTGAACCTCCGGCCCCTGCCTCCCGAAGACAGTGCTCTACCAGGCTGAGCTACACCCCGATCTCAATAAAAAACGCAGTAGAATCAGTTCGATACTAGGCAGCCTCGGGAAGGCTTTCTTCGGTCCTGATTCCGTTTGCGTGACTTTTGCGTGACTTATGCGAAGCACGGTCCTCAGCGCAGGTTGGCACACTCGTTCGGCCGCCTCCAATACGCGGGCCACGTCCGGCGCCGAGTAGTGCGTCGTTATACGCCCTGATCGATGCCCCAGCAAGTCCCGCAATGCTCCCATCCGAGGCTTCATGCTCGGGCAGATCCGGCTTTTCCTGAGTCTGTTCGTAGGATTCGGCCTGCTTTGCTACCTCGAAGGCTTCCGCGCCATTATTGGCGCCATGGTTGGCCTCTCCCTGATGATAAGGATTGAGTTCGCTCTGGAATTCGATCACGACGGCGTGCGCGGAGGTCTGACTCGCCCGCCAAACGGATCAGCGTTCGAGTCGATTCGCGCCGCGTCGTACCGGTTGACGTCTACAGGCTGTCGACCGCTGCCGCCAGAACGCCCACGAGCTGCGGCGTGACCTCGCCGGTTACCTCAAGACCCTGCTCGGCCTGGAATTGAGAAATCGCGATCGCCGTCTGAATTTCCGAATCACCCGTTTCGTAACCCAGCGCCTGCAACAGATTCTGAGCCGACTCGGTCAGATCGTCGGTCATGAGCGCAGACGAGAGCCCTGCAGCTCCGGATGGAGCGGGGGCGGGCGCTGCTGCAGCCGGCGGCTCTGCGCCCGGTATCGCGCCTCCAAGACCACTCAGCAATCC
>JAHEKF010000150.1 GCA_024638465.1 Rhodospirillaceae bacterium | reverse complement strand
ACAGCTTCGAGGCGGTTGTCGACCAGGTGGTCGCGAGGATCGAAGCGGGCGAGATCGCCGACGAGACGTTCCCGTACGGCTGGGAAATCGTGGCGAAGATCCCGGTCCGCGATGACGCGGTCTACATCGGGCTGACGAATCCCTACATCGAAAACCGCATGGTGCACATCAACTCGAGCTTCCGCAGCAAGGACAAGACCGACAAGGCCCCGTACCCGGGCGTCGATCATGTTGCGGCGCTGCCCACCGATCTCCTGATCGTGCGCGAAGCCGGGAAGACCCGGGTATTCCATTACGGCCAGATGTGGCGCATGCAGCTCTATTTCTGGGATTCCGGCTACAGGGCGTTCACGGCCAACGTGAACGTGCCGAGCAAGATCGCGAACTCGATCGAGGATGCCGTCAGATCGCCGGAACAATAGGGCATATCCAATACCCATAAAGACCTACAGCGCCATCCCGGGTCAGGTAAGATCGAGCTCATGAAGAGCAAAGAACGACTCGATCCCGCCTACCTGAGGCAACAGATCGTCGGCGTCGACTCGACCTTCGAGACGCCGTTCGGCGAACGGCTGATGGTGTATTGCGACTACACTGCCTCGGGGCGCTGCCTGCGCTTCGTGGAGGCCTACCTGCAGAGCCAGCAGCGCGTCTACGCCAATACCCACACTGAAGACGACATCACCGGCCGCAGCATGACGCAGCTGCTGCACGACGCCGAGACGGCGATCAAGGATTCGGTGAACGCGGGCCCCGACGGCCGCATCATCGCCGTCGGCACGGGCGCGACCGGCGCCATCGAGAAGCTGCAGCAGATCGTCGGCGTCGCGCTCGCCCCGGCGACCCGGCAGCAGTTGTTCGACGTCATGGACATGCCGGACTGCCAGATCGACAGCGAGTGTTTCCGCAAGACGTTTAACGACAAAGGCCCGGTGGTCTTCGTGGGACCTTACGAGCATCACTCGAACGAGATCATGTGGCGCACGTCGCTCGCAACGACCATCGAGACGCGCCTCGACGCGAGCGGGCAGGTGGATCTTGCCCACCTCGAGGAACTGCTGCAGGACCCGAGGTACCAGGGCCGGCTTCGCATCGGGTCGTTCTCCGCGGCATCCAACGTCACCGGCATCAAGACCGACGTGAAATCCGTCGCGACGCTTCTGCACCGCTATGACGCGATCGCCTGTTTCGACTACGCGGCCTGCGCGCCGTACGTCGAGATCGACATGAACCCGACGCCGGAACGCGAGGGCGATGACCCGAGCATCGACGCGGTGTTCATCTCGCCGCACAAGTTCCTCGGCGGACCGGGGTCGAGCGGTGTGCTCGTGTTCAACAAGCGCATTTATCACAGCGAGCTTCCGCCCAGCGTTGGCGCCGGCGGGACCGTCGACTACGTCAGCAAGACCGACCAGGACTTCATCAAGGACATCGAGGAGCGCGAGAAGGCCGGCACGCCGGGCGTGCTGCAGACCATGAAGGCGGCTCTCGTGTTTCAGATCAAGGACCGCGTTGGCGTGGATACGATCCACCGCCGCGAGCACGAGTTCACGACGCGGGCGATGCAGCGCTGGCGGGCCGAGGACGGCATCGAAATACTCGGCAACCCTGACCCGGAGCGTCGCGTCGGCATCATCTCGTTCAACATCAAGTCGCCGGACGGCAAGTACCTGCACCACAAGTTCGTGACGGCGTTGCTCAATGACCTGTTCGGCATCCAGTCGCGGGCCGGCTGCTCCTGTGCCGGGCCCTACGGCCACCGCCTGCTCGGGATCGACGATGCGACATCCGAGCGCTATCGCAATGCCGTCCAGGACGGCTACTGTGGCATCAAGCCGGGCTGGTGCCGGATCGGCATGCACTGGGTCATGGATGACGCGGAAGTCGACTACATTATCGACGCCGTGCGCTTCATCGCCCGCCACGGCCACGAATTCCTCGGGCTGTACGATTTCGACCTGTGTTCGGGGTTCTGGGAGCACCGCGAGGCGGCCGTGAATCTGCCTGAATTCTCGCTGGATGCAGCCCTGACACGGGACGAGGGTGAGCCTGCGATCCTGTCATTGCAGCTCAGGAAACAGCTCTACGACCATTACATGACCGAGGCGGCCCGCTGGGTGGAGCGGCTGCGAGCGGAGCCCGCGACGGAATCGAGCAAGCTGGGCGGGGAACTGGAGGAATTGCAGTTCTTCTCGCTGCCGGCCGGCCACCGGGGTCCCGGCGGGACGGTGGATTAGAGGGCGTTCGGCCTTTACGGCAGCACCCCGGGACAGTAATATGTGCGGCCCTCGCGGGACTGCCCGCGAACTGCAGGAGCGCGCCTTGGCGCGTGAAACCAGACAATGCGCCCGTAGCTCAGCTGGATAGAGTACCTGGCTACGAACCAGGCGGTCGGGAGTTCGAATCTCTCCGGGCGCGCCAAAAAAGAGAAGGTGTATTCCGGTCACATGGTTTACACCTTATTCCGGACACATGGTTAACACTTTGTCCGGTACGAACGGATTGGGGCCGGGTTCCACCCGGCCCCTTTCATTATCGAAGTATCCCAGA
>JAHEKF010000033.1 GCA_024638465.1 Rhodospirillaceae bacterium | reverse complement strand
AGCCGTGGAAACATCTGAACTTCAGTTATGAATATTCGTGCTGCCGCTCCCGCGGATAGTGAAGCTGTCCGGACGATCTTGCGGCAAGCTTTTGGTCAGGACGCTGAGGCGGATCTGGTCGAAGCGCTGCGGGAATCAGGTGATGTCGTTACGGAGCTCGTTGCCGATGAGGGTGGTCAGATCGTCGGCCACATACTGCTATCTGAGCTTCAATCTCCGGATAGGTGCGTTGCGTTGGCACCTGTTTCAGTCCAGTCAGATTTTCAAGGTCGTGGGATTGGCTCGGCTTTGATAAGAGAGGCGATCGAGCGTGCGAAATCGGGCGGGTGGCTCGCAATGATTCTTCTAGGCGAGCCCGACTATTACTCTCGATTCGGGTTTTCAGTAGGAGCTTGTGCGAAGCTTGAGACGTCATATCCGAAGGACTATATGATGGCTCTGGAGCTAAGGCCCGGAAGTTTGGCCAAGCTTCACGGCAATTTAGCTTACCCCGCTGCTTTCGACCAAGTCAGCTAGGCGAATATGTCCGCTCCTGACCGGATCGTAAGGCCCCGCTTCCGCAGACAGATCTAGAGGGACCGGGACAAGTCCAGGTAAGAGCCATAAGGTCGAAGTTAAAATGCGAGGCTCTGGATGCTTGGGGAGAATCTTCGAAGATGCTCGATCTTGGCCAAACACTTAGCCTGCTTGCGAACGCGGGCGTAATCGCGGGGCTCCTGTTGCTGGCTGTGCAAATACGACAGAGCAACGATCTCATTGCTGAAGAGATTACCAGGAGTAGGGCCGAGTCTGGGAGCGGCGATGTCAGCGAATTACAGCGGCGGGTCGGTAGGAGCCATCAGTTGACGGTCAATCGGCAAACTTGCGCTTTTGATGGCGAGTAGCCGAGAGTGCTTGCAGTTTTGAGATACGAAGCTCGATTACCGCGATCGATATGGATCACATTGCTCGTTGGTTTATCCTTGGGGGTAACAGGGTGCGGCCCATCGGATTCGGACTTCGTCGAGTTCGATTCCTATAGATCTCCTGACGGGAACTTCAGTGTAGTTGTTGAGATGGCGCCCGAGCGGAGGATGGCATATTCGCCGGAAGCCATTCGAGTTTATCTGGCTGGCGAAGGTGCGATCGAACGACAACTGGTGGCTACGACAAGCCTGGCAAACGACGGGAGCACAATTACGGATGAAAATATTCGAGCTGACTGGATTGACGCTACGCTAGTTAGATTGTGCTTGTCGGGAGCCGAACAAGAAGATGAAGCTCTTGTTATCGACTTGGATACCGCATCGGTCTCCGTCGAATCGGTGAGATGCGAGGAATAGACGTACGTCAGAATGACTGCCTCTGGCCGGAACCGGATCTGAGCCAGGTTACGAAGGAGATTTTCGATGTTGGGCTTTATGAAATCCTACGAGAATCAGACCTATGCGCTGATGCGAATTATGGCTGGTTTTTTATTTCTCTGGCACGGGACAAGTAAGTACTTTAGTTTTCCCAGAGTATCGCCTGCCGAGGGTTTCGTCCTGATTGTGGGAGGTGGCATTGAACTGGTAGGCGGCCTGTTGATTATGATCGGCCTGTTCACGTCACCCGCCGCCTTTATCGCCAGCGGTCATATGGCGGCGGCCTATTGGATTTCACATGGCACCAACGACTTTTTTCCGATCCTCAACCAGGGAGAACTTGCGGCACTTTTTTGCTTCGTGTTTTTATATATTTCCTCGAAGGGAGACGGAGTCTGGAGTATCGGAGGCCAGCTCAAACGTGCATGATGGGAGCGCGCTGTTAACAAACGTTGATTGGTGGTCGCCGCTGGCCTACGGCTGCCACTAAGCGATTTTAGAATCGAAGGACCATGCATCGACGCATTCGACACTATGCTACAACCAGCAGAGAACTATCGAAGTGAAAGGCAGAATGCAACGCGATTTTCGTCTGCCCGCAGCATGGGCTGGCCCGATTCTTACGCCGCTATTTCTCTCGCTCTTCATGAGCGCGCTCGTATCGATGGTTGCTACCCTGCAGGTGACTGGCGTCTCCGACGGATTCGTTGTTGCCTGGAGTCGAGCCTGGGTTACGAGCTGGATGATCGCATTTCCGGCGCTGATGGTCGCGATTCCGATAGTCAAAAAACTCATTGCGAAAATTTGCCGTCCCGAGTAGAGCGTATCTGCGGCGCCGCAACTCGTTGAATGAGGGCGAAGTTAGTCTCTGCTTGTAGCCGCGAGAAGCCGTCGATTAGTGACTAATATGCATGGAGATGCGTAACTCGGTGGATCAATGAGATACCTATTGACAGTTATTCTGATCGGGTTCGGCTCAACTGGCGTACTCGCGCATCACAGTCCCGTCATTTTTGACCGAGACCAGGAGATCGTCCTTGAGGGAGTTGTAACCGGCTACGACTGGAAGTATCCGCACGTGTACATCTTCGTTGACACCGAAGACTACAACGGTCAGCTCATGCGTTGGCAGATCGAGGGCGAAGATCCCCGAACAATGGAGAGAAGTGGTTGGACAGCAGCTACGCTCGTACTCGGAGATCGGGTTGAAGTGCGAGGACGTCCCGACAGGAACGTCGAGCGAAACCACGCTCTGATGATTTCGCTTACGACACCGGACGGTACAACCTTGATGCCAGAAGTTCTGGACGAGCCACACCCGGCTGTCGTTGCAACAGATATTTTTGGCCTCTGGGACCCTTCGCGATTCGACGAGGATTACCTGAACAGTGGGCCTCCGACTGAGAAGGGAGCCGCCGCTCAGGCTGAATACACCGAAGAAGATAATCCGGAATCGCAGTGCATACCCCCGGCTCCGCCGATGACATTTGGAGTGAGCCTGACACAGCTCTCGATGCAAGACAGCCACATATTGATTCAGACCGAGGAGTTCGCGATTGAGCGTATCGTCTATATGGATGGGCGAGAGCATCCAGCGGATGGCGAACGCACTCTCCACGGTCACTCTATCGGCTGGTGGGAAGGTGACGTTCTCGTCATAGACACGAATCATTTTACCGACAACATCGACGGAAGCTTGTTCGGCACGCCTTCGGGCGCGCAGAAGCACCTGGTCGAGAGGTTGGAGCTGACGGAAGACATGACTCAGTTGAGCGTCGACTTTGTTCTGGAGGATCCGGAGTATCTTCAAGCACCAGCAACGGGTCAGATCGTACTGGACCATGCGCCGGCCGAGAGGTTCGCGCTGGCCGTGTGCGATCCGGAGAGCGCACGACGTTGGATGAATGAATGAGCGCGGTCCAATACAGGGGTTCTGGTCATACCGGACGAGGACGATTGCTGCCACCAAACGAAGACTCGCCCGTCGATTCAGGGCGGGCAATCTAACGGAAAAAGACATGGGAACTGTAACGAATATCACCCGGGCTCGTTTTGCTGTCGGTGACCTGGTTCATCATCGCCTGTTCGACTATCGCGGCGTGATCGTGGACGTCGATCCCAGCTTTCAATCGACGGACGACTGGTACGATGCCGTCGCCAGATCGCGGCCGCCGAAGGACAAGCCCTGGTACCACGTATTGGTGCACGAGGCAGTGCACACGACCTACGTCGCTGAACAGAACCTGGAGCCTGACGAGAGCGTCGCTCCCATCAGGCATCCCATGCTCGAAAACTTCTTCTCTCGATTTGAAAGCGGTCGCTACGTCCGTGAGAAGCGGGTGAATTAGCTTGTCACGAATGACCAGCAGGCATGACCCGTACAAGACTAAATTTGCTGATGTCAAAATCCCGATAGGGAGATAAACACGATGGCTAATAAGCACTCAATCTCGACCGACCCCCACGTTTTTCTCGGGCTAGTCCTTGCGCTGCTGATCGCACGCCCCGGCTTTGCGCAGGACAACCCCGGGCTACCCAAAGTCGAGTTACCTCGGCAACCTTTCGTCATTAACACACACAAAATCAGTGAAGTCCGGGTAGTGCCTGTCGTTGGTGGTTTGTCACACCCGTGGTCGTTGGCATTTCTGCCGGACGGCGACATGCTGATCACCGAGCGTACCGGGACTCTACGCATGGTAAGGGACGGCGTGCTGCTACCAGACCCGATCGACGGATTGCCGGACGACATTATGGCCATAAGGTTTTTCGGCCTGATGGAGGTCGCACTCCATCCGCAGTTCGAGAGCAATCGTCTTGTCTACCTGACCTACACGAGGGCCCTGGCCGATGACGTCGGAACAGTCGCACTTGTGCGGGGACGCCTCGACGGAACGACGCTACGTGATCTCGAAGACCTGCTAGTGGTGGATCCCTGGAACCGTCGAGCGCCCCCGGATCATCCGAGAGCGGACGGCGAGTTCACAGCCTCGGCGCGTCTGACGTTTGCGCCGGATGGAAAGTTGTACATGACGATGGGCGGTGCATTCGGTCTGGAACGTGACGACGGAACCGTTACGTTTTTCGGCAAAGCGCCACTAGCCCAGGATCTCAACAGCCACGTCGGCAAGCTGCTTCGCCTCAACGATGATGGTTCAGCGCCCGATGATAATCCGTTCGCCGGCCTTCAAGGTCACAAGCCGGAGATCTATTCCTATGGGCACCGCAATCAGCAAGGGCTGGCAGTGCATCCGGAAACCGGCGTTGTGTATGCAACTGAGCACGGCCCGCAGAACGGTGACGAACTGAATGCGATCCAGCCCGGCGGTAACTATGGTTGGCCAATCGTTTCTTATGGCCGTCATTACGACGGGCAACGTGTCGCGTCGAGATTCTGGGAAGAGGGCATGCAGGAACCGGCCGTTCTCTGGGTTCCTTCGATCGCTACATCCGGTCTCGCTATTTACACGGGCGATCGTTTTCCCGAGTGGCGCGGGAACCTCTTCGTTGGATCGATGCAGGAGGGCCAAATTCCAGGCACCGGGCATGTTCAGCGGATCGAGCTCAACGAGAATGGTGAGGAAGTTGCTCGTGAATCGCTTCTTCGAGATTTGCGGCAGCGGATTCGCGATGTCCGGCAGGGGCCGGATGGACTGCTGTATCTGCTGACCGAGGACCCCAACGGCGCGCTGTTACGCCTTGAGCCAGTCAGTGCGGGACCGTAGAAGCCGAGATCGATTTTCACTCTGCCGCAAGCGTTCTCCGGGAAACTTATCGGTCGGCGATCAACGTCTCGTAGACGCCACCGACGTTGTCCGCGCGGTGCTCGTGAAACTCGATCATGTGATCGTAGTCTTCCATTAGCACCGTATCGATGAGCTCCTGCTTGGTCAGCCCGGCCGCGATTCCTGCGGTAACGGCGGCGACAAGTTCCTCCATGTAGCGTCGCTGCTCGATAGCGTCGGCCCTGGTGCCGGGCAACTCGTGACCCGGAGAGATGATGTCGAAATCGAGTTTCTCCACGCGTCGCAGTGACTCGAGCCAGTCAGGGAAGAAGCCACCGTATACGTCGTAGGCCGGAGGACGTTTCGGTGTCAGGAAGTCGACCGCATGGATTGTCCGCTCGTCCGGGAACACCAGGAGGGTCGTATCGTCGGTGTGGTTGCGTCCCATGTAGTGGAGCTCGACGGTCTTGCCGCCCAGGGTGATCGATGCCTTATCCGCGTAATAAATGTCAGGCGGCACCTGCTCACCTCCCGAGCGTCGCATCCACATCTCCGCGTGGCTCAAGCCTCCGTCGGCGTTCGTGTCGAGCGAAGCGAAAACTCCTTGGTGAGGTGTCCCGGCTGCTTCCTCCGGCTGGATGAGTCCGTCGCCGTTCGCATCCCAAAGCCGCTGGCGCCGATTCAGGGGTGCGTCCGCTGCAGGGGCTTGCATGTTTTTACGCATATTCTCATGGCCGACAAAAGTGGCCGTATCCGCAAAAATCTCGCCGCCGCTCGCGTGATCGTTGTGATGATGACTATAGATTACATACTTAACGGGGAGTCCGAATCGCTCATCGAGCTGTGTCTTTAGCCACGTGGCCATCTCGGAGTTCATCGGATCCACAACGATAATCCCATCGGGTGTAACGGCGAACATGCCGAAATCCCGAATCTGCCTGAATCGGTAGAGATCGCCGGTCAGGTGAGTGATCTCGTGTCGCGGCAGGTCTTCACCGGAGCCGAGACCCTGTTGAGCGTGGGTGGAATGGATCAGCCCGCAGGCGCTACCGATCAGCAGAGCCGAAGATAATGTGTTTTTGCGCATCGGATCACCTTACTGAATATCCGCTCGTCGCCGCAAGCGGGAGTCCAGGGCTGATGCCGATAGGCGATTTCTGCCGCTACAGAGCTAAGAAAACAACGGAGAACAGAAAGATCCACAGGGCTGCACCAAGAACCAGACCACTTCCGATTCCGGCGATCGTATCGCGATTGCCAGAAAGATCGTGGCCCTGCTCCAAGAGTTCCTGGACCGCTTCTTCCTCCAGGACCTTGCCTTCATCCAGGTCAGACTTCCTGGAACACTTGCGCACCTCCACTTGAATAAGTCGAGCATGTCGCATATGAAGCTCCGAGTTGCATTCGGGCCATCCAGCGTAAGTGTGCGTAATCGATATTGAGGCGATCTCGATCACGTTTTTAGCTATGGCATGGTTCTGTTAAGTGGGTGGCACGGTGAGATACGTCCGCTGCCGGCCTCGAGGACCTACAGCCAACAGTCAGTATTCGCGGCGATGAATATCGTGCGGGAAGCAACGTGGGCCGCGACGTAATCGCCGCTTTGATGACACTTTCGTAATTCCCACTGGATCACCACCGCATCTCGCCATCAGGGGAAGAATCGCTGTCACGTACGTCCTCCGAGGGGATTTCGAGACCGACCCGGAGTAATATCGGAATGCGCAGATCCATGAAGGGACGCAGGGATCGAAGAATCTCTATGACAAGTGGGGGAGACGATGGAGATAGTTTCTCGTTACGGCATCGCTGCAATAGTTCTCCTTGTGCTAATCGGGGCCTCGCGCGCATCGGCGCAGATCGAGCCTTACACGCCGCCGGTGGCGGCGTCCGAAAGCAGCGACTGGACGGAGCGGATTACGGAAATTCTCCCCGAAGGCGTGGAGACACGTTCCGAGGTGAGGGCCCGCATTATTGCTTACGAGCCCGATCCCGAGAGCTATCCCGTGCCGCGCTCGTCGTGGAACGGCAAACCTGACTTCTCCGGTGTCTACTGGCCCACCGTAGACGTCGTACCGCCCCCGGTTCCGCTCGAGTCGTTATACCGGCCGGAGGCGCGCGAATACCGGGAACGCGGTGGCGCCGCGGCCGGCGTCATCAACTGGCGCGAAATCGATACGCCGAGATTCCATTGCTGGCCGCGATCCCCTGCGGTCGGTTCCGCTTCGGGAACCGTTCAGCTCGTGTCGGCGCCCGGCTATCTTGTAATGCTCACCGATGGTCAGGGGAACTTCCGGGTCATACCGATCGCCGACGAGATCGAGGTCAAACCCGCCGAGTCACATGAGCCGTCCTATCAGGGCTCGTCCATCGCTCACTGGGAGGGCGACACACTCGTCGTTGAGGTTACAAATTTCAACGGCAGGCCCTGGCTCAGTAATTCTCTGCCGCCGGGGCAGGCCCCGCAGACCTCTTCCGACGCGTTGCGCGTCACGGAGCGCTGGCGCCGGCCCGATTCGCAGATCATCGAATACAGCGTGGTCATCGAAGACCCGAAGATGCTCACTGCACCATGGACCGGGCCAGTTATCCGTAAGGAGGTCGTCTCCTACGACACGCTGCAGGAGTCGATCTGCTTCGCCGATCCCGAACTCGATGCCCGCCATCTCGAGTTCGCGACCCAGGCGGCAGAAGGGGACGCAGCGGAAGCAGGCTCCGCTCAATGAGCAGACATGCAATCTTCGTCACCGCCATTGCAGTCTTCGTCGGGGTTCTTCTCTGGCTTGGCCTGCAGGAAGCGATCGACGACGCCTCGCCGGAGTCCGGCTCATTCGAGTCCATGACCGATTGGGGGGAGCCCAATCTGGCTGGAGTCTGGCGGTCGGCGCCTCGCGGCGCGGTAGCCGGTAACGACAACTTCGATCTGGCGATACTCGAAAGACTCTACACTGCCGGAGCACGTGCACGCATGGACGAGCTTTCGGCCGAAGACGATCCTGTGCTGAATTGCGCGCCACCGGCCTTTCCGCGAGCTGCAATGCTCGGGAAGTCGATCCAGATCGTTCAGCGCCCCGGCTTTGCGGTGTTGCTTACCGAAGCCTATCCGGTCTTTCGGGTCATTCCGACGACCGGAAGACCTCATACCGAGGAGCAGTATCGATTTCCGACTTACATGGGCGACTCATCGGCGCGATGGGATGGGGACACGCTCGTCGTCGATGTGATTTCTTTTAACGGTGAAGGTTGGATAGCGAGTCCCGCGGATCGGCCGACGGGATCCAGCAGCGGCGTATGGCCGACATCCGACGCAATGCGTGTCGTCGAGCGATGGCGTCGCATCGATGCCGACACGCTCGAGTATCGTGCGACGGTGGAAGACCCGACTTTGTTGTCGGCGCCCTGGGAAACGCCCGTGATAACGTTCAACCGGTTGGCGACAGACAGGATAGAGGAGGCCCTCTGTTTTATCGAAGACGGCGCGGAAACCTATCTTGAGCGAGTTGGATAGAGATTCGGCGCTTTGTCCAGCCAAAATAAATTTATCAGGGGGTGCAGTATGGTGTGGAGAATAGTCGGTATCGCTTCGATACTTCTGGGTCTCCTGGCGACGGTGACGCCGCTGTCGGCGCATCACTCCCGCGCCATGTTCGACACGGACAGGCTGGTTTCCGTCGAAGGCGTAGTCACCAGTGTTGAATGGAAGAATCCGCACATGTGGGTCACGCTTGACGTGCCGACCGCCGACGGTGGGACGCAGAGCTGGGGCTTCGAGGGATCCGGTACCGCAGCCATGGTGGCGTCCGGGATTTCGCCGCAGATTCTAAAAGTTGGTAATCGCGTGAAGATCATCGCGCATCCGCCGCGTGACGCGAACGCACGCACGGCAGAATTCATGGGTATGGAAGTGGACGGTGTTTACTACGCCCGCGGTACCGGCTCGAATATTCGCGACGTCGGTGGAGACCAGCCCGAGGGCAGCAGGTAGAGCGAGACCGGCTCCGAGCGGACCCGGAAGCAGCGTCTCCGGTAAATTCGGTTCTGCCTGTACGGCGCCAGGCGTCAGGAAAGGAGGTAAAGGATGGCACATCGGTTTTTACTAACGATTTTTCCGGTAGCTCTATTGGTGGCCTGTACCGGCGACGACACTGCAACGGACGTTTCGGCGACCACCGCGAACCGCTCGGCTGCTTCAGGCAGCGCCCACATACTGGGCACGGAAGTGGATGCGGAAACCCTGGCGGACATTATTCAGCTAGACATCGAACAGAACGAAGCCAATCGAATCGGTGACTCGGAGGGGATGATCGACCGCATGGTTGCGGACGATACCTTGTGGGTCGGCGCAACCGGAGGCGTGGTAAACAAAGCCCAGATTCTGGCGGTAGTTCGACACAACTTTCAGAGAGACCCTTCCAGGACCAAGGAGGGCGCCTCCCCTCACGACGACTTCGGCACCAGGCGCTTCGGTGACGTGATCATCCACCACGGCCGCAGCACTTCGATCAACGCGGACGGCTCGCAGGGGCAGGCCAGAAGATATCTGGTCGTTCTTCAAAAACAACGCGGTCAGTGGTGGATTATCGGCCGTGAAACAATCCCCATCGACTACACGCCTTCGCCACCGTCAGCAGAAATCGTGGCGGTCCAGGCCGCAGCAACTCCGTCGCCGGTGAGCACGATTATGCTCGGTACGGAGGTCGACCCGGCTCTCGAGCAGGAAATCATCAGCCTCTCACAAGCCCAGAATCAAGCGAACGGAACGGGCGACAGCGACAATGTGATTCGCGACCGTCTTTTCGCCGATGACGTCGTCTGGGTGAGTTCCACCGGTCATGTCCAGACCAAGGACGAATACCTGGCCAATATAAGAGCGAATTTTGCTACCAACCCGAACCAGAGAATCAGTCCGCACGACGACTATACGGTGCGGCGGTTCGGAGACACTATTATTCAACTGGGGCGCAGCAATAGTATTAATGCCGATGGGACTACCGGCGCTCGCCGACGATACATGAACGTATTTATGAACCGAGATGGTGAATGGTGGTACATCGCGCACGGAGCGACGACGGTCGTCGATCCGGCAGGATAGGGCGGTCCTTCAATCTCGAAGTAAGCGAACGTCGGTTTTTAACGAAGAAATGATCGATCGGCACTTGCTATGCTCGCTCGCAAGTTCTGGACGCACGAAGCTCAGGGAAAGTTGACGCGAGCGAAAGGATCGGCGAGACAGGTTCACAGGTCTCGAAAGAAGTGTTGAAGCATATGAGAGAAATAACGCTTGTCGTTGCCTTGGCGTTCGCGCTATCGGCGACGGCGCATCATAGCGAGGCGGGTTTCGATCTGCAGTCACTCCTGACGCTCGACGGCACCGTCACTGAATTTCAATGGCGCAACCCGCATGTCTATCTCAGTGTCGACATGTCTCAGGAAAATGGCGAAGTTTCGACATGGGTCGTGCAGACGTCCTCAACGGTGTCACTAATGCGTCGGGGCTGGACGCCGGACACATTGACGGTCGGTGATCGGGTGAGCCTTACTGCGAACCCCGTGCGCGACGGCCGCCAATATGCTGTTCTGGAGGAACTTCTGACGGTCAACAATGCGGATGCGCGGACAGTACTCAATCGAGGTACGGGAGAAACTCCGGTCAACCAATCCATTCGCCGCGCGACGACGATCGAGGGACGCTGGCTCACCGACAGATCGAGGCTCGGCGGATTCCCTGGTGGCCTCGACGAGCTGACGAGCGAGCAGCTGATACTGACTGACAAGGCGCGCGCCGAACAGGCAATTTTCGACGAGAGTTCAGCGGAGAACCCGGACCTGCGCTGTATTGGCCGCCCGACGCCCGCGATGTTCGTGAACCCGAACTATCTGTTGGAAATCGAATTCAACGAAGCGGAGAACATTGTCTATATCCGCGGCCAGTACATGGACCAGGAGCGGGTGGTGTATATGGACGGTCGTCCTCACCCGGCTGCGTCAACGCGGTTCCACGAAGGGCATTCGACGGGTTCATGGGATGGCGATACGCTGGTCGTGGATACCGCGAATTTCGCGGATCACCCCTCTCCGTACCAGAATGGCATCCCGTCGGGCGCGCAAAAACACGTTGTCGAGCGTCTCACGCTCGCGGATGCTGGCAGCCGGCTCATCGTGGAGTTCCTCCTGGAAGATCCGGAGTACCTTGCCGAGCCGTTTCGCTACGCGCGCGAGTTCCTTTACGCCCCCGAGGCCGATATGACTCCGTTCGACTGCGACATGGAGTCCACGCGGCGGTTCGTTCCCGACTGAGGAGCTGAGAAAAACTTCGGAGTTTATTATGAAGCTAGTCGATGCCTTTAATTATCTATTGACCGGCGCGTTGGTCACGGTACTGTCCGGTACTGCATTCGCGCACCATTCAAATTCCGAGTACGACCGCTCGGCCCTGCATGAAATTGAAGGCGAGATCATTTCCGTCCGCTGGCGTAACCCGCATATCGCTTTCGAGGTTGCGACGACGGCTGCCGATGGAAGCGAGGTCGTGTGGGACTTCGAGGCGCTCGCCGTTAGCGCGCTTAACCGCCGCGGCGTGTCGGGCGAACAACTACAGATCGGCGATCGCGTGCAGGTTGCGGGCTTCACCTCGAGCCGCCGCGAGAACCATATGCACGCCGAGCATCTTTTACTGCCGGGGGGTGTCGAGCTGCTGACCGGATTCAGCCGGGAACCGCACTGGTCCGGAACTGCGATCGGAACGGAATCAGGCGTGCTCGATCCGACACGGGTTGCAGCTGCGGAAGGCGACGGAATCTTCCGCGTCTGGAGTCGAGATGTGGGGACGTGGTATTTCCGTTCACCGGATCGGTACCCGCTGACTGCCGAAGCCGTGGCGGCGGCCGCCGACTGGAACGATCTCGAAGATAACCCGCTCCTGCGCTGTGAGCCGCCCGGTATGCCGGCCCTGATGGGCAACCCGTATCCAATGGAGTTTGTCGATCGCGGCGATATCATCGAGCTTCGATTCGAAGAGTTTGACGCCGTACGCGAGATTCACCTCGACGGCGATGCCTCTCTGAACAACCAGGCGTCACCGATGGGCTACTCGATCGGACGCTGGGAGGACGACACGCTCGTCGTTTCGACGACGCAAATTACCTGGCCTTACTTCAACCGGGTCGGTATCCGTCAATCCGACGCTGTAGAGGTCCAGGAACGTTTTCGGCTCACCGACGGCGATGAAACATTGCTTTATGAGCTGACCATCACGGATCCAGGGACGTTGACGGAGCCGTACGTTTGGAACGGTCGTTGGATCTGGCGCCCGGGCGAGGTCGTCAACCGCTACGACTGTACGCTCGAGGAATAGTTTACGGTCTCGATCTGACCATGAATCAGGCGAGGGTTTATACGATCGCCGCGCACGCGATGGACGCGATACGACGCAGTGTTCCGCTTTTTTCACTGTTACTCGCCACCTCGTCAGTATCCGCACAGCAGCCGGCGACGGAGTGGACGGCGGGCGCGAGGAAGCTTACGTGAAGGCTCCCGATGCGGGTGAGTATGATTTATTCGGAAGCGCCGTGGCACTGAGCGGTGACGGGCGACTCTTTGCGGCCGCGGCGAGCGGTGCTAACGGGCCGGCGGACGGACTGAGAGATACCGGCGCGGTGTATCTGTTCTCGCGGTTGGCTACGAGATAGTCGAAACGTATTCGCGAATGCCGGTTTATTTTTCGGCATTGGGTTCAGCAGGGATCTGCCGAGATGCGCGCACCTGACTGGCCAGATCGGTTGTCCCGATTCGCCTCGACGCTCCGGGAGCGAAAAATCCTAGGCGAAAGCAACGAAATCCTAGACCGGATCGCGTTGCATCCTATAGTAAGACAGGTACGTATGAATTCGACGAGTTAACTTAATCCCGTTGCGGGAGATCGTGGAAATCTAACAACAAACGATTGAGGTAAGCGTGTCTGAGGCCGACAGTGTCAAGATAAAACCCAAGGATGATAGCCAGACGCGCCCGAGTGTTTTTCGTCGGGTCATGGCGCGGGATATCTATGACCTGAAGAAGCGACTTGAAGTCGTGGAGCGGAGCAATGGCATCGTTCCCGAGTCGCCAGAAAAAACCTGGTCATATGCTGCCGCGGCACTCGGTGTATTCACGTTATTTTCCGCAAGTTTCATCTTCATCGAGTATCGCATCGACCGCGTCACCGAGTCACAGCGAGCGGAAACCGAAGCGCTGCGTAGCGAACTCGAGTTCAGGCAGTACACGATCGATGAGCTGCACCAGATTGCCCGTCAACAGGCGCTCGCGCAGCGCGCAACAGTTGCGGCAGAGATCGTCGCCAGGGACGATGGCACGACTATCGCGGATGCTGCAGAAGAAGCGCAGCCGCTGCCGGGTGGCGAAACGTCTGACACGCAATCGCCGCGCGAATCTTTACCGGTAACACTGGAGGCTGGTCAAGTCCTGCTGATCGTTGCGTCGACGGCGATCAAGGAAGAGGCGCTCGAACTCGCACAGTCCCTCGAAAACGATGGCCACGCAAGCGAAGTCGTGCTGGGGCTTATCGGTTATTACGGCGTCGCGCTCGGGCGTTTCAGTTTCGAAGAGGCGGACAGTCTCAGAACATCAATGATCGAAGCTGAGCCCGAGAATCCTGCCCCGTATCTGATGCCGGAAAGGATGATCGAGTCCTTCGTCTATCCGTGAGAGGCGACCTGTTCACATGAAAAACTCAAGCTTGCCAAGACGATCGTCGACGTTGTTACGTCCGTCTATCCGTGAGAGGCGACCTGTTCACATAAGAAATTCAACTTTGCCAAGACGATCGTCGAGGTTGTTACGTCCGTCTATCCGTGAGAGGCGACCTGTTCACATAAAAAATTCAACCTTGCCAGGTCGATCGGCGAAGTTGTTACGTCCGTCTATCCGTGAGAGGCGACCTGTTCGCATAAAAAATTCCACCTTGCCAAGTCGATCGGCGAAGTTGTTATTTCTCCTCCTATGGGCAGTAACCTTCGTCGTATGCTTCGGTTACTTCATGCCGGACCGTCTGGTTGTTCCGGTACAGGGCGCTGATGTCAGAGACTGGCATCGGAATTCCTTCTGGTTCGAGCCCTGGAGCGAATCCGGTGTGCATAAAGGCATCGATATATTCGGAGATCGCGGAACCGCGGTCGTCACGGCTTCTCCCGGTGTTGTTGTCTATCGCGGGCAGCTCAGACTGGGCGGGAACGTCGTCTACATTCTCGGGCCGAAGTGGCGCATGCATTACTACGCCCACATGGACAGCGTCAGCGTGAGGACAGGTGAGTCCGTGTATGCGGGAAAGACTATCGGCACGGTCGGCACAAGTGGGAATGCTGCGGACAGCGCACCTCATCTACATTATTCCATTCAAAGCCTGCTGCCGAATTTCTCGCGCTATGCAGACGGGTCCCAGGGATGGAAACGGATGTTCTATCTGAATCCTCACGAGGAACTGCGCGCAGCCCTGTAAGCGAACCACTCAGGGTATATCTCTGTATTTTTCCGGGAGACCGCGATCGCTGTGAATCTTTCGCGTAGCTCGCGCGTTTCAATTGAAACAGGGCGCGGGGCAAGTATGAAAGTTAGAATACAGGGATGAAGGTAACTCGACTCGTTACGTTGGCACTGAGTGGGACCGGGTCACTGATCGCCGTCGCTCAAGTAGCCGATGTCTCGGAAGTGGATCTTTTTGGCGTCTACTCGCCGCCCGTGTACCAAAGCATGCCTCCGGTGATCGAGCCCGATGAATACCCGTTCACTCGCGAGGCGGCTGAGTACTTCGATAGCTACGATCCGGTAGTGCAAGATGCCCGATCCGCGGATGACTGCGCGGCTGAAAAAGTCCCGGGAATCCTTTGGGACAATGGCCACATGGAATTCCAACGTGGAGAAGGCGACACAATCATCATGCGCTTCGAGCGACTCGGTACGACGCGGACCATCCGCATGGATAGCGCAGATCCGCCTGCCGGCCATCCGAATTCCGATCTCGGCTATTCCACGGGGCGTTGGGAAAATGGTGTTCTGGTTATCGAAACAACGCGCACAGCGGGCGGTGTCCTGCGAAACCTTCGCGGGCATCCCGTCAGCGAGAGTGCGCGGCTCACTGAGCGCTACTGGCGCAAGCCGGGGCAGATGAACCTCACGATGCAGTTGGTCGTCGAGGATCCCGTCAACTATACAGCTCCCGTTACGCTAGGACGCGAGTGGGTCTGGGCGCCGGAAGAAGCGCTTCAGCCCTGGAACTGCGTCAGCCTGGGGCCGAAGGATACCGAGCCCGACGTGGACGAGTTGGCGAGAATGCTGGAAGCGCTCTGAGCCCCGCATGGCCGGGACTGATGTGATTCGCGGGCGGGCAGGAGTTCGATTGCGGCGGTCATGAGAAGGTTGGGCGCTGGTTATCGCATGCGCAGCTTCAGTCGTGTTCCCAATCGTGTACATTCTTATTTGTCGATGAAATTCATGAAGTTCAATCTCGCCTGTTGGCTGTGTCTCGCGCTGGAACTGTCGCTGGTTCCATTCGCGGTTAGTGGACAGGAAGCGGGCGACGCTCGGGAATCGCAAGCTGCGAGTATCCCGCGCACGGCTGACGGGAACCCTGATTTGTCGGGAATCTGGCAAGTGTTGAACAGGGCCAACGACAATGTCCTGGCGCATTCTGCAAGCGACGGTGTTCCTGCAGGTCTCGGTGTCGTTATTGGCGACGAGATTCCTTACCGTCCCGAGGCGCTCCCGCGAAAAGAGGAAAACTTCGCCAATCGAGAGACACGGGATACCGAGGCGAACTGCTATCTGTCGGGCGTCCCCCGAATAACCTATATGCCGTTTCCGTTCCAGATAATTCAGCTACCAGAGGTAACGACTTTTCTCTACGAATACGCGCATGCGACTCGCTATGTGTACACCGACGGTAGCGAGCATCCCGAAGGACCGATCAACTGGTGGATGGGAGATTCTCGCGGTCACTGGGAGGACGACACGCTGGTTGTCGACGTCGTGCATTTCACCGATCAGACATGGTTCGACCGGACCGGTAACTTTCACAGCGAAGCACTGCATGTCGTCGAAAGATATTCGCTCGTGGATGCCACTCACATCGACTATGAAGTCACGATCGAGGATCCTGCGGTGTTTTCTCGACCCTGGACGATGCGCATGACCTTGTACAAACGGACGGAACCGAATTTCCAGCTTCTGGAATACGACTGCTACGCCTTCGAGTGGGAGCAGTATTATCCGTACCCGGGGCTGTGACCGCGGCGGAGGAATCGATCTGATGAGATTGCACCGGACGATGATGGTTCTAGGGCTGAGCGTCGCGCTCTTTTCGCATCCGGCCACGCTATTGGGTCAGACAGAGGAGTCGGGATCGCCGCCGGTTTCCTGGGAGCCAGCGCGAACAGCCGACGGGCAACCCGATATGCAGGGTGTCTGGCGTCCCGTCAACGGCGGAACCCAGTCGGTGGAGCGTTCGCTTAGCAGCGGGCAGTATTTCGAAGAATTGGTGACGGGTATCAGTGAAGACCGTCCGAGCCGGGTCATAGACCCCGCGGACGGCCGAATTCCTTATCAGCCGTGGGCGGCTGCGCTGCAGCAGGACCTCGAGGCCGTCTACGAGAATCCAACCAGACCCGAACACATCGACACGCAGACCCGCTGTCTGGGTCCCGGCGTGCCGCGTCTGTATTACTTCCCGCGATTTCGGATACTGCAACCGGCCGGTAGCGTCGTGTTCGTCTGGGATCAGTACCATTCCTATCGAGTAGTTCCACTCGACGGGCGGTCACACGTCAGCCCGAGAATAAAGCTCTGGTCAGGCGACGGCCGCGGACGGTGGGAGGGCAACACGCTGGTCGTGGAGACGGCCAATCTCAACGCCAAATCGCGCCTCGATGTCGTCGGTAACTTTTTCAGCGACCAGGCGCGAATCCTGGAGCGATTCATCCTCATCGACCCGGACACGATCCACTACGAAGCGACGATCACCGATCCCACCGTGTTCACCCGCCCCTGGACCATGCGAGTGGTGCAGCGTCGCGAGCCTGAACAGGAGTTCTGGGAATACGCCTGCCACGAAGGCGAACGCGACGCCGCCGGGACCGCGAGCCAGTTCAGCGATTAGGACGCCAGCGACCGAGCCTAGTCGGCCACCAGCATTCGAATCGTGCCATCCTGCCGGGAAGTGACCAGGATCTCGCCGTCACGCGTCCGGCTCAGGTGCATATCGGCGCGGGTAACGGATCTCCCGAGTTTCTCTTCTATCAACTCCCAGAGCGTCACGTCACGCCGTTGGCCACTGGCGTCGCGAACGAAGAGCTGAATTTCCTCGATGGGTGCAACCGTCGACGGTATTCCGTCGTCGGCAGCTTTCAGCGCGTCGATTTCCGAGGCGAACAGGCGCCCGCGTTGCAGATCGCCGTAGACGAACTGTCCTTGTAAAGCGGGGATGACACCCCGATAGGCATAGCCGTTAGTGATCGCAACGCCCTCGTCGTGGTCGTAGACAGCGACCGGATAAGTGAATCGATCCTTCCGGCTGCCGTCGAGAATTTCCGGCGGCAGTGTGAACACGACGTCCAGATTGCCGGACAAATTGACGCCGTTGTCGAAGGCGCCTTCGCGGCGCATCCAGCCGTAGTTCAAGCCTTCGCGAACGATGTTCACTTCCTCGATATGGGTCATTCCGATGTCCAACGCGTACATCGTACCGTCGTTCATGTCCCAGGATAGCCTGTGCGGGTTACGGAATCCGGACGCGTAGATCTCACCGAGCGTGTTGGGGTCACCGTCGGCCGCGTATTGGTTGATTGCCGGAATCGTATAGTCGCCTGTGCCTTTGACGCCGCCCGACTCGGACGGGCTGCGGGGATCGATTCGCAGTATTGCTGTCAGGAGCGTGTCCAGCCTTTGCGTCTGGGTCGGGTTGGAGGCATTCGGTCCGCCACCATTACTGAATCCCAGATCCGAACTGCCGATATACATCAAGCCGTAGTCAGCATCGCCGGGCTCCGAGGTCGGGTTGAAATCGACGTGGCCGAGAGCGTGATACGGGTTGTCGACGACGTGTGCCACGCGAAGCAGCTCACGTGGATTGCCCTCGAAGGAGTTCAACGACGGATCGCTGGCCCGCCACTCCGTGATGACGTTGTGGAACGTCACGTCGTCGATCGAATAGTTCGGCGGGATGAAGTCGGGCGTTTCCGGATTTCCGTCAGCAGTTTCAACGTGGACCGTATATAAAATGCCATTCTCGGCGAACTCGGGATGAAAGCCGAAGCCGATAAAGCCACTCTGCAGGCTCTGATGTGTCATTAGTGGAAAGTCATCACGCACATCCATGTAGATCGAAGGCTCGTTATTGCCATCGAGGTAGTACAGAAACCCGCGCGAGTCATTGGCGAAGCGTCTGCCGTCCGGGAGATCGCGCACATAGCTCACCTTCGCGTACCCGACCGGATTGTTGCCGAACCCGGGATCCAGCTCGCTGGTCTCCGGAAGGCGTGCAATCTCTCGAATCTCTACAGCGATATCTCCGTACACGACCGGTTCCGGAATCGGGTTTTCAACCTGAGCCTGAAGCGTGGCAGTGCTTCCGAGCGCCAATGCCGTAAATGTGAAACGTCCACTCCGTAACTTCATCGTATTCCTCTCGAGTTCAATAGCCTGGATTGCGCGAACCGGAATAGTAGCAGCTGTCCGGACGCCGCATGACTTCGTATTTCGTCCTCAGCCGCGACTGAAACTTAAAAGGCGACCTGGTCGCCACCCTTGAGATCCAGCATCTCCCGCGCCTCGTCGGGCGTCGCTACTTCGAGCGACAGACCCGCGATGACCTCGCGAATCATCGCGACCTGCTGGACGTTCGACTCAGCCAGCTTGCCGGGTCCCGCCCAGAGCGAATCCTCGAGGCCTACGCGGACGTTCGAACCCATCGTCAGGCCCATGCTCGCCAACCGAATCTGGCTGCCGCCGGCGCCCAGTATCGACCATTGGTAGTCACGGCCGAGAAGTCGGTCCGCGGTACGTCGCATGTGTGCGAGATCCTCTGGATGCGTCCCGATGCCGCCGAGGATGCCGAACACGCTCTGTACGAACAGCGGCGGCTTGACCAGGCCGCGATCGAGAAAATGCGCAAGATTGTAGAGATGCGAAATGTCATAGCATTCGAATTCGAAACGTGTGCCGTTCTCGCCACAGGTAGTGAGGATCCTCTCTATATCTCCGAACGTGTTGCGAAACACCAGATCGCGGCTGTTCTCGAGATGTTGTCGCTCCCATTCATGCCGGAATTCGGTGAAGCGCTTCAACATGGGATAGAGGCCGAAATTCATCGAGCCCATGTTCAATGAAGCCACTTCTGGTTGCAGCTGCAGTGCGGGTTGCAGCCGTTCGTCAACCGTCATGTGCGGGCTGCCGCCGGTCGTAATGTTGATGACGGCATTACAGCTTTCCCTGATGCGCGGCAAAAATTCCCGAAACACGTCGGGATCCTGAGTCGGACGGCCGTCATTCGGATCGCGGGCGTGGAGATGCAGAATGGTTGCGCCGGCCTCGGCTGCGGCTATCGCGGCTTCTGCAATCTCAGCCGGTGTTACCGGCAGGTAAGGAGACATGGACGGCGTGTGAATCGCCCCGGTCGGCGCGCAAGTAATGATGACTTTGCGAGTCACTTTTAACCTCCGAAGCGCGGTTCGGCGACGCCGCGAATTCCGAGACCGGTGATCCGAAACAGCGCGCCGGCACCGAACTGCGGTTTGAGATCGACTTCGAAGCGATCGTGTACGGCGGGGTGTTTGACGCGCGCCATCGACGTAACGTAGATCTCGTCCAGTTCCGGGCCACCGAACATTACCGACGTAATATTTCGGACGGGCATACCGATCTTACGTTCGACGCGACCTTCCGGGTCGTAGCGAACGAGGTCGCCCGTAATCAACTCCGCATTCCACAGGCAGCCTTCGGAGTCCACCGTCGATCCGTCGGGAACGCCGCTCGATTCCCTGGTGTCGGCGAAAACCCGTTTATTCGATACCGTTCCTTTCTCTACGTCGTAGTCATACGCCCAGAATTCGTCGACGAACGTGTCCGCGATGTAGAACGTTTTGTCGTCGGGGCTCCAGCAGGGCCCATTGGAACAGATGATGCCATCGTCAACTTTCGTTATCGAAAGATCGGTGTCGAGCCGCCAGAGCCCGCATATTGCAAGCTCTTCTTTGTCGTCCATTCCGCCGGCAAAGAATCGTCCGCGCCGATCGACTTTGCCGTCGTTGAGGCGCGTGCGTGGCTGGTCGGCGTCGACAAGGCTGATGAGTTCCAGTTTTTCGGAGTCGGGGTCGAAGAAATAGAAGCCGTCGTCGAGCGCGAGCACAAGCTTGCCGTTCTCACGTACCGCCAGCGCGCCGACGTCGTGATCGAGCGACCAGTTGTCGACGCGCCCCGTCTCGGGAGCCAGGCGCCAGATCGATGGGTTGCCGACTCGCCGCCCGGTCCCGTCGAGCCACCAGAGCACGCCGGTCTCGACGTCCCAAACCGGTCCCTCACCGAGATGGTTTCCACAGCCAAGCAGGTTTTCGATTCGATAACTCATCAATGTCAGTGACTACAGTGGTTCGTAGCGTATGAGGCCGCGATGTTGTACGAGCCCGGAAAAGAGGTTGCCGTGCGCATCTTCGACCACGCTCTCGGTCAGGACGTTGCCGATAAAACCCTCGAGCGTGCCATCGACAGCACTGCCGTAGTAGATCCCCATCTCGAAGCCTGGATTGATGTCACCGTCCGACTGCGAGTCCGCGACGAACAGGCGGTCGTCGTCGGAGATGAAGATTCCGCTCGGCCGGCCGAAATGTGACCAGGCGTCAACGAAGTTTCCGTCCTGGTCGAAGATCTGCACGCGGTTGTTAAAACGATCGGCGACGAAGACTCGTCCCTGCGAATCGATCGCAATGCTGTGCGGTTGATCGAATTCTCCGGGGCCCGAGCCAGGCTGGCCCCAGGACATCAGATACTCGCCGTCGCTGGAATATTTTGCTACGCGGTTATTGAAGTGTCCATCGACGACGAAGATATCGCCGTTGTCCGCGACGGCGACGTCGGAGATGCCGTTGAACGTATAGGCGCCGTTGCCAGCGACGCCGGGAGTACCGATCGTCATCAGCAATTCGCCATCGGGGCTGAACTTGTGGATGACCTCGCCCATGTCGCCATTGTGTCGGCCGTCCGTAACCCAGACATTGCCCTCGGCATCGATACCCAGACCATGCGGCCAGACCATCAGGTTCTCTCCCCAGCTCATGAGATGCTCACCGCTCGGGCTGAACTTCGACAGGGGCGGCGCGGACGACCCCACGCAGGTGTCGGACGCGCATCGCTGGAACGTGACGACGTTGCCGTCGGCATCGATATCGACGGCGATGACCTGACCCCAGCTGAATCCCTGCGGAACCTGCGCCCAGTTCTCTACGAGCCGGTAGCCGCTGTCGCTACCGGGCTGCTCTTGTGCCGCTGCGATCGTTGCGGCAACGGCTACTGCCGTCAGGCCGACCTTGATCGTCATCTGCCGGATGGTTGGCATCGTCGTCTCCCCTGTCGTTCTTGTTGCGCTGAGCCGCGCTTCGGGACCGGTCAAGAGTACTATTCCGAGGTCCGAAACAACAGGATTCGCGCGGTTTTGCGGCCGAAGTGACCGGTCCTACAAACCCAATCTAAGTAGGCGTAAAATCGAAACGACAGCAAGATCCAGATAGGGGGAAGCGATCATGAACATGTCCAGATGGGTTGTATTGGCGCTGCTGGCAGCCTCGACGAATGCGATGGCGCAGCGAAAGGGCGGCGACGACATTACCGGTCCTTACAACGTCGACGTCGGTTGGGCCGAGAATGTTTGCGGCGATGGCTGGCAGTCCGGTTCCACGAGCGGTGTCTGGGCGGAAAGCGCCGACCGCGTCTACGTATTCCAGCGAGGCTGCCTGCCTGCGATTGAACCGTCGAATTCCATCGTCCCCGATCGCAACGCTTCCGGATACTCGCTGTCCGCGAGCGATCCCGCTCGCCACCCGCGCTGGGAGTACAACTTCATGATCTTGAATCGCGACGGTGAGCTCATCGACTCCTGGGAGCAGCACAATGAGCTTTTCGTCCGGCCTCATCGCGTCGTGATGGATCCGAACGATTCCGAGCGACATATCTGGTTGATAGATGACGGCGCGCACATGATTTACAAGTTCACCAACGATGGCGAGCTTGTCATGTCACTCGGCGAGTTCCGCGTTCCCGCGAGCGACCGCAATCACTTCGGCCGGCCAACCGACATCGCGTTCCTGCCGAACGGCGATTTCTTTGTCAGCGATGGCTACACGAACACGCGCGTCGTTAAGTTCAACAAAGACGGCGAATATCTGCTCGAATGGGGCGAACCGGGAACGGGCCCGAGTCAATTCGATACCGTACACGGAATCGCGGTAGACAATGAAAATCGCGTCTACATTGCCGATCGCGCTAACTCGAGAATTCAGATCTTCGACGAAAATGGTGAATATCTCGACGAATGGAACGACATTACCTATCCGTATTATCTGTATATGTCGGCAGATCAACATCTTTGGGTCGGTGACGGTCGAACCAACAAGATCCTCAAATACAATCTCGATGGACAGCTGTTGAATTCCTGGGGGACTTTCGGACAGATGCCTGGCGGAATGTGGGGGCCGCATCAGTTCAGCGTCGACGACGAGAACAACTTCTATGTTGCTGACGTTCATGTCGGGCGGCTACAGAAATTCGTACCTAAGGACGGAGTCGATCCGGCGAGGCTTGTCGGGCAGCGTGCCGATACGTTGCACTGAGAAAGATAACAAGAGGAGAGTATTCATGGATTTCCGGTGCGGAGGCTTCGCCGCCGCAATGTTGTTCTGCGCCACGATAATGGGGCAGACGGCAATCGCTGAAGCGGTACGGTTCGAGATCGAGACACGTGACGTTGTCGCAGACGGCGCGGTCTTCGGCGACGTCGGTGCCTACGAGCGAGTCGTCGGGAAGATTCATTTTGCGATCGACCCGGAGAATGCCGCCAACCGAATTATCCGTGACATCGATCTTGCGCCCGTCAATGCCGATGGCCTGGTTGAGTTCTCGTCGGATTTCTACCTTCTGAAACCGGTAGCGGCGGACGCGGGTAACGGCACGGTGTTGGTCGACGTGATGAACCGCGGCCGCAAACGAGTCCTCGGCTACTTCAATCTGGCAACAACGGTCAATGAGCCGCGCACGGCGGAGGATCTTGGTGACGGTTTTCTGATGCGCGAGGGTTTCTCGGTGCTTTATGTCGGCTGGCAGTTCGATGTGCCGCGCGAACCGAACTTCATGCGTGTCTATCCACCGATAGCAACCGATCAGGGAGAGGCGATTACCGGCCTGGTTCGCAGCGATCTCGTTGTTACCGAGCGTGTTTACGATCACTCGCTCGGCGATCGCGGCCATATCTCCTATGCAGTCGCCGACGAAGACGATCCCCGCAATCAACTGACGGTCAGGGATGAACCCGCTGGAGAACGAACCGTCATTCCTCGAGGCGAATGGCAATTCGGTCGGCTCGAAGATGGACGCGCCGTGCCCGACCGCACACGCGTTTATCTGCAGGGTGGCTTCGATCCTGGTCGAATCTACGAAGCTGTTTTCGTTGCGAGCGATCCGCCGATAGCGGGTCTCGGCCTCGCGGCGATGCGCGATGCGGTGTCGCACCTGAAGTACGACGGTGCAGAGGAGATCGGTCTCCCGCTCGGCAGCATCGAGCGCGCCATCACTTTCGGGGATTCTCAGGCCGGACGGCTGCTACGTCACTTCATCTACGACGGCTTCAACGCGGACGAAGAGCAGCGCATGGCGTACGACGGATTCATCCCGCATCTGGCATCGAACGCGACGGGCAGTTTTAACCATCGCTTTGCACAGCCCTCGCGGGCTGTCGATCGAAGCTACTTTTATCCGGGCGATCAGTTCCCGTTCTCCGATGTCATGCAGACCGATCCCGTGTCGGGTGTCGAAGACAGCCTGTTGGCCCGCCTGCCGCCCGGAACGGTACCGAAAATCTTCTATACGAATACGTCAACTGAATACTGGCGGCTGCCGACGGCGCTGATTCATTCGACGCCGGACGGCGAATCCCACGTCCCGCCGGCGGAGACTTCTCGTATTTATCTTTTTGCGGGTACCCAGCACGTTCCCGCGCGACTTCCGGGTAACCGTATCGAGGGGCTCCGGATCGGCAATCCCAACAACTATCGCTGGTTCCTGCGCGCGCTGCTGCTCTCGCTCAACGACTGGATTGCGGACGGAACATCGCCACCGGCGAGTAGCTACCCGACACGAGAAGCCGGAACGCTCGTCGAACTCGATGAGATAAATTTCCCCGACATTCCGCGCGTTCGTCTGCCCGCCGACGTCAGTCGCGCCTATCGTCTCGACTACGGCCCGGACTTCGTGGACAAAGGTGTTATCACGAACGAACCGCCTGTCATGGCCGAAGCCTATCCGTTCCTGATCGCTCAGGTAGACGAGGGTGGTAACGAGATCGCGGGACTCATTTCGCCCGCGTTGGCCGCGCCGCTCGCTACCTATACCGGCTGGAGTCCCTTCAACCCGATTTCGACGCCGGGCTCTTATATCCCGTTTCCGCGAACGGCGGCTGAACGCGAGGCTTCGGGAGATTCGCGGGCGTCGATTGAAGAACGTTATGAGAGCCGCGAAAGCTATCTCGCATTGGTCGAAGAAGCGGCCGAAGAGCTCGCCGCGTCGAGGTATGTACTGGCTCGCGATATTCCCGGCATCGTCGCGGAAGCTGCGGCACATTGGGATTTTCTGATGGCGGACGAATAGCCGCTCGTAACAAATCGAAGATGAAGTATCTGGAGAATTGAATGACAGTCACTAACCGCGTTTGGACAGTCGTCGTCGGCGTCTTGTGCTTCGTGCTGGCGCCGCTCGCTGCAGCCGACCCCATTCCGGCGGGTGCGCGCGGTGAAAACATCGAAGCGATCGGCTATGTCGATGCGCCCAACGCGTCACCGTTCAAGATGACGCTGCTCGAGTCTGACGGTCGCTGGTATATGTACACCTCCAATCTTTTTCACCGCGGCTGGACGATATTCGACGTTACCGATCCCACGGACCCGACAATGGTTAAATTCATCGACGGGCCCGACAATACGGGCACCTGGCAGGTGGATCTCGCCGACGGGCTGCTGATCGCTTCGCTCGACAGGTTGTCGGAGACCTGGGGAGGGGATCCCGATCAGCCGTACGCGACCGACGCCGTCTGGATCTGGAGTCTCGATGACCCGTTGAACCCGGAGCATATCGGCACGTTCACGACCGGCGGTGGTACCCACCGCAACGCCTATTTCGGCGGCGACTACATGCATCTGGCGGCCAATCTTCCGGGCTACCGGGGTGAGGTGTACATGATCGTGGACATCAGCGACCCGACCAACCCGCGGGAGGTCGGACGCTTCGCGACCGAAGGCATGAAAGAAGGCGACGAAGCGCCGTACGACTTAGGGCGGTTGCACGGCCCGGCGGACGTCCGCGGCGATCTGGCTTTCCTGCCGATGGGCGGATCCGGCTTCATCATTGCCGACATCAGCGATCCCGCGAATATTGCGGAGCTCAGCCGGCTCGATTTCGGTCCGTTGTTTGGGCCGACCCATCTTTCCGTTCATACGACAACGCCCTACCTCGAGCGCGATCTCGCAATCGTCAACAGCGAGGCCATTGCGGAAGAGTGCAACGAGGCGCTGAATTTCGCCGGGCTCGTCGATATCGCGGATCTGGAAGCGCCGCGGCTTATCTCCGCGTTTCCGCTGCCGCAGCCGCCCGCCGGCGAACGCCCGGATTATTTCTGCACGCACGGGGGACGGTTCGGTCCGCACAATCAGAATCAGCTGCAGCACAATCCGCTCGTCGAAAATCAGACCGATCGCGTTTACCTCACGTATTTCAACGCGGGACTGCGCATCTACGATATCTCTACGCCGCGCAACCCGCAGGAAGTAGGCTGGTTTGTCCCTCCCGATCCGACCGTTCGGCGAGGCCCGCTCCCGCGCGGCGCGCTCGCGCTGCAGAGCGAGGACGTGCTCGTCGATACACGCGGCAATATTTTCGTGAGCCATAAGAACCAGGGTATCTGGGTGCTTCGTTACACGGGTGACTGACCGGTCTCGGCCATGAATAGCTACTGGCAGCTTTTCCTCGTACCGGTTATCGCGGCGATAGCGTCACCGGCTGTCGCGCAAACCGGGCCGCTCGAGCGGCTCATGGACTATATCGAGGTCGACACGACCAACCCGCCCGGAAACGAGACTCGCGGCGCCGAGTTTTTCGCCGCGATTTTCGATGCCGCGGGCATCGACTACGAGACTGCGGAATCGGCGCCAGGTCGCGGCAACATCTGGGCGCGCCTCGACGGTGGCGACGAGCCGGGTGTCGTTTTGCTGCATCACATGGACGTCGTCCCGGCAACGGCTTCGGAATGGGACACGGATCCGCTCAGGGCGACGATTGTTGATGGCGTGCTATACGGTCGCGGCGCGCTGGATACCAAATCACTCGGCATCATGCATCTCGAGGCTTTTCTCGCGCTTAACGAAAGCGGCGTAGCACTCAACCGCGACGTAATCTTCATGGCGACCGCGGACGAGGAAGCGGGCGGCTATTTCGGCGCTGGTTGGCTCATCGAAAATCGGCCGGAAATTTTCGAAGATGTCGGGTTCGTGCTGAACGAAGGCGGTCGCGGAAACGAGTCCGGCGATCAGCTCTCGTTTTCCATCGAAGTTGCGCAGAAGCGCCCGTACTGGTTACGGCTCACGGCGACCGATGAACCGGGCCACGGCTCGCGTCCGGCCCCGGCCTATGCGTCGGCGCGCCTCGTAGCCGCGCTGAACCGGATCTACGAAGCGCCGTTCGAGCCGCGCGTCGTCGCTCCCGTGCGCGAGATGTTCGCGCGCATCGCCGACTCGGTCGATCCGCGATGGCGCGAAGCGCTCGCCGATATCGACACGGCGATCGAGGACCCGGAGTTTCTTGCGGAATTTCACGCCGCCGAGCCCGGTCTGCATGCGTTACTCAGGAACACCTGCTCGATTACGATGCTCACGGGAAGCCAGAAGATCAACGTCGTCTCGCCCACGTCGATGGCGGAGATCGACTGCCGGATCCTGCCGGACCAGGACGCCGCCGAATTTATCGACGAGATGCGCGAGCGAATCGACGACGATCAGATCGAAATAGAGGAAATCATGTTGTTCAGCGCGGCGGCATCGAGCTCGGACACCGGACTCTACGCATTGCTCGAGGATTCCATCCGACGTCATTATCCGGGTGCCGGCATCGCGCCCGGAGTCACGACAGGATTTACGGATAGCCACTTTTTTCGTGATATCGAGATCGAAAGCTATGGATATAACCCGTCGGTACGGACGCCGGCCCAGGCCTCGAGCGCCCATGGCAACAACGAAGGCATCGGCATCGAGACGTTCGAGCGCGGTGTCGAAATCATGATCGAAACGGTAACGAGATTCGTCACCGAATGACGCAGTAGGGAGGGCACAATATGCAGTCGTTGTTGAACCGCCGCGATTTTCTCGTCAGCGGTACGGCCGGTCTGGCGGGAGCGGCTCAGCTCGTCTCGTTTCCGCTTTCGGCCAATGCGCAGGGTGCGACGTCTGCAGCGGTGCCGCGTGGGACCTGGGTGCGCGCGGACGCAGACATGGATTTACTGTTTCTCTCCGGCGCGACCGCGCTCGATCTCTATCACCTTCACCCGCACGTTTCCTACGAGATCACGATGCCGGATGACATCCGCGGTCAGACCCATTCAACGATGCGAAATCTCAAAGAGGTGCTCGATGACCAGGGCATAACCTGGCGCGACGTCGTCAAGATCAACCGGTTCCAAACGGACATTTCCGAATCGGCCGCAATCGAGGAAGTGATGGCGGATTACTTCGGTTACTGGAACTGGTGGCCGGCGATGACTGCCATGGAAATTCGCAACCTGAGCTCGGCACCCGCACGTCTCGAGCTGGAGCTCATCGCCGTCGTACCCCGCGACGCCTAGAACACAAGGAACCCATCATGCCTGTTCAAGTTGTAAACACTCGTAATGTCGCCAAGACGAGTTTCGCGCCGGGGCTCCGTATCTCCTCTGACATGGATCTGCTGTTTCTCTCCGGAATGACGGCCCGGCCACTGACGCTGGAGGACGGCGAGACCTACGACTATCCCGACAGCCTGGAAGAGCAAACGCGAGCGACGCTGGAGAACGTCAAGTCCGTACTGGACGAAGCAGGAATCACTTTCCGCGAAGTCGTCAAGATCGTGCGCTTCTATACCGAACCCGGCGGCAACGACATCCGCGCCGAGTATCTTGGCGACTGGATGCCATGCAGTACGACGCTCGGCGTCGAACGCCTGCCCGACCCCGGTTGCAAGATCATGTACGACGTGACCGCCGTCGTTCCCAGAGCCTGACCGCGAGGGTCTGAATCCGTGCGAATCGTCATGATGGGCTCCGGCGGCGTCGGCGGGTACTTCGGCGGCCGGATGGCGGCTGCGGGTCAGGACGTGACGTTCATCGCACGTGGCCGGCACCTCGGTGCGATCCGCGCCAATGGCCTGAAGATCGACAGCCGGGATCTCGGGGACACGATCGTTCGCCCGGCCAAGGTAACTGACGACCCGGCCGAGGCAGGTATCGCCGACTGCGTCATCGTCGGCGTCAAACTCTGGGATACGGAAGCCGCGGGCCGGTCGATACTGCCGATCGTCGGCCCGGAGACGACGGTCGTCTCGCTGCAGAACGGCGTCGAATGCGACGACGTGCTGGCTGAAATCGTGGGTAGCGAACGTCTGATCGGCGGGGTGGCGTTCATTGCGTCGTCGGTCAGCGAACCTGGTGTCATCAAGCACATCGGCACGATGCAACGCGTCGTCATCGGCGAACGATCGGGCGGATCGTCGCCGCGCGTGTCCGCGCTCCACGAAGCGCTGCTGAGCGGCGGAATCGATGCCGAAATCAGCGACGACATAGAGCGCACAATCTGGGAGAAATTCGTATTTCTGGTTGCGTTGAGTGCGACGACGGCTTCGATGCGGCAAACGCTCGGTCCGATCCGCGACGATCCGGAGAAACGCGCAACGCTTTTTGGGGCGATGCAGGAAACCGTCGCGGTCGGGCGCGCCCGCGGCATCGATCTTCCGGAGGACCTCGCGGAACAGCGGATGAAATTTGTCGAGACCCTGCCCGACGACATGACTTCATCCATGCACCACGATCTGGAGGCCGGAAACCCGCTCGAAGTGGAATGGCTTAGCGGAGCCGTCGCTCGTTTCGGCGCCGAACTCGGGGTGCCAACACCGGTCAACGCGTCGGTTTATGAGGCGCTGAAGTCGAAAGCCGCGCCACGAACATGAAACACGCTCCCCTGACCGTCCGCGCGATCCGAACTCGCGCGGCGAGCGTGCCGATGCGGCGCCCGCTGGGCACGAGCGCGGTACGGATGACGAAGGCACCATTCGTCCTCGTCGATCTCGAGACCGAAGAAGGCGTGTCAGGATGCACTTACGCTTTCTGCTACCACGATATCGCGGTCCCGATGCTACGAAGCGTGATAGCGGACATCGCCGGCGAGCTGACGGGCGCGCGCGTTGACCCCGCGGCGCTTCGCAAGATCGGATCGGAGCGATACCGGTTACTCGGTACGCAAGGTGTCGTGGGCATGGCCTTGTCCGCCATCGATGTGACGTTCTGGGATTCGCTTTCGACCGCGGCAGGGCAGCCGCTGGCTCGATATCTCGGTTCGGCCGTAGAATCGGTTCCGGCTTACAACAGCAACGGTCTTAGCATCACGGAGCCTGCGTCGCTGGCAGACGAAGCGCTGCAGCTGCTCGCGCCCGGCTTCTCGGGCCTGAAGATCCGCCTCGGACGCGAGCAGCCCGATCGCGATCTGGAGGCCGTGCGTCGAGTGCGTTCGGCGATCCCATCGAAGGTGGCACTGATGTCGGATTTCAATCAGGCGCTGACGCCGACCGAGGCGATCGAACGCGGGCGTTCCCTCGATGGCGAGGGTCTGGAGTGGATCGAGGAGCCGATTGCGTATGATGACCTCGTCGGATGCGCCAGGATCGCTGCATCGATCGACACACCGGTACAGATCGGTGAAAACTTCACGAGTCCGAACGATGTCGCAACCGCGGCCCACGCCGGCGCCATGGACGTCGTCATGGTGGACCTCATGCGCATCGGCGGTGTCAGCGGCTGGCTCGAAGCGAGCTCCGTCGCGGCAGATGCGCGAATTCCGTTATCGTCGCATCTCTATCCGGAGGTTAGTGCACAGCTTCTCGCGGCATCGCCCACCGGTCACTGGCTGGAATACGTCGACTGGGCGGAAGCGATCCTCGACTCCGCTCTGCAGATTTCGGCAGGTAGCGCCCTGGTTGGTGTGACGCCCGGTGCAGGCGTGCGGTGGAACGAAGACGCTATCGCCACCGTTTTCATCGATTGACTCCGATTTTTCTGCCGCCAATGCGGAGAAATGAGACGCCGGTCATGAGCGCGACGCCAGCCGTGGTCGATACTTGGGCGTACGGAAATCCAATTCGAGAGAGTCCGATGATCAAACCTCCGGTTCCTGTCAACGAGCGGCAACGACTCAAGGCACTGCGTGACCTAAAAATTCTGGACACCCCGACCGAGGAGCGCTTCGATCGCGTGACGCGCCTGGCGCGGCGAGTCTTCGGCACGTCTATCGCGCTCGTCAGTCTGGTCGACGAGGGCCGGCAGTGGTTCAAGTCGCGCGTTGGTCTGGATGCCTCTGAAACGCCTCGTGACGTGTCATTCTGTGGTCATGCGATTCTCGACGATCGCGTCATGGTCGTTCCGGACGCGCGTCTGGATGAACGTTTTCACGACAATCCGCTGGTAACGTGCGACCCCAATATTCGCTTCTATGCCGGCTATCCGCTCAGTGCGCCGGACGGCAGCAAGGTCGGCACACTCTGTGTGATCGACCAGAAGCCTCGGAAGATGGACGCCGAGGACATGCATCTTTTGCGAGAACTCGGCCGCATGATCGAGGAGGATCTGGTGGCAGTTGATACGGCGACCACGGACGCCGTCTGTCAGATCTCGAACCGGCGCGGGTTTAACGAACTTGCCGATCACGCGCTCCGAATGTGCGACCGGCTCGGGTCCCCGGCCACTCTGTTGACGTTTGAACTCGACATCGAAAACATCATGGCGGATGCGGGCGACGAGGCAGCCAAGCGTGCCCTGTTGGAGTTCTCACAGCTACTCATGGTCACGTTTCGGAGCTCGGATGTCGTTGCGCGGACGGGCCCGGCCGATTTTGCAGTTCTGCTGGTTGGGGCGGACGGCGATAACTACGAAAACGCTTTGCACCGGTTGCGCGAAAGTCTGAGTCAGGCCAACCTCGACGACGAGGCAAACTATCAGCTCGAAAAGAGTCATAAGGTCGCCGTATACGATCCGAAGCAGCATGCCGACTCCGAGGAATTGCTCCGCTACGCGGAATCACTAAGTCCGGATCAGCCGCGCGTCGTTGCCAGCGCGTAACCGACCAGGAAGGGCTGTCTGACTTAACGCTCTCCGCGGTCGAGCCGGGCATCGCTGTCCGGTACCATTTCCCTCCAGTCGGCGCTTCCGAACGCCGTTAGCCAATTCGTTGTATATTGATGGGCTAGAAAAACGATACGGAACGAATGCTCATGGCTCGATTCTGTCTCTTCATGGTGTCGATTCTGGCAGTAGCGGCAGGCGCTCAGGCGCACCACTCGACGACGCATTTCTCCGACGAGTTCACCGAGATGGAAGGGACGCTTGTCGATCTGCGATGGCGCAATCCGCATGTCTATTTCATGCTCGAAGTCGAACAGGACGACGGCTCGACACGCGTCTGGGAAATGGAGGCAGGCACGATCTACATGATCGGTCGTGCGGGGGTGACCCGGGACATGTTTACCGTCGGCGACCGTATTCGCGTTGCCGGCAATATGTCCACGGTGTATGACGACAAGTTCTGGCTCACCAACGTGTTGCTAGCTGACGGCCGCGAGGTTCTCGTCGTAGCTCGTGGCGAACCGCGCTGGACCGACGAGATCATCGGTGGCAGAAATCAGTGGAGCAACGCGGCCTTGCATGCTGACAATACCGACGACGCCGACGAAGGGATTTTCCGCGTATGGAGTCCGCCCGGACCCGGATCTGGCATCGTAGATGACAGGGATCCCAACCTCCCGCTCGATCAAATCGCAACCGAGGCCTCGCTTGCCGTCAAAGAGACCTGGGATCCTTACGCGTTCGATGAAAGGTGCGAGCGTGCCGGCGTGCCGCGTGTCAACTTCGGACCGCATCCGCACCAGTTCATCGCCGATGGTGACAATATCCTGCTCGTCTCGGAAGAGTTTGATTTGGTCCGTACTATTCACATGAATTCGGATATCGATCCCGAGAGCCAGCCTTTCTCGCCGCTGGGTGTCTCGGTCGGGCGATGGGAAGATGACAACACGCTCATGGTCGAGACATCGCGCGTGAACTTTCCTTACATGAATCTGGGCGGCTATGGTCAGAGCGAGCAGATGCGGATGACCGAGGTCTACACGCTGAATGAGGACGAGACACAACTGAGTTACAAGGTCACCATCACCGATCCGGTGATGCTCACCGCGCCGTATATCCAGACAGGCGTCTGGGTCGACCTCGGTGAAGGAATGGTCGGCTACGATTGCGTCGTTACAACCGACAACTGATTACATTAGCCGGGGGAGATACGCGTGGCGCACAACAAGAACTACAAACTACCCATTGCAGTGACGGTTGCGATCGGAATCGTCGGTTGTTCTGCAGAAGAGGAACAAACGGATCCGGCCGCGAATTATACGATTGAGCCGATCGCCGGCGATCTCTACAAAGCGTCGAACGCGACACACCGGACGGTGTTCGTCGTCACGGACGACGGGATTATTCTGGCGGACCCGATCAACCGCGATTTCTCTACATGGCTCAAAGCGGAGCTCGATTCTCGTTTTGGCGTTCCGGTTCGCTACGTGATGTACACGCACCACCACTGGGATCACGCGTCGGGTGGGGCAGTGTTCGAGGACACGGCGACGTTTGTCGGTCACGAGAACATGATCGGCCGGCTTGCGATGCCGCCCGGGAACACAGCGTTTCCCGCTGCTGCTGCCGGCATGGACGCAAATGGTGACGGGCGCATCGTCATGGAAGAAGCCGAGGGCGCCTATTCCGCGAACTTCGGTCTCTTCGATTACGATGGCGATGGCGCGATAACGGGCGCTGAAGCGACTCGTGGGCCGCTCAACGATGTCCGGCCGCCCGATCTGACGTTTACTGATACCGCTGAGGTCACGGTAGGCGGCGCGACCGCACGCTCGGTTTACGTCGGCGCGCACACGCATACCGATGACATGAGCGTGATCGTATTCCCGAACGAGAGCGTCGGCTTCATGGCCGACTTCATCAGCATCTACAGACCGCCACGTTTTATCCGTGGCGAAGCGCCGATCGACTCGTGGATTGCCGCGGTCCGGGTTGTCGAAGCACAGGGCTTCGACATCGCGGTCGGCGGGCATGGTAACCATGAGGATGCCGAATACGTGACCTATTTTCGGGAGTATCTCGAGGAGCTTCGCGATCGGGTTGCGGAAGGAATCGAGCGCGGTCAATCGGTCGCAGACCTGCAGGAAAGCATCTATATGGACGACTACGCCGAGTGGATCAGCTATGACGAGTTTCGCGAGTCCAACATCGCGGACATGTATAACATTCTGACGCGGGAGTTCTGAGCCGTACCTCAGCTAAAGTTATTGATGATTCGCAGGTCAATTACGCGCCTCGTCGCACTCTGTCTAATCCTGTCATCCGCAGCGTATTCGGAGACAGTCGTGATCTACGGAGCCAGCGGTAATCTGGGTAGCAAGATCGTGACCGAGGCTTTGAGCCGGGGCCACGAAGTCATCGGCGTTTCGCGCAACGCAGACTCGATGACTGTTGACCATGAGAACTTCTCCGCAACCAGCGGTGATGTTACTGACGCTGATTCGATGCGCGCGATCATTGCGGGTGCAGATGTCGTCATAATCTCGGTCAATGGCAACGGCGAAGGCAATCGTCCGGAAAATGCGATCGTGAATCGGGCTGCGCAGACGTTCATCGCAGCCGCCGAACGTCTGGGAGATGATGCACCGCGTGTGATTCAGATGGGTGGCGGTTTTACGCTCTACCGTGACGGCATGCTGATGGTGGAGACGCTGGATCTCGCGCCCGGTCATCCAAGACACGGAATTTACTATGGTCACATGGCGGCGATTTCGCACTACCAATCGAGCGACGTCGCGTGGACTGTCATTTCACCACCCCCCGGCGCTGCGCTTCAGCCCGGGGAGCGAACCGGCGTGTTCCGAATCGGCGAAGACGAGGTCATCGTTGGCGATAACGGCGAGGCATCCATTTCTCAGGAAGATCTTGCCGTCCTCTTTATCAACGAAGTCGAAGATCCGCAATCGATCGGCAAACGCATCACGATCGGTTACTGATCGATAAAGAGCCGGGACCGGACACAGAGGGGACTGTTATGCGAACGCTACCTGCCATTTTTTGTTGTCTGCCGTTCTTGACGGCGTGCGCGCCCGAAGAACCCGCTGCGCCGGCGGCGCCGATGCCGGCGCCGGACCCGGTATCGGATGCGGTGGTCTTCGAAGGCGCGAGACTTCTGGTTGGCGACGGTACGGCACCGATCCAGAACTCGGTGTTCGTGGTAGAGGATGGAAGCTTTACTGCGGTCGGGGTTGCCGGATCGCTCGATCTCCCGGCCGGTGCCGAACGCATCGATCTTTCCGGCAAAACGGTGATTCCCGGCCTGGTCGATGCGCACCTCCATCTCGGTTACATCGACGGACGCAACTGGACGGACACATCCGCGAACTTCACGCGTGACAATCTCGTCGACCAGCTCGAGCGACTCGCCCATCACGGGGTCGTCGCGGCCTTGAGCATGGGGCTCGATTACGACGCCGCCTACGACGTCCGTGCCGAGGCGCCGGACGGTGTCGCCCGATTGCTCACGGCGGGCGCAGGAATCGCGCGCCCGAACGCGAGCGCAGGCGATCCGACGCGCCGCGAAGTTCCCTATGGTGTCGACACGCCGGAAGAAGGCCGCGCGGCCGTGCGCGAGCTCGTGGATCGCGATGTGGACATCATCAAGGTCTGGGTCGACGATCGCGGCGGCACCGTCGAGAAGCTGACGCCCGATCTCTACGGACCCATCATTGACGAAGCACGATCACTGGGTGCCCAGGTCACAGCGCACATCTTTTATCTCGAAGATGCGAAGGAACTGCTGCGTGCCGGATTACATGGTTTCGCGCACGGCATTCGCGACCAGGTCGTCGACGACGAATTCCTGGCGCTGCTCGGTGACGATCCCGACGTATTCCTGATCCCGAATCTTCCCGAGCGCGGCCCGCGCAGCGAAGCGGACCTCGCTTACGCGGCCGAGACGCTGCCCGCCGCAGCGATAGATGCGATGCGCGAGGCGGACGCGGCTTTCGAGATCGATTCCGATGAGTTGTTCGAGACGCAGGCAGCCAATCTCGTCGCCATGCACGAGGCCGGCGTCCTCGTCGGGTTCGGTACCGACGGCGACGGCATGGGTTTCGACGCGCATGAGGAACTCTACGACATGGTCGTCGCAGGCCTGACGCCGAGCCAGGTGATCACCGCAGCCACGAGCGCGTCAGCCGAGATCGTCGGTCGTGACGATCTGGGGACCGTGGCCGTTGGCAAGAGCGCCGATTTCGTCGTACTCGACGCGAACCCGCTCGACGACATCCGCAATACGCGCCGCATCGCCGACGTCTACATCCGCGGCCAGGCCGTCGACCGCGACTAGCGCGGTCCCGAGGGGCGGCCCGCGTATCAGTTCATGGTCGGGCCCGGAGTGTTTGTCTCGAGGCCAGCTCGAACCGCGCCCTGTCACGGTCAATCCGGTCGAGCCCGACGGCGCGGTGACGGGTGAGGGAGGGCCCGGACAGTCCTTCTGCGCCGTGGCCGGTTGGCGGAGTCCCAAGGGGCCGGTCGCGACAGTCCATCCTCCCCTCGGCCGTACCCACCACGCTCGAATGACTACCAGTGCCAGAGGCTCCGGGTCGGATGAACCGTCACACCCGCCCGCGCTCGGTCACCGCGGCGTTGCGCACGGCGGTGACAGACGCCGGAGCCGACGATTCGGCCACCGCGACCTTGATCACTGCGGCGACCGCCGAGGGAGGGCCCGGGGTGTGCGTCGAGCGTCGTAGACGAGGAGCGTGCCATGGACGGCAGTTGAGCGACGAGGACACGATTCGAGGCGAGACACGGACGTCGAGCCGAGATTAAGTGAGACGGACACTCCGGGCCCGACCATATACCACGAGCCGCCAGTCGCGACCGGCCCCTTGCGACTATCTTAAGCGCCCGTCGTGCCGACGGACTCGCCGGGCCCAACCATGAACCGATACGCCGACCGGCATCCGCCGGGCGGCCGGTCGCGGTCAGGCGGTCGCGGTCAGGCGGTCGAGACCTGCAGCGGCCGGTGCGACTGTGGTCGGCCCGCGGCTGCGTTGACGATCATGTCCGTGACGATCGGGGTGCGATTGAAGTAGTGACCGCCGAGCGCGTCGGAGATAGCGCAGATCATCGCGGACGCGGCCGCGCCCATGACGGGTTCGCCGATACCCTTGA
>JAHEKF010000032.1 GCA_024638465.1 Rhodospirillaceae bacterium | reverse complement strand
TTGACGATCATGTCCGTGACGATCGGGGTGCGATTGAAGTAGTGACCGCCGAGCGCGTCGGAGATAGCGCAGATCATCGCGGACGCGGCCGCGCCCATGACGGGTTCGCCGATACCCTTGATGCCGACCGGGTTATTGAAGTCGGGCTGGTCGACGGCCGCCCATTGCATCGTTGAAGGGACGTCCAGGTACGACGGCGGCTTGGCCTGATAGAGGCCGACATTCGCCGGTAATCCGTTTTGCGGATCGTAGATGATGCGCTCGGTGGTCGCGAGGCCGATGCCCATCACGGCGCCGCCTTTGATTTGGGTCGCCAGGCTCTGCGGGTGAATGACGGTCCCGCAGTCGGTCACGCCGATGTATTCGACGACGTCGACACTTCCCGTCTCGAGATCGAGCTCGATCTCCATAAACCCTGCAACGAGCGCGGGCGCGAGTCCGGGCAGGCCGATATTATCCTTGGCGACGCCAATGAGCCCGCTGCCGGCGAGCGCCTCGGCTGATCGCCTGGTGATCGGATGGATGTCGTCCGGCAACTCGCCGCCGCTGAATTTACCGCCGAGATCGATCGCGCGCTGCGCGGCTTCGGCATAGGTCATCCCAACGGAGTCGTCGTCGCTGCGAAACACACGCTCCTCGCCGATGTCGTAGTCGTCCGGCGTGCCGCCGAGATCGGTTGCAGCGATTTCCTTGAGTTTACCGATCGCGTCCATCGCTGCGACGTAATTCGTTCGCGATTGCGTGCCGCTGGTATTGCTGCCGAACTGCCCCGAGTTCCAGGGCAGATGTCGTTCCGTATCGCCCCGCTGGACAACGCAGTTGTCCCAGTCGCATTTCAGAATCTCCGCGGCTACACGCGATGTTCCGGAATGCGAGTAGGTGCCCAGATTTCCGACGCCCGTGTGAATGTGCAGCCTGCCGTCCGGCGTCAGCCTGACGAGGCCGTCGAAACCCGCGAAGCTGCCGGTGTGGAATGCCTGACCGATCGCAATACCGGTGACTTTAGACCCGTTGCGCTGGCCGCTGCGTTGACTGCGCTCGGCCCAGTTGAACGCTTCCGCGCCCTGATCGAGCGCTTCCGTCTGGTATGCGCTGGTAACGTGATGCCGTGCGCCGTCGACTATCGAATCGTGTGTTGCGGCGTTGATTCGCCGGATCGTCAGCCGGTCGATGCCCAGTTCGGTGGCGGCCTTATCCAGGAGCGGTTCGATCGCGGTAGCGATCTGGTTCTGCCCGGGGCCACGTTGAGGGCCGCGCGGAATCGTGCTGGTGTGAATGGGCGTACCGCGCGCCCGCATCGCGACAGGTGTGTGGACTACCGCGATGCCTTCGGCGGCGGAACGGAAATCCCAGAAGCCCTCATGCGGTCCGTTGTCCTGAACCAGATACAGATCGCAGGCAAGAATGCGACCGTCCGCGCCAAAGCCCAGTTTGACGCGCCCCTGCAATCCGCCGCGAGCGGATCCCATGAAATATTCTTCGGCCCGGCTGATTCGCATCATGACCGGTCGATTGATCTTGCGCGACAACAGGGCAGGGATCGCCATGGTCGGATAGCCGTGGCCTTTCGAGCCGAAGCCGCCGCCGCAGTACTCCGCAACGAGACGGATGTTTTCGACCGGCACATCCATGATTTTTGCCATTTCCGGAAGAATAAATGTCTGGCTTTGAGACGAGCCGTACAGATGGCAGATGCCATTCTCCCAGTACGCCATCGCGGAGCGCGGCTCCATCGAATGATGAGAATTCGCAGCGGTGACGAACGTTTCGTCCATGACCAGTGCGGCGTCGGCGAATCCCGCGTCGATATCGCCGTAGCTCCAGCCATCGTAGGCTTCGCCCATCGGCAGCGTGTCTTCGGGGACGGCAGCGAAATCGGCTGCCGTCCAGCGGATCGTGCGAATCGGCTCGCCGCGAGTTGCGGCGTTGCCGTCACTGCGCGCGTCGGGACCATCCGGGTAAAGACTTTCGAGCGGGTCCACCGTAAACGGTAGCGGCTCGATGTCCAGCCGGATTCTTTCAATGGCGTCTTGCGCGATCGTCTCATCGGCGGCCGCGAGCGCCAGGATCGGCTGACCAACGAACATCGGCTCGTTGACGAGTATCGGGTCCATCGGGTGGGACGGGACCTCGTCGGCCGTCAGCACGCCATAGACGCCCTCCATCGCGAGTGCCTCGCTCGCGTCGATATTCGTGATGCGTCCATGCGGCACGGGACTCAGCAGCAGGCGGCAAAACGACATGCCTTCGGCGCGAAAATCTTCCGCGTAGTTTGCGCGACCGGTGACCTTTGGCTCGACGTCGGGTGGCGTGAAGTTCTGTCCAAGCAGCGTATAGGCCATGAGCATGCTCCGTAGCGGATTTCGGGAGCCTGGTCCGCCAGGCTCCTCGTTACTTTACCCCGTAATGGCCCGCTTCGTGACCCGCAGATGGCATCCAGTTCGAACGCCGCGGGGTCATTCGGATAGGTTTCCGGCGTAACGTGTCGATATAATTGACGATCCATGCATTCAGACTGGGTTCGGGACCCGCGGGAATAATGAGCACAGGCGACAAAAAGCGAATCGCCATCATGGATACGACGCTCCGCGACGGTGAACAGACGCCGGATATCTCCTATACGGCGTCGGAGAAGCTCCATGTCGCGAGAATGCTGCTCGCGGATCTCGAGGTCGACAGGATCGAGATCGCCTCTGCTCGTGTGTCGGAGGGTGAACTCGAAGCAGCGCGAAGCGTAACCGACTGGGCACGAGAGGCCGGCGCGATCGACCGCGTGGAGATCCTCGGTTTCTGCGACGGCAACCGTTCGGTCGACTGGATCCGTGAAGCCGGAGGGCAGGTGATGAATCTGCTGGCGAAGGGCTCCGAACATCACTGCAGAACGCATCTGTCGATGACGCCGGAGCAGCACGCGACTCGAATCGTCGAAACCGTGAATTACGGTCGCGAAAACGATGTTCGTGTCGGTGTTTATCTGGAAGACTGGTCGAACGGCGTCCGCGACGGCTTCGACTACGTCTCAACCATCATGACGGCGCTCGACCAGGCCGATATTGGACGTGTCTATCTCGCCGATACGCTGGGTGTTCTGGCGCCCGATGACGTACGCCACTTCGTCAGCCTGATGGCAGTCACCTGGCCGAAGATCGAGTTCGAATTTCACGGTCATAACGATTATGGACTCGCGACAGCTAACGCGATCGCGGCGATTCAGGCCGGTGCCAGCGGCATCCACGTCAGCGTCAATGGACTCGGTGAAAGAGCGGGGAACACCTCTCTCGCGGAGATCGTTGCGGCCATCGCGGATCACACTGATTTCAGGACCGGCGTCAAGGAATCGAGGCTGGCGGTGATCTCCAGTCTCGTCGAGAGCTTCAGCGGCAAAAATGTCTCGGCGAACTCACCGATTTTGGGCACCGACGTGTTCACGCAGACTGCCGGAGTGCATGCGGACGGCGATGCCAAAGGCAATCTCTACGCGACACGACTCGCGCCGCAGCGTTTCGGGCGGGAGCGACGTTACGCGCTCGGTAAGCTGTCCGGAAAAGCGTCGCTCGATCACAACCTCGAACGGTTGGGTATTTCTTTGTCGAAGACGAACCGGCAAAAAGTACTGGACCGAATTATCGAACTTGGCGACAAGAAGCATACGGTCGTGCCCGAAGACCTTTTGATGATCATCGCCGACGTACTCAAGACGCCGGCCGAGCATGTCATGCGAATCGAGAGTTATTCGATCAGTGTGAAATCCGATGACGCACCTCGGGCGGATGTCGTCGTCTCGTTCCAGGGCAGAAAATCCGAGGCCTCCGATACCGGCGACGGCGGCTACGACGCCTTCATGCGTGCATTGAAAACGGCGGTGGCGGCTTACGGCATCGAAGTGCCGCAGCTCGTCGACTACCGCGTCCGAATCCCGCCCGGCGGAAGAACGGAGGCGCTCGTCGAGACATTGATCAGCTGGCAGGACGAAGCCGGCCAGGGCAATTTCTCTACGATCGGTGTGGATTCGGACCAGACAGCCGCGGCAGTCATTGCGACCGAGAAGATGCTCAATATCATCGCCCACGAGGTCGCGCTCGACGGCTCGCTGACAGATCAGCTGCGCGCTCGCTCGCAGGCACATTAAACAAATGACACGTTACCGGCCTCGTTCGGTAACGACGGTTCTGGCGATTTCTGGCAAAATCGATAGTCCAATCAGTCCTTTGGAGATTGCCCGTGCGCTCGACTCGTCTGCTTACGTTTATTGCCGCGATTGGTATTGCCGGGCCCGCGGCTGCGCAGGGCTGGTTCGGGTATACGAATGAGATCGATCGATTCACGGTCAATTTCCCTGCGGAACCTCAGATCGAAGAGATTTCCTGGCCGTCCGAGTATGGCGCCGTCTTTCCGGGGCGCGTGTACACGGCGAAGCGCGGCGACGCGGTTTATTCGGTCACGGTCGTCGACTATCGGGATTCGGAAAACATTCATTTAGCGCGTACCAACTCGACCGAAGCGGATTCTGCCGAGAACTACAACTACTGGGTCATCGACGTACTCGCTGCCGTGGATTACGCAGCGCAGTTGTATCGCGAGCGAGGCGGGGAAGTGACCTTCGACGCGTGGTCGCATATCGACCGCGTGCCCGGTCATCAGTTGCAGATCACGGGCGACGACGGTAGCCGAAGCTACGTCGGCATCTTCATGCACGAACGTCAACTTTACATCGCCGACGCGACCGTGCCGGCGGGTTCCCCGCCGCAGGGCCATTTCCAGCAATCGCTCGGTTTCGTTGATGTCAACGGTGACCGGGTGCGGTACGACTGGGATGAAGGTTTCAACATGATTCGTTCCCGCGGAGAGGGTACGGGTCCATACGGCGGGATCGACCGATAGCTCGCAGAGCTCGCGGCCGGCGCGTGATGAGAAATACGAATTCGTACGGAGGAAGATAGCGTGAAGTCAAAATGGATCTTGTTGGTGGGCCTCGTCGCCATATCGCTGCCGGCGGTCGCCCATCACTCACACGGTAACTATCAGATGACCGAGTACACGCATCTGGAAGGCGTGGTGACTGAATTTATATTCATGAATCCACACTCCTGGGTTTATATGTCGGTCGAAGACGAGAATGGCGAGGCGCAGGTCTGGGCGCTGGAGAGCGGCAGCATCGGCGCGCTGACGCGCGCAGGCGTATCCGCGGATACGCTGGCTCCCGGCGATCGGATTTCAGTAAGATGTCATCAGCTGAAAGACGGCGCGAATGGGTGCCTGCTGGGTTTCCTGACGCCGCCGGGCGGAGAAGAATCCGAGTGGGACTAACCGGAGCCAGACAGAATGCAAACGACAGAGTCGGCTGAAACACTGGCATCCGTCGTCTTTCGACGGATGCAGAACGATATCCTCGAGGGTCGTATACGACCCGGCCATCCGCTCCGCGTGCAGGCGCTCAAAGATACCTATGGCGTCGGTAACAGCCCGCTGCGCGAAGCGCTGAGCCGTCTTACGAGCCACGGGCTCGTGGAACGATCGGAGCACAAGGGTTTTCGTGTCGCGTCCGCGAGCGCGCGAGAATTGCTGGAGATCATCAAGACCCGATGCGCGATCGAGGAACTTGCGCTGCGCGAGTCCATCGAAGAAGGGGATGAAAACTGGGAAGAGCGCGTCCTGATTGCGCACCATCGCTTGTCGCGCACTGCGCGACCGGAAGGAATGTCGCTCGTTGACGGCCGCACCGATTGGGAAGCACGCCATCGTGAGTTTCATCTCGCGCTGATCTCCGGATGCAGCTCCAGTATTTTGATCGGCTATTGCGCCGATTTGCAGGAAAGAACTTTTCGTTATCGAAACCTGTCGTCGGTACGCTCGTACAGAAACGGCCTGGCGACCGACGAGCATTGCGCCATTAAGGACGCAGTGCTGGCGCGCGATGCGGATCGTGCAGTCGATCTTCTGAAAGCGCACTTCCAGGCGACCGGTGCGGTCGTCGCGGAGTCAGCGGATCTGGAATAACGAGTTCCCGCAGCTGTGCCCGGCTCGGCGGGAATCGAATTACCGATATACCCCCAGGGGGGACTGATTTATGTCGAAGCAAAAACTATTTCTGGCTGTCGTTGCGGCCGCGAGCGTCTGGATTCTTCCGGCGGGCGCACACCATTCGCATGGAAATTACATCCTCGATACCTACACACATCTCGAGGGTACGGTTCGCGAAGTGCATTGGATCAATCCACACACCTGGATTTATCTCGAGGTCGAGGACGAAAACGGCGATCCGCAGCTTTGGGCGCTGGAGGGTGGCGGCGTTGCTGCGATCACCCGCCGCGGCTGGACGAGAGACAGCGTTGTGCCGGGCGATACGATCTCGGTGCGATGTCATCAGCTCAGGGATCTCTCGCTGGGTTGCCTGTTGGGCTATGTCACGCCTGAAGGTGGCGAAGAAAAAGAATGGGATTGACCTGCTTACGTCGTCCGTTAGCGCTCAATCTGCGACAGTACAAGGAATACACCATGCGCACGATGAAGATTTTGCCGATCGCCCTAGCGGTCTTCGCCGTCAACGAGGTGGCTGCCCAGCAGTGGGCGCAGTTTCGTGACGAGTCCGAATTTTTCGCCGTAAACTTTCCCGGAGAACCCGTCGTAACCGAAGCGCCGTTCGCTTCCGAGTACGGCGCGACTTTTCCGTCGAAGATTTACACGGTCGAATACGACGATCATCACTACTCGATCAAAGTCGTCGATTTCACGGACGCGCAGCAGATCTATCTCGAGCTGCCGGACAAGACTGATGAAGCAAGTTCGCAGTGGCTCTGGTTGTACGATCAGCTGGGCGCGACGGCTCAGGTAGCCCGGCATTTTCGCGAACGCGGCGGCGATGTGACATTCGATGCGTGGAATCACATCGATTTCGTCGAGGGTCATCAGCTGCAGATAACCAACGCTGATAGGTCGCGAACATTTGCGGGCATCTATCTGCACAACGCCCGACTCTATGTCCTCGAGGCGACCGTGCCGCAAACAGCGCTTCCACCGGGCCTGTTCCAGCAGTCGATAACGTTTCTGGACGAAGACGGCGTGCGCGTCCGTTACGAGCTCAGCCCGGAGCGGGAGCGGCTCAGCATTCGCCGCATCCCGGAGGCGTCGACCGTCCAGGCTGCCCCGACGGAAGCGCTGCGCTAGCGGCGCAGCGCAGCCTGGGCCAGAGTGGCCCCGATTTCCGCGTCCCGGGCGCGCAGATTCGGTAGAATGAGCGCCTGGATCGTCTCACAACGCGCGGGATAGCAAGTCCCGTCCGGTGAAGCGAGTCTATAAACGAAAACAACGAAGGAAATCTAAGATGAAGCACACCAAGTATCTGATTGCTCTGCTTGCGGCCGCCGGGTTCGCAATGACGGCCGTGTCGCAGGACGCGCCGGAGATGAGCTTCTTCATTACGAGTGTCGGTTCCGGTAACGGCGGCAACCTGGGCGGGCTCGCGGGCGCGGATGCGCATTGCTCTTCATTGGCCGACGCGGCCGGCAGCGACGGCAAGACCTGGCGCGCTTACCTGAGTCAGGCGCCCGGTATGGGTGCGCCGCTTGTCAACGCGCGCGACCGGATTGGAAACGGCCCCTGGTACAACGCCAATGGGACCTATGTCGCGTGGGATGTCGAAGGTCTGCATGAAGACCGCAACAACATTCGCAAGCCGACGGCGCTTGACGAGAATGGTAACGAGATTAACGGCGCGGGCGACTCCCCGAACCGTCACGACATTCTTACGGGCTCCGACTCGTCAGGTCGCCTGGTAGCCGGTAACGGTGCGCTGACGACCTGTGGAAACTGGACCAGCGATAGCACCGGCAACGCGATCGTCGGTCATCACGATCGTCTTGGCGGGCCGAGCGCCTCGTGGAACTCCGTGCACAGCACGCGCAGCTGCAGCCAGGAAGACCTGCGAGCGACCGGTGGCGACGGCCTCTTCTACTGCTTCGCTATCGACTGAGAATGCTCGACCGTGTCTGGCTGGCGGCTGTCCTTGCGGCCACCACGATGGGTATCTCCGGGGCGGCGCAAGCCGCCCCGAATATCTTGTTGATCTTCGGCGACGACATGGGCGTTGAAACGCTCGGGTCCTATGGAGCAGGAGAGAACCCGCCGACAACCGCGACGCTCGACGAGCTCGCGTCCGGCGGGATGCGCTTTGCCAACTTCTGGGTGCAGCCGGTTTGCTCGCCCACGCGCGCAACCGTGATTACCGGGCGCTACGGTTTTCGTACGGGTATCGGCCGTCCCGTGTCGGGTCCCGGCCCGATGCCTGCGCGGCCCGATATCCCCGACTGGGCTTCGCCAGCCCCCACTTCGATGGGCGGCGGCATGGGCGGCATGGGCGGCATGGGTGGCATGGGTGGTGAGCTCGGGGCGCTGCCGCGGCACGGTTTGCCGACCAGCGAATACACGCTGCCGATGGCATTTCGCGACAATCCCGAACTTGGCTACCGGACCGCCGCATTCGGCAAATGGCATCTCGCGGACGCCGACAACGGCTGGATGAGTCACCCCAACGACGTCGGATTCGACCATTTCTCGGGATTCATCAGCGGCACTGTCGATACCTACTTTGCCTGGACCAAAGTCGTCAACGGCAAGCCGATCGGAGGCGTAGGTTATACCGCGACCGACAAGACCGACGATGCCATCGAATGGATCGGCGAGCAGGGCGACAACCCCTGGTTCGTCTGGTTCGCATTCAATCTGCCTCACACGCCGATACACCTGCCGCCAGAACAACTTTGGCAGGAAGATCATTCGAATCTCGATCGCGCGACTATTGACGGCGCCCGCGAGGACGAGTATTTCGATGCGATGATGGAAGCCATGGATACCGAGATCGGCCGGCTGCTCGATTCCATGGATCCCGAAGTTCGCGACAACACCTATGTGATCTTTCTCGGTGACAACGGCACGACCGGCGGTAGCGTGCGCGCGCCATTCGAACAGGGTCGTGCGAAAGGCTCCGTTTACCAGGGCGGGGTGCATACGCCCTTGATCGTCACCGGTCCCGGAGTCGAAGCCGGGACGGTTCCGGAGGTCATCGTGAACTCCACGGATCTGTTCACGACGATCATGGAGCTGGCGGGAATCGATCGCGAGACTACGATCCCGGACGACGTCGTACACGATTCGGTTAGCTTCGCATCCGTCTTGTCCGACGCGAACGCGACGCCGCGCGACTGGATCTATGTTGACGAGTTTTTCGGCGGCTGGGCCGGGATAGAGAGTGCCGACTATGCCATCCGCGATCAGCGCTACAAGTTCTTGCGCTACGAGATGGAGGAACAGTTTTACGACCTGCTCGAAGATCCCTACGAGCATAACAATTTGCTGGCAGGTGACCTTTCGGTTTCGCAACGCTCCGCGTTGATCCGGCTGCGTGCCAGAGTTCGTGATTTAAGGGCCAGTGAGTCGAGATGAGGCGCGCGATTTTTTTCCTGCCGGTGTTGCTGGGTCTGATTGGACTGGCAGCGTGCTCGCCGGACGATCCGGTCGTGCGACCGAATATTCTTTATGTCGTCGCCGACGATCTGGGGTTCACGGACATCCAGCCTTTCGGCAGTGAGATACCGACGCCGACGCTGAACGCGCTCGCGATGGCGGGCACGCGGTTGACGAACTTTCACACGGATTCCAATTGTCAGCGAACTCGGGTCATGCTGATGTCAGGGGCCGGCACGAGCGCGGCTCTCGAAGTGATTGGCAATCCGATGACGGGCGTGCGCGGCAATCTTCTCCGGCGCGAGTGGGCGATCCTTCCCGAGCTACTACAGGATGCCGGCTACGCGACCTACATGGCGGGCAAGTGGGATCTAGGAATTGGTGACGGCTACACGCCCGCAACGCGCGGTTTTGACCGCTCCTTCACGCTGCTCGACGCGTCGGCGAGTCACTTCAAGGAACTCCTCTGGGAAAACCCGATTCCCTACGAAGATGACGGTGAACCGTTGCGTATCGAGGACCTTCCGGACGACTTTTACACGACGGGCTATTACACGGATCGAATGCTCGAGTATCTCGCGGAGCACGACAGCGACGAGCCGTGGTTCGCCTTCGTGCCATACACGGCGCCGCACTGGCCGTTGCAGCTTCCCGAAGATTGGCTGAACCGCCACTCCGGCCGTTACGCGTCCGGCTACGATCAGTTGCGCGAAGACCGGTTCGCCAGCGCATCTGATCAGGGTGTTATTCCTCCGGGCGGTCGGCTGGCGTCGTTCAGGTCACAGGCACCCGAATGGTCGGCGTTGAGCGCTGACGAACAGGCGCGTTCCGCGCGCGCGCAGGAGATTTATGCAGGCATGGTCGAATATCTCGATATGAGTGTCGGGCGTATCGTCGACTTCCTCGAAGAAAGCGGCCAGCTCGAAAATACGGTCATCGTGTTTTCTTCCGACCACGGCGGCTCCGCGGACTCCGCGGGTCTCGTTGACGGTGACACGGCACCGCGCGGTGTCGCCGGCCGTAACAACACGCTCGAGAACTTCGGCCGGCCCGGATCGTTCATCGACCACGGGCGCGGCTTCGCCGAGGCGGCGACAGCACCGTTCTCCGGCGTCAAAGGTGCGATCGGAGAAGGCGGGCTTCGCGCAGCCGCATTCGTCTACTACCCGTCCGCCATCGCAGGCGGCGGAGTGAGCCACGAGTTCATGACGATCATGGACGTTCTGCCAAGCTTCCTCGAAATTGCGGGCGCTCAGCATCCGGGTGCGACGAGTTATAAAGGACGAGACATCAACGCGATCAACGGGCGCTCGTTCTGGCCCTATCTGACAGGCGCATCCGAGACAGTCCACGAGCCGACCGATACGGCCGGATGGACCGCCGGCAGCGGTCACGGTGCGCTGATCCGTGGCGACTACAAGCTCATGAACGAGCGACTGCGTCATGGCGGGGTAACACCGTGGAGGCTTTACAACATCGTGCAAGACCCCGGCGAGACGCGTGATCTCGCAATGCTGTTCCCCCGGCTCACTGCCGAGCTTGCAGCGGAATGGGAGCGCGACTGGCGCTAGACATTAGCGGCCGGGATTTCGATAGCTGAGTACCGTTCGGAGAAATCATGAATCTGCGTTTACTGCCGATGACCGTCGTCGCGCTCACTTCACTGGCTACGTCTGTCACGGTCGCTCAAAGCCGTGGCGGCCAGGATCCGTTCGGCCCTTACGAACCCGTCGCCGACTGGCCGAAAGATATCTCGACCATGCCCGGCAACGAGGGCTGGACCTGGGGCGCCATCCAAAGCATTTTTGCCGAGAGCGCCGATCGGATATTTATTCTGCAGCGCGGCGTGTTGCCGAAGATCGAACGGCCCGAGACTCGACTGCTCCAGGAGCAGGGCACATTACTGCAGTTCCCTGTCGGCCGTAACTACGCCTGGCGTGACAACACGATGCCATGGCGCGACGGGACGGCCGCGAGTCCGGACCACAACAACGATCACGGTTGGGGCATCTGGGAAGGCGCCGGGTACCGGCGCGGCGTTGACGCCAAGTGGCAGCATTGTCTTGTCGTCGTCGATGGCGAGGGCAACATCGTCGAAACCTGGGACCAGTGGGACGAGATGTTCGTGAAACCGCATGCGATTCACGTGAATCCCTACGATCCCGAAAAGCATATCTGGGTCGTAGACGATTTTGCGCACGCTATCTACAAGTTCTCCAACGACGGTTCCGAGATCGTTCAGACGCTCGGTGTGCCGAACGAGCCGGGCGACGACGAGCATCACTTCGCCCGGCCGACCTTCATGGCATTTTTACCGGACGCGATCTTCGTTGCGGATGGCTACGTGAACTCCAGAGTCGTCAAGTTCGATGCTGAAGGTAACTATCTGATGGAGTGGGGTCAGGAGGGTGTGCTGCCGAACGAGATGCGGCCCGGCTACTTCAACAGCCTGCACGGTATCGACGTCGATCCTGCGTCGGGTCGCGTCTACATCAGCGATCGCCAGAACAATCGTATGCAGGTCTTCACGGCGGACGGCGAATTCGTTACCCAATGGCCTTTCGGCGAGCCGCCGTCGGACAGTCAATACCTGATCGTTGCGCATGATGCGGTCTGGGTAATGGATGCCGGTACCACCAAGCTGCTGAAATATGACCTTGACGGTAACTTCCTCTATTCCTGGGGAACCTGGGGTCGATTCGCGGGCGGCATGTGGGGCGTGCACGGCATGAGTGTCGACGAGGCAGGCAATTTCTATATCGCCGAGGTCAACAATGGACGCGTTCAGAAGTTTCGACCGCGCGCCGACGCCGATCCCGATCTGCTCGTGACCCGGGTGCATCCTTTCAACTGAACGACCATCGATGATCGGCGTTTCGGCGCCGGAAATTCGCTAGAATCAGGACCCATCAACACGCGCTGATCCGGGTGCATCCTATGGACACTTATACACCGACGCCGGTAGTTCGGCCGCTGATCGTTGGCATCGTCATTGCGCTGTCGCTGGTGGCGGAGATCTCAACCGCCCAGGATCGCGGGGCGCTTCTCGAGCAACGCGGCGTTCGAATCAATACCGAGGACGCGACTCCCGGATACGTGCTGTTCAGTCCGGCGAATTCCGGCAGAACCTATCTTGTCGACAACGATGGCCAGGTCATCAATCTCTGGCAATCGGAACATGGTACCGGCCACGGGGTTTATCTGCGGGACAACGGCAACGTCGTTCGCGCCGGCAGGATCGCGGACCATCGTCATCACGCAGGCGGCGAGGGTGGCAAGATCCAGGAGTGGACCTGGGACGGCGAACTGATCTGGGACTACCGACTTGCCGATGACGATTATTACCAGCACCACGATATCGAGTTGCTGCCGAACGGCAACGTGCTCGCGATCGTCTGGGAATACAAAACGCCTGAAGAATCGCGAGCCGCGGGCCGTCGGCCGGACGCGCTGACCGGGGACGGGCTTTGGCCCGAAGCCGTTCTCGAGCTAGAGCCGCGCGGCTATGACGATGCACGCGTCGTCTGGGAGTGGCATGTCTGGGATCACTTGATTCAGGACTTCGATCCGGACGCCGATAACTACGGTGTGCTGGCGGATCATCCCGAACTCGTCGACATCAATGCACGCATTCCCGATGTTTCCGAGCGCGAGCTGACTGCGCTCAGATCGAGCGACGACATTGCGCAACTCGAATCCGACAGCTCGTCGGCACGCGACATCATGCATTTCAACAGTATCGCCTATAACGCCGAACTCGATCAGATCGCCTTGAGCTCCAACAACTACAGGGAGTTCTGGATCATCGATCACAGCACGACGACGGCGGAAGCTGCCAGCGGCATGGGCGGTCGCGCCGGCATGGGCGGCAACATTCTGTATCGCTGGGGCCGCGCGGCGAATTACGATCGCGGTGGCGACCGGCCGCAAACGCTGACCAACCAGCACCACGTGCACTGGGTAGAGCCAGGGTATCCGGGCGCCGGCAATATCATGGTTTTCCAGAACAACTACCCCGGACCGGCCGGCAGCCAGTCCGTCGTCATGGAGCTCGTACCGCCGCTCGACGCGCAGGGACGCTACATCATTGAGGACGGCGAGCAGTTCGCGCCGGAAGCCGCGGAATGGGTGTATATGGCCCCGGACGCGCACTCATTCTATTCCTGGTTCATCTCCGGCGCGCATCGTCTGCCGAACGGCAACACGTTTGTGAATTCAGGCGCGCAGGGCCGTTTCTTCGAAGTGACGCCGGCCGGAGAGATCGTCTGGGAGTACTGGAATCCGTACTCCGGAGAGCCGAGCCTGCCATTCCACGAAAAGCTCATGACCGAGAATGCGCCGACGTTTTACATGGCGTTCCGCGCGACGAAGATTCTACCGGATCACCCGGCGCTGGCGGGCAGGGATCTCCGCAGAATGAGTCCGCAGCCGCCGTGGATTCCGCATCCGCCAGAGGACGCGTTTTCCGAGGATTAGTCGCCGCGGGAAATCCGCACTTCTACGTATCGCGCAGTGTTACCGTCGCGAGCTACATTCGTCCCTGGTCATCGGGTGCTCGTTATTCATTAACTCCCCCAGAGTAGTGAGGCCATTCACGGGCGCCCGGTGGCTACCCTGTTCGCAGCAACCATGCCCGTTTGTTGCAGTTACGACGTCCGATGCATCCGCGACGAGTTGCTCGAATTCGAGCAGCTTGGCCGCGACGGCGAAGTTGCACGCGTGATCAGTCAGGACTTTGGTATAACCTTGACCTCAGCGGAAGCCGGGCGTCTTGATTCCCCTCGCGCAGCCGCAGGGAAGCGGCTACGCTACCCCCTCTACTTTCTGGAGAGGAGCAGGAGAGCAGGCGCTCTCTACCGGCAAAAGCGTGATCGCACCGCGGAAACTCTCGCAAGTCATGCTGCTCGCACTGCTCGGGCCGGTGTCGAGTGCGCAGGAGGTGATCCCACTGACGGTCGTCAGCGGCTTCCCGCCGACGGCATTGTGGGTCGAGATGTTTACGACTCACTTCGTGCCCGAAGCGAATCGCCGGCTGGCCGGGACGGGCGAATACGAGATTGACTGGAACCTGCCGTTCGGCAGCGTCGCGCGTCCGGGCGGCGCATTCGAGGCCGTGCAATATAGCCTGGGCGATCTCGGCATCATCACGACGTCGTTTCACTCCGACAAGATTCCTTTCTATAACCTCAGTTACGTGACGCCCTTCGTTACGACCGATATGGGACTCGTCGTGCGTACCGTCAGCGATCTTCACGATCGTTATCCGGAGATCAGGCGGCAATGGGAGGACTACCGTCAGGTTTATCTCGTTACCGCCGGGCTGGTGAATACCTATCAGGCGCTGATGACCGAGCCGATTATGACCCTGGAAGATTTCCGGGGGCGCAAGATGTCCGGGGTCGGAATGAACCTGTTGTACTTCGAAGGATTGGGATCCGTTGCCGTGAGCAGCAGCCTCGCCGATTTCTACAGCAACATGGCGACGGGGCTGACCGACGGTTCGATCGTGTGGCCGGAGGCAATAATCTCGTTCAAGCTCTACGAGGTTGGTCCGTATCTCGTCGACGCTCGTCTGGGTGCCGTAAGCTCCGTGGCGCTGAGCGCTAATCGAAGATCGTGGAATCGATTGCCCGAAGAAATCCAGATGGCGCTGCTTGCCGCGGCGGAAGTCTACCGTGACGCGCTCGCCGAGGAGACCGTTCAGCGCAGCGAGCTAGCGATGACGCAGTTCGCGGAGTTTGGCGGAACGATCATCGAGATGTCCACGGATCAGCGCAGAGCCTGGGCGCGGACCGTTCCGGATCTGGCCGGAGACTGGGCGAATGGCCTCGAAAATCGCGGCCTTCCCGGAAGACGCATACTCGAAGATTACATGAATGTCATGCGCGCTAACGATCAGCCGATCATGCGTCACTGGGATCGCGAATAACACTCTGCATTGTGGCTCTCACAAGCTAAAATAACTCCTCACCAAAATAACAACCGTCCAACTCTCTGATAGGGGAAACCGTGCTCTCGCGTCTTCTGATTCTCATGGCTTTCGTCGCCGGTTCTGCTACCGCGCAAACTATCCCACGCACGGCCGACGGCAAGCCGAACTTGCAAGGGATCTGGCAGGCGGCCAGTCGGGCGTCCTACAATCTGGAAGATCATGTCGCGCGACACGATATGCCGGCGGGCCGCAGCGTTGTAGAGAGCGGGACGATCCCTTATCAGCCCTGGGCTTTGGAAACGCGCAACGCGAACTTCGAGAATCGCGCGGTCGACGATCCTCTGGCGAGTTGTTTCCTGCCGGGAGTGCCTCGCATCATGACGATGGAGTCACCGTTCCATATTTTCCAGACCGCCGATCACGTCGCGATCCTGTTCGAATGGCAGCAGGTGTTCCGGATGATTTACGTCGACGCCGGTCCGGCGATGTATTCGGGCATCGAGTCCTGGATGGGGAACTCGCGCGGACGCTGGGAAGGCAATGTGTTCGTCGTCGAAATTACGGATCTGAACGATCGAACCTGGCTTGATGCGGCCGGGAATTTTCACAGCGGAGCATTGCGAGTCACGGAACGCTATTCGCTGCGCGACGAGAATACGATCGAGTACGAAGCCGAACTCGAAGATCCCGAGGTCTTCACCGAACCGTGGACGATCAAGCTCGAATTACGCCGTCAGACTCAGCTCGATTCGATTCTCGAGAACCAGTGTCAGGCCGAGAAGGAAGAGGCTAACGGTGCTTTCGAGCGTGACGAGAATACCTGGTATCCCGCGGCCATCCGCGACGACAACGCGTCGTTCCACGCGGATGCCGGGGCAGACCTCGAGCCGCTACAGGCGACGGATAATATTCCGCGTCTAAGCGACGGCACGCCCGATATCAGCGGCTTCTTCATGGCCGATGCCGGTGGCGCCAACTACGGTCTCGAGGCGCACGACGGCGGGATCATGCTGCCGCCCAGTCGCGGTCAGGTGATCGATCCCGTCGATGGATCGCTGCCTTACCAGTCCTGGGCGCGCGCCGAGAGAATTGACCGGGCGATGCCGCACCGCGGTTATGACGATCCCACGGCACACTGCTTTGTCGCGGGTGTTCCCCGATCACACTATGTTCCCGCGCCGTTTTATATTCTGCAGCCGCCCGGCTATGTGGTCGTGTTGCACGAGCGAATGTCCTGGCGGCGCATCGCTCTCGACGGTCGTGAGCATCTCCCCGAGTCGATTCGGCTTTGGCAGGGTGATTCCGTCGGTCGGTGGGAAGGCGATACGCTCGTCGTCGAGACACGAAATCTCAACGGCAAAGCGTGGCTCAACGAGGCGGGCGATGTCCTTAGCCATATGGCGACCGTCGTCGAGACGTTTACACCGGTAAGCCCGACGCAGATTATCTACCGCGCGACCGTTAGCGATCCGATACCCTATACGCGGCCATGGACGATCGAAATGCCGTTTAATCGAGACGATCAGGAACTGCTGGAAGTTGCCTGCCTCGAGGACAACGGTGATTTGCAGCATTTGAGAGATGTGCGGGACGAGTATCGCGCCCGCGAGAGCCAAGGAGAATAAGCTGATGGCGAAATTTTTTAAGACCGCGCTCGTGGCGCTCGGACTCAGCACGACCGTCGCGACGGGCGTTGCGATGGCACACCATGCGTTCGCGGCGGAGTTCGATCGCGAGAAGCCCGTGAAGATGTCCGGCACGGTAACCGAGATGAAATGGTCGAATCCGCACGCCTGGCTCTATCTGGATGTGACGGACGAGAATGGCAATGTCGTTAACTGGGCGTTCGAAACTCGCGCCGCGAATGCTTTGATCCGTATTGGCTGGAGACCCGCGGATCTCCCCGTCGGGGCTGAACTCGAAGTCGAGGGTTATCAGGCGCGCAACGACACACCGACCGCGAGTCTCGCCAGCGCGACGTTTCCTGACGGGCGCAGACTGTTTTCTGGATCGCCCGACGATTGAGTTCAGAGGAGAACGAGATGGACAAGAAAAAAGTACTCACGACGCTAAACAGTATTCTGGAACTGGAACTCGCCGGTGTCGTCCGCAACATGCACTACTCACTCATGGTGTTCGGCCACAGCCGGATTCCGATCGTGTCGTGGTTCCGGGACGAAGCAACCGAATCGCTGCAGCACGCTGCGCAGGCGGGTGAGTACATCACCTCGCTGGGAGGTCATCCATCCCTCAAGATCGGGGACCTGCTGGAAACTCACCAGCATGAAATCAACGCGATGCTGAACGAGGCCATGGAACACGAGCAGACGGGAATTCGCCTCTATCGGAAACTTCTGGGGCTCGTCGAAGGCTCGGATGTACGACTCGAAGAGTACGCGCGCGAAATGATTCGATCCGAAGAAGACCATCTCGACGTCATCGAGAAGATGCTGCGCAAGCCCGAGTAGCCCGTCACCACGGCTTTACCGCCGGGATGATCTGCTCGCCGCTCGGTCCTGTTGCGGCCTCTCTGCGTCGTTGACGCGTTAGCTGAAGATCTCGATACGGGAACGTGACGGCCGCATCGCGGCAACTTCAGAGGCAGCCACGTACCCGTCCCTGATCAACGCAGATCGAAGCGATCGAGCATCATGACCTTCGTCCAAGCGTCAACGAAGTCCTGCACGAACTGCCCGGACGCGTCATCGGCTGCGTAGAATTCCGCAACTGCACGCAATTCCGAGTTGGATCCGAAGATCAGGTCAGCCGGTGTAGCGGTCCACTTCATCTCGCCCGTACTGCGGTCACGTCCGACATAGATGCCTTCGTCACTCGGTGACATCGACCACTCAGTAGACAAGTCGATCAGATTCGTGAAGAAGTCATTGCTGAGCGTGCCGGGGCGATCGGTGAAGACGCCATGCTCGACGCCGTTGACATTGGCATCAAGCGCGCGCAATCCGCCAAGCAGAACGGCCATTTCCGGGATCGTCAGTTCCAGTAGTGCCGCTTTCTCGATCAGCATTTCTGCCGGCGAGCGGCTGTTGCCACTGGCGAAGTAGTTGCGGAAACCGTCGGCGGTCGGCTCGAGCACTGAGAATGACGCTACATCCGTCTGCTGCTGAGTCGCGTCGTTACGACCCGGAACGAACGGCACTTCTATCTCGACACCGGCGCGATCTGCGGCTTGCTCTATGGCGACAGCGCCACCGAGAACGATCAGATCGGCCATCGAGACACGCTTGTTGCCGCGCGCCGAGCCATTAAAGTCCTGTTGGATTCCTTCGAGGACGCCCAGCACATCTTCCAGTTCGTCCGGATCATTAACGTCCCAGCTGTTCTGCGGGGCGAGCCGGATACGAGCGCCGTTGGCGCCACCGCGCATGTCGGTGCCACGGTAGGAGGACGCGGAAGCCCAGGCCGTTCGTACCAATTGTGCCGTGGTCAGACCGGAATCCAGAATGTCGCTTTTGAGCCCGGCAGCATCCCGCGCGTTGATCAGCGTGTAGTCGACTCCGGGAATCGGATCCTGCCAGACGAATTCCACGTCGGGGACGTCCGCGCCGAGGTAGCGCGAAGTTGGGCCGAGGTCACGGTGGGTCAGTTTGAACCACGCGCGCGCGAACGCGTCACTGAACTCTTCCGGGTTGTCGAGCCAGCGCGAGGTGATTTCACGATAGATTGGATCTTCCTTGAGGGCCAGGTCCGTCGTGAACATGATCGGTGCGTGCCGAACCGACGGGTCATGGGCATCCGGGACCAATGTCGCTGCGGCACCGAGAGCCGGCTGCCACTGGACGGCGCCGGCCGGGCTGCGGGTCTGCTCCCAGTCGTAGGTATAGAGATTCACGAGGTAGCCGTGAGTCCATTCCGCCGGGCTGTGCGTCCAGGCGCCCTCCAGCCCGCTGGTGATTGTGTCGGCTCCCTTACCGCTACCGTAGCTGCTGAGCCAGCCCTGACCCTGTGCTTCGATGCGTTCGGCTTCCGGTTCCGGGCCGACGTAGTCGGCAGGGCTGGCCGCGCCGTGTGCTTTGCCGAAGGTGTGCCCGCCAGCGATCAGGGCCGCGGTTTCCTCGTCGTTCATCGCCATACGACCGAACGCCTCACGGGTGGCGGCAGCAGCCGCGAGCGGATCCGGGTTGCCGCCAGGGCCCTCCGGATTCACATAAATGAGGCCCATTTGCGTGGCACCGAAAGGACGATGCAGTTCACCGTCCGCATCGCGACGATCGGCTGCGAGCCATTCACCTTCCGAGCCCCAGTTGACGTCTTCGGGCTGCCAGTCATCGACTCTTCCGCCGGCAAAACCCAGCGTCTCGAATCCCATGGAATCCATCGCCACCGTACCGGCGAGAATCATCAGGTCGGCCCAGGAAATAGCGCGGCCGTATTTTTTCTTAATCGGCTGCAGCAGATAGCGCGCCTTGTCCAGGTTTGCATTGTCCGGCCAGCTATTGAGTGGCGCGAAACGCTGGCCACCACCGTCGGCACCGCCGCGACCGTCGATCGTGCGGTAGGTACCGGCACTGTGCCACGCCATCCGGATGAAGAACGGGCCGTAATGGCCGAAATCGGCTGGCCACCAGTCCTGCGACGTCGTCATCAGCTCGACGAGGTCGGCTTTTACTGCTTCGAGGTCCAGGCTGGCGAACGCTTCGGCGTAATCGAAATTCTCGCCCAGCGGATTTGACTCTGCGTCGTGTTGCCGTAGCGCAGACAGGTCGAGACGTTCCGGCCACCAGTACTGATTCGTGGCGGGCTGACCCTGCGCGAATACAGAACCGGATAACAAGATCAGCGATATCGCTCCCGCCAGAGCGGCCAGTCGGCATGTTGTTTTGGTCATTGAAGAAATCCTTATCGGCTTAGGCATCGGGCTCTGAGTAATCGGCAAGAAAGCCCGCGACAGATACATCTAGACTCAGTCTAATACGTGATTAGACTGAGTCTAAAAATAACTGTCAAGTGCGAGTTTTACCTACCCGGACCCGAGCACGATCGATCACGTCTTCAACTGTGAAGCCGTACTCAATTTCTCGCGCCGGATTAGCTCCGGTCAAGAAGGCTCTCGACGCGAGTGTCAGATGTCGTACTGGTTGGTGCCGTCGACGCTATAGTCCAGTCCGAGCATATCGATGAGGTTGCCGCCCAGAATTGCTGCCTTCTCAGCATCGCTCATTGACGGTGAATTGACGATCAGATCGATCGTTTCCGGCCAGTTGAACGGTATGTCCGAGCCGTAGACGATCTGGCTTGCACCCATTTCGGCGACGAGATGTCGCAGGCCGTTCTCCGAGAACACCATCGAGTCGACCCAGATATTTCGCCACAGGTACTCGCTGGGTTTCAGCTCGTTCAGGCAGTCTGCGCCGTTGCGCACTTCGCAAGCGACCTCGGAGCGGCCGAGATACGATGGGAAGTATCCGCCACCATGCGCGCCGACGACCTTGAGCCGCGGAAAACGGTCGAAAGCGCCGTCATAGATCATGTGTGCGAGAAACATGGTCGTCTCGAGCGGGTTGCCAATGATGTTTCCGAGATCGCCGCGGCCATCGAAGCCTTCTGGCATGGCCACATTCTCTGCGCCGCCCGGATGCATAAATACCGGGACATCGAGCTCCTGGGCCTTCGCCCAGAACGGATCGAAAAACTCGGTTGACGGCTCCTGGCCGTCGACGTGTCCACCGATTGAGGCGCCTCTCGCGCCGAGCTCAGTGACTGCGTACTCGAGCTGATCCGCTGCGAGGTCCGGGAACTGCAGGGCAACTGAGGTCAGAAAGACGTACCGATCCGGGTAGCGCTGGCACCATTCGGCAAAGCCTTCGTCCTGGGTCCGGACGACATCTCGCGCCAGTCGGCGATCGGCTCCGTACCACCAGTATTGATTGGCGCTGATGACGCCGACGTCAATACCACGGGCATTCATGACGTCGATGCGTTCCGGACTGAGATTTCTGGATCCGCCGATGTTTCGTTCGAACTCGGTGCCACGGATGACGTCCATGACCGCCGGAATGTGAGCGTGGTAATGGATGTCGACGACCCTGATCCGTCGATCTCCGACCATGACTTCCTTGCGACCTTGCGAAAACGCCGGCCCCGCGAAATACATCCCGGCTGTCACGCCCCCCAGAGTTTTCAAAAAGCTTCGTCTATCCTGCATGTTGTCCTCCCACCTTTAATTTCTCCATCGATTACTCCCAGGCCGAATAAGTCGGCGCTCCCAGAAGAAGCTCCGGATTCGCGCCTTCCTTGGGAGTGAATTTCTGCGCTCCGCCGTTGCCAACTTCGGCCACGTAAAGACTGCCCTCCTGGTCTACTGCTATTCCATGGACACCGAAGAAGCCGCCGGGCGATACACCGAACGATCCGAACGAATACAGGTAGTGGCCGTCCCGGTCGTACTTGAGCATCTTTTGCGTGCCCTGATCAAAAGCCCAGAGCATTCGATCCTGGCCCATATAAAACAGGTGTATGTTCGACGGTCTGCCTCCGAAGCCCCAGTCGCGAAGAAACTCGCCGTCTTCGGTAAACACCTGGACCCGGTTGTTGTCTCTGTCGTTGATATAGACTTCGTTGGTCTGATGGTCGATCGCCAGACCATGAACGTTGTTCATGAAGCCCGGGCGAGTGTCATCGTATTCACCGGTGCCCGGCTCTCCCCACTGCATCATGTAGTTACCGTCGGCATCGAATCTCACCACTCGAGTATTCCGATACCCGTCGGTTACATAGAAGCCGCCGTCCGAACGAAATGCCATGAAGGTCGGTCGGTTGAAGCGTTCCGGATCATTGTTGTCGCCGTAGTCATTAGGCATGCCGATTGTCTGAACCAACTCGGAGCCATCATTCGTGAACTTGAATATCGCATGTCGATAGTCATCAACTAACCAAACATGTTTCTCCGGATCGAACGGACTGATGGTGATGAAGTGGGGGCGTCGCAGTAAGTAATCCCATTGGGTCCAATCTTCAATTAGCTCTCCCTCACGATTGAAAACCAGAATCGTATGTTCCCACCTTACGTCGACTCCGCATTGTCCTCTGGCACTTTCCGGAGGACAGTTATCCGTCGTGTCGTCGACACCAACCGGCAGCGATGTATTGGTCGTATTTCGCCAGGGCACGCTATTGCTGATCGGGAAGTTCGCCGGGATGCCGATATCTCTCAAGCTGACATTGCGAGGTCGTTCCACGTTGGGTATCTCGCCACGCACCAGGACGAAGACGCGGTCCGGGCTCTCTGCGAAAACCGATTGCCCCGCCCCCCAGGTCCAGTCCTCGTGACCTTCTATCTGGTCGGCGATATTAATGGGCCATCCCGGAACCACATCGTAAGCACCGAAAAAGTCCTGACCACCGACCTGCCCGGGCACCGCCGCGAAGCTTGTAGCAGCAACCGGAGCCGGGACCGGAACGGGCGCTGCAGTTTCGATCTCCATAACTTCTTCGATCTCTATGACTTCTGTTTCCTGAGTCGAGAAATACAGGTAGGTAGCCACCACGCCTACCGCCAGTCCCAGAATTACTTGTTTCATTGATTCCCCCTAAGGATATTCAGGTTCATTCATATAACGAGGAGCTAGCTATCGGGCTCGAAGCGAGCGAAACGCACGACTCGGGACTCCCCCCTTATTGGTTTAACCTGATTCTACCTAGTTCGAGCCCTAAGGTGGCTCAGTATCACGGGGAATTTCGCCATCTCGCAAGGAATATCGGTGCTTTATCGTCAGATCGCTGTAGATCGGCTCGGTTAACATGATTATGGGCGATCTAGAAGCCTGATCTCGGTAGAATCCTTCGCTAGGATGATTCTGGAGCCAGTATGTCCTTTTTAGGGGAGTCGAATCGACGCAAGGTCTTAATAGCCACTTGCGTTTTCTTGACGGCTGCAGGGCTGCACGCTCAGGAAAGCGGCCCCACGATCGCCGCTCGACAGGTCACCTTCGGAAAGGTGGCTTATCGACCCAACGGATTATCTGAAGCCGCTCAGCTTCGATTTGAATAATCTGGCCTGGCTGGACGCAGCGAAAGCAGACGCGCTAGCGGACTATTGCGCTCCGTCCGGTGCTCGAGAAGTTGTAGAAGTTAGCCTTGAGTAAGAACGACGGAATGGCCAGTGAAGGAAAAATAATGAAGAAATTTGGTGTATTCGCTGCAGTGGCGCTCGCGTTTGCTATGCCGCGGCTTGCAACAGCGGAAGCGCGTGTTGAGTCGAATGTGGTATTCGGGATGTACTCCGGTCTCGCGTTGTTGATGGACATTCACTATCCGGCTGAGCCGAATGGCTACGGCATAGTGCATGTGTCCGGTAGCGGGTGGGCCAGAGCGCTAGCGTACAACGCCACTCCGCTCACGCAGAGGCAGCATGTGCAGCTCGAAGCGCAGCCTCTCGTTGACGCCGGATATACGGTCTTCACGATCAATCACCGCGCGGCACCAAGGTTCCAGGTAGAAGCGATGGTCGAGGACGTCCAAAGGGCGATTCGATTCGTTCGCTACCACGCTACCCAATATGACATTGATGCTGATCGAATCGGTGCGATGGCGGGTTCTTCGGGCGGGCATCTCGTCAGTATGGCTGGAGTGCTGGATGGATCGGGCGATCCAGAAGATTCGGACCCAATAAATAGAGTTAGCGCTAAAGTTCAGTGCGTCGTCGGTAGAGCTGTGCCGGCGGACTTATCAGCGATTGCAGCGGAAAACCGCTCGTTCGCGCTGGCTCTGCTGGTTGGTGCGGCCTACTCGAACGACCCGGACTCCGCAGAGGCCCGGCGATATGTCTCAGCTTCACCTACAAGTTACGTGTCGCCGGATGATCCGCCTTTCCTGCTGGCTCATGGTGATGCCGACCCGGTTGTTCCTTTCGAGCAGGCAGGACTATTCGCAGATGTCTTAAATGCGGCTGGCGTTGAAGCGAAAGTCGTACCTATTCCAGAGGCAGGCCACTCGCCGGCCATCTTTGAGGATCCCGAGCTTCAGGCGGCGATGATCGATTGGTTCGATCAACACCTAAGAGATTAGAGAGTGACTAAGATTCGCCGTCCGCCGGAAGGAGCCGTCAATCCATGCTGTGTCGGAGTTTCCGCGGAAACAAACTTAAGAACTTACTTTAAGTCTTGTGCTGGGACGCCCGATGTCGGCTCTTGGCCGTTAGTGGTCGACCGTAACAGCAGAATTTCGCGGGCAATTGGGGGGTTACGCTGATGAACGACCGCAGAGCTGCTGAGGACGCGGCGGTTGAGCGAGTCCGCGCTGCCGTGGACGAAATTCAAGCGGCACTTGTTCGATATTGGGAAGTTCAGAGAACTCCGCAAGCGAACGGAGCTTTGCTCGCGTTGGGCGCCGCACAACAAGAGTTCAAGGCGGCGCGAAAAGAGATGAACGCGTTCGTAGAAAACATCAGGATGGGGAGAACGTAGGGGAAAAATTCCTTTCGCGGGTGATCTAGGATTTGCATGCGAAAGCGAATGTCTGTATCTGGCCGGACGGAGTCGTCGGAGTCTTGTGAAAATAAATTCTTAGGAAGGGCGCGTATGAAGGTTTCACTATCGGACACGCAGACATTCACATTTCAGGTAGGAGAATACAGATGCCAGTAATTCAGTGTGATATTCGCGAAGGATGGAGCGATGAGCAGAAAGCCGCCCTCGCGGATGGCATCACTTCCGTCGTATCCAAAGTAGGGAACGTGCCTGTAGAGAGGATTCACGTTGTTATCCGTGAAGGGCGGGGTCTGCATTTCATGTTCGGAGGCGAGCACGTAGCCGAGTACGAGCCGCCTGGAGATGGCTAGATGGCCGCTCCTGGTCGCAGTAGCCGACTACTGAATTACCCAGCGTCGCGATGTTACGTTCGCCTTACGAAATTTTTGCTTGGTCATTCCTCTGGCCCGATTGACACGGGCGACCGGGCGCACAGCACGTATGCACCGTTCATCATGCTGACGCCCGCCCACCGTGACCAGGGTTAGAGGCCGATTGCCGCCATGCCGGCGCGCACGGCCTGGGCATCCTCGTTACCCCGGGCACCGCTCGCGCTGAATGCGCCCACGACCTGGCCGCCTCTGCGCAGGATCAGCCCGCCATCGTAGGGAAGCGCTCCCTCGATCTCGTCTATCTGCCCCGCATCGACTGCGGCAACATAATCGGGAGTGTCCATGCCCGAAGTGATGACCGTATTCACCTTGTTCATCGCGATGTTGTAGTTGCGGGTAGGCACGCCGTCCATTCGCCGCACGTAGACTGGTGTGCCTTCGGCGTCTGTTATGACGAAGGCAAGATTCCATCCGTTACTGCGGGCCTCGGCCTCGGCGGCATCCACGGCGGTTTTAGCTTCCTCGTTCGTTATTCGCGGGGCAGCCGTCTCCTGGGCCTGCGCCTGCGGCAGATTGAGGATGACCGTCAGCGCCAGTAACGCTATTGCAATCCCTGTGAGTCTTTGGAACTTCATGTTTGTCTCCTTATCGAAATAGTGGAACTCGAACGCCGAAGTGAGTTTCCCCCCGAAGCGCACGTCGCTCGAGTGATTTATGCCGACTCAGAAACAAGTGTCGCCCAATGAAACCGGGTCGCGCAATAGCGGGGGGAGCACCTAAAGAGGGAGACAGTCGGAAAATCGATGTCAACTGGGCGTATCCATTCGAAATTCGCGGGCACAGCTTCAGTATCGAAGGGCATGTCTGGTACATAGGAGAGTGTCGAAACGAATTCGATCACGAAGTATCAGGGTCCATTCTGGGCCAGCCTCAGTTTCGGTATGACCTCGGCAAGGATCTTTTTGGTACTCCGGACAAACTTTATATTGGTTTCGAGTGGCAGTTCTGGATCAACAAGTTCGGCGACGCTCCGACTGACGAGAACGCGCTTCCGTTATTGATTGTCGGCCGATTCTGAGTCGTGCCCGAATAAGTACTCGATGACTGCCGTTGGCCGTTAGCAGCTGTAGTTAACGGTCAACATGCGAGGGTAAGCAGTTTTCAATGAGTTGATCTGCCGGCAAGAAAAAGAAGCCCGACCGTGAGGCCGGGCTTCCGTAATCCGAAGAAGGGGGAGTTTCTTCAGATCGGTTTGTCCAGTTCTTTGGGTGCTACTGGAGCCGAAAAGCACGGCCGTTACGATATTGAAAGAATATTACGGTTTGATGACAGTCATTGCAGATATTGATGCCGCTCGCAATGACCGGTTCCAGTCGCTTTAATGGCTACACAGTCTCGGAAGCAGCAGTTTCCTGAGAAGTTGATTATCTCGACGAATCTGGCAGCTTGAGATCGCTTCGGTCATGGCAGAATACAAAAAATACGAATTTGGCCTTGGTCGAAACGAAGCTAACCACGTTCCCCTGTCGCCGCTGACTTTTGTTCGCCGGACTGTAGAGGTCTTTCCTGATCGAGTCGCGTATTTCACACGGGCGACCTTGGCGTCACCCATCCGGACGGCTATATTGAGATCCGTGATCGCTCGAAAGACATCATCATCTCGGGCGGTGAGAACATCTCTTCAATTGAGGTCGAGGGTGTTCTGTATCGTCGCCCCGCGATCATGGAAGCTGCGGTCGTTGCTCGACGGGATGAAAAATGGGGGGAGACGCCTTGCGCGTTTGTCACATTGAAATCTGGTGAAGACGTGACCGAAGCACACATCATCGAGTTCTGCCGCCTCAACATGGAGCACTTCAAGTGTCCAAAGACGATCGTCTTCGGCGAGCTCCCCAAGACTTCGATCGGGAAGATCCAGAAGTTCATTCTTCGTGAACAAGCTGAGGCCATGTCTGGCGATCTCAAGGCAGAATCCGGGCAGGCATGACGTGAAGACAAAATACGTACTGGGTACTGTGCTGACTCTCATCGTTACAGTCACAGAACCTGTTTCAGCACATCACAGCGCTTCCATTTTCGATGCGGAATCGGTGGTAGCGTTTGAGGGCACAGTTACTCGCTTCAGTTGGACAAACCCGCATGTCTACATCTATGTCGAAACGGAGGACAATGCCGGCCGGACCATTGAGTGGGAGATTGAGACTGACGCGACACCGATACTGACGCGCAGCGGCTGGACATCAGAGTCTCTTCTGCCTGGTGACCAGGTGACGGTTCGAGCGAACCCCGACAGGAACATTCAGAGAAAGCACGCGCTGTTGGTGTCGCTTGCCAAAGCGGACGGTGCGGTCCTGACTGCGAGGTCCTATTTCCTGCGAAAGGAAGGCGACACGCAGGCGTTGGCCCGAGCTTCGGACTTGTCAGGCGTCTGGGAGTTGAGCGTTCTCGACTTTGAGCCTTTCTACGAGCGCTGGGCTGAGGTTGAGTTAACCGAGAAGGCTATCGTCGCGCAGGCTCAGTACGATATTCGATCGGAAAACCCGTCAGCGCAATGTATCGCGCCGCCTACCCCAACCATTCTGACCGCACCCTACCTGAGCGAGATCGAGCTTCGTGAGGATTCGATTCTTATCAGAAATGAGCGCTTCAATGTTGAACGTACCGTTTACATGGACGGCCGCGGCCATCCGGAGAATGGCGAGCGGAGCAACCAAGGCCACTCTATCGGTTGGTGGGAAGGCGATGTGCTCGTGATAGATACGACGCTTTTTACCGAGCATCGCGCACCGATATTCGGTAGACCCTCCCGACCAGAGGGCGTACCGTCGGGTCTCGATAAACATGTCGTTGAGAGATTCGTCTTGAGCGAGGACGGAACGCGGATCGTTATCGATTTTTTCCTGGAAGATCCTGAATATCTGGCGGAACCGTTTACCGGCACGGTCGAGTGGTACTACGCGCCGCATTTCGAGATGCTCGGGTTTGACTGTGATCCCGAAAACGCGAGGCGCTTTTCAGGCGACTGAGCGCTGGATCGTCGCGCGTAAGCGGTGATAAATTATTGGCGCAACGTGCTACTGACGGTGATGCCCGTTGGCTGGAGGGGGTAGGGGCGCGAAATGTTCTCGCCTGCCGGGGCCAATATCTCCGGCGGCTGAAATCCAGAAATAGTTTTGGTTCGAGTCTGGCCGGCTAATCAGGCAACTTGTGAGCGGCGTCCGGGTTTTTCTCCATCCCGGAATCTATCCTTGCACGATACGGAAGGCAGGATAGAGCCATGAACTCAAGAGCCAAACTAGTAACGCTGGGTATTTCGCTGGTCGTTTTGTCCGGTTGTGGCGGTGGCGGTGGCGGCAGTAGTAGTAACGATACGTTAACCGCCGTAACGAATCCGGCCGAGATTACATCGCAGAATGCGCCGGTCATCGCTGGTGCTGTAGTTCATTCGACTCTGGAAGGCGGCGACCTGGGCTCGTTTGCAGGGCTCGGTTCGGGTTCGATCGCAAACAATCCGAACTCACAGCTCTTTTCGAAACTCGGCGGTATCCAGAACTCGCAAACAGAGTCACTGAGACAGAAAGCGCTCAACGGCGCGCTTCAGGCCCCGCTCCCGCCACAGACTGCGCCATGTCTCAATGGCGGCACGGCTACCGTCTCTGGCGAGATCAATAGTTCACTCACTTTAAGCCCGGGCGATACCATCACGGTCGTCTTTGCCGCCTGTGACGACGGGTTCGGCGTTGTCACCGGAAGCTACGCCATGAGAGTCACAAGCTTCAGCGGCGATTTTCTTAGTGGATCATTCTCGTTCGGTGTGGCAGTTACGCTCACCGGGTTCGAAGTCACCAGTGCTGGCGGGACCGCTTCGGCTGACGGAGAAATAAATATCTCAATCGACACCAGCGCCTCGCCGTCGTTAACCGTATCAGTTTCTTCGGATTTGCTCTCCGTATCCGATGGAAACGCAAGCCATACGTTGTCGAATTTTTCGATGGTTCAGATCGTCAATGAAGTCACGCTCTCATTTACCATGAACGGCTCCGGTACCTTGACGAGTTCCACGTTCGCGGGCGAGGTCACGTTCAACATTTCATCTTCACTGCAGGGTGTCGGCGACGGTTTTGCGTTCAATGGCGAGTTCACTGTCACAGGAGCTGAAAACGGATCTATCAGAATTATCGTTCTGGACGAAGTATTCGTCAGACTCGAGATCGACCTTGATGGAGATGGCGTTGTCGACGAAATCGTCGATGCCACGTGGGAGGAGCTTCTGGCACAGGGCTAGAGAACGCAAGAACGCGCGCTTCATGCCCGGCGCTGGTGCCATGGATGCTCGCCGTACGGGGACAATCATCAGCGGGACTGCAGCCGCGAACGAGTTATGTAAAATTTTTCCCTAAGAATCAATCTGATAGACTCGTTGTATTAGAAATGTTCTTCAGTCTTGAGAAGAACAACCAATAACAGAACCGAATTCTATCGCGCCGATTTTCCAGCCAATAGAGGCACTTCTTCCGGTCGCGATACAGGGGGAAGTCATGAAGCAGCAACCACTACGAGTCGGTATTTGTATAGCGACGCTTTTCAGTATCGGTTACGCGAACGCGGCCGACCTCATCGAAGTCAGGCGGCAGCCGCAGATCAATCAGCGAGTCGAGAATGCGCAGAATTTACGGAGCGCGTTCGGCCTATCGCAAGACGGCGACTTCGACATTTCAAACGCGAGAGTTGATCAACGCGGTGCATCGCATATCCGCTACCGGCAAACATTTCGCGGTGTGCCGATCTGGGGCGAGGCAATCTCGATCAGTCGGGATAGTCTCGGCCGTGTACAGAATGTCCGCGGAAGGCTGGTACGCAATCTTGCGCAGGATCTCACGAACACCATTCCGACGCTGGCGGCAGACGACGCTCTGAATTCCATGAAAGCGTTGGCTCAGACCCGTCGCACGAACGCGGCCGCGCCTGTCTATGAAAATGAATCGGCCGAGCTCGTTATCTATCTGGACGGAGAGTCGCCATTACTCGGTTATGCGATCAGTTTCTTTGTCGATATTGTCGGCGGCGGCGAACCCGGCCGACCCACTTTTATTGTGGATGCACATACCGGCCAGGTGCTGTTCGAATACGAGGGATTGACCCATGTAGAGATGGGAACGGGACCCGGCGGGAACTTCAAAACCGGCTATTACCATTACGGCACCGACTATGGTCTGCTCGACGTAGAAGAGAGCGCTTTAACTTGCACGATGAACAACGCGAACGTGAAGACTGTGGACCTGAACCACGGGACAACCGGCTCGACAGCGTTCTCCTATGGCTGTCCCGAAAATACACATAAGCAAATCAACGGCGCTTACAGCCCGTTGAACGACGCGCACTATTTCGGCGGTGTCGTGTTCGACATGTACAACGACTGGATGAACACTGCGCCGTTGTCGTTTCAGTTAACGATGCGAGTGCATTACAGCAACAATTACGAAAACGCGTTCTGGAACGGCTCGTCCATGACTTTCGGCGACGGCCTCAACACGTTCTATCCGCTCGTCAGCCTCGACGTTTCCGCTCATGAAGTCAGCCATGGCTTTACCGAGCAGACTTCGGGTCTGATCTACGCGGGGCAATCGGGCGGCATCAACGAGTCGTTTTCCGACATCGCTGGCGAAGCCGCCGAGTTTTACGCACGCGGAAGTAATGATTTTCTCGTTGGCGCCGAGATATTCAAGGCAGGAAATGCGGCTCTGCGGTACATGGCTGATCCGCCGCTGGACGGCCTGTCTATCGGCCATGCCGACGACTATTACGCCGGTATGGACGTGCATTATTCGAGCGGCGTGTATAACAAGGCGTTCTATCTGCTCGCCACAACTCAGGGTTGGGACGTACACAATGCATTCGTACTTTTCGCCACGGCGAATCAGTATTTCTGGTATCCAAGCGAAACCTACGACACGGCTTACCAAGGCGTGCTCGACGCCTATCAGTACTTGACGGATATAGACGGCCCCTACGGCCCTCCACCGGACCACGCTCCGGGCTATCCCACGGATGCGCTCGCCCACATCGCGTTCGCATTCGATACCGTTGGCGTGCAGCTGCCTGCACCACCGAGCCCGGTATGCGATCTGGATCCGAACCCACCTGAATTACTGTCGAATGGCACGCCCACAAGCACTTTCAGTGGTAACGCCGGCGACTGGCAATGCTGGACGCTCGATGTTCCGGCCGACGCTACTGATCTGAACGTACGCTTGCGTAACCGCGTTAAAGGCAAGAACAAATACGGCGGTGATGCCGACTTGTATATCAGGTACGGCAGTTCGCCGGTGGTCGATCCCGATCCGCAATCAGGTAGTGTGCCGCCCGGCAATTACGACTGTGGCTCGTATACCTCGAATAGCGACGAAGAGTGCGACATCGCCGGTTCACTCGAAGCCGGTACCTGGTACGTAGCCGTCTATGCGTGGTCGGATTTCCCGTCGGTCGATCTTACGGGAAGCTACACCGTGTCGGGCGGGACTCCCCCTCCGCCGTCCGGCAGCATCGAGCTTTCGGCAATTGAAAAAGGCGGTCGAAACAAGCGGTTCGTCAATCTGAACTGGTCAGGGGCGAGTGGTAACCAGGTCGACATTCGGCGCGGCGGACTGATGTGGCTAACTGCTACCGCTAACGACGGATCGCAAAAAGACAACGAAGGCTCGGCGGGCATGACCTACCAGGTCTGCGAAGCCGGAACGACGGTCTGCTCGGCGGAAGTGACGGCACAGTAACTAACGTGCTGGTAACCACTGTACGCGGACGTATCCGCGATTCGTGACCGGAAATTGCTGAGCCTGATGGCGGCTCCCTGTTAAGGCTGGCCGGACCTGTCTGGCCGGCCAGCCTGAATGTTCCCTGACGCTGGATCAGTTGATAACGAACTCTCCCTCGCAGCTCGGATCGATGCTGTACTCGCTCTCGTCGCCCGACACCAACTTGACGGTATAGGTCCCTGCACCGCTGTAGTTCTTAGTCTTCAAGTTATAGCGCCATCGTCCGTCGACGAACTCGAACTGGTTCCCGTCCGTTCCCTGGCCGGCAGGCAGGGCGTCAGAGGTGACATCAACCGCGCTCGAGCCGCTGCTGCTGAATTCGACAGATAGCACCGGCCGGGCGTCGATTTCCGAGTCGCCTATCAGTTGCCCGGCAGAATTCGTGAGCGTCGCTTTGAGCGGTATCGCCCGGTTCTTGTTGACCTTGACGGTGCCGTTATTCATCGGTGCGTCGAACCCGCTGCATGAAAGTTCCATGCCCTGAGCGACCGGGACGACGGTCCAGACCCCGTCCGCCGTGCCTGATGCGTTACCCTGCGACGTGCAGGCCAAGCCGTTGTCGATTTGACAATACTGGATGAAGTCGCCCGAGCTTGTATGGTTCACGCTTCGTGTACGAAGTTCTGTGGGTTCGCCGGCGAGACCAGCGATAGCGACGAGAATACGCCAATCGTTCGGAATCGGAATAGCCTCTGCGCCAGTGCCGACGCTAAATTCGAACATATCCCAACCTGACATGTCCGTCACGGTAGTGAGCCCATCCGAAATCGACCAGGAAGTCGCAGTTGCCAGAATGTTCGTCAGTACTTGATTGGACGGGAATTCGTCGTGGATGATTTCGACGGTGATCGAGTCAATGTCGCAGCCCATGTCGCCGGGCGTGCATGGATTCGTTATCGAGCCGGCGCCGAGCGTGTTGCCTGTGTAGATATACTTCATTTCGGCGGCCTGGACGGCGGCGGCCGTGCCGACGATCAGCGTGACCGCTGTGCCAGCTACGAGTAGATAGCGGTTAGTCATACTACTTCTCCCTGTATAAGACGTGACTACCCGTCGGCCAGGCTACATTGGCCCCGCCTTATCCGGAGTTTCGAGCGAAACTTGCCCCCGCGAGAACACCAAGCCTCGTCACCGTGGACATATTTCGGCGCTTAATGTACCGGGAACCGCCAGAGCGATCCAATATTGCGCCGAGAATCGACCCGGCGATTCCGGGGCAGAATCAGGATCGACTACGGAGATGGGAGTGGTGCCGGGAAAGCGGACTAACTTCGACGGAGGAACTCAAGTGATCAACTCGGCCTCGCTACCGTGTTTATGCAGGGATAAATAAAAGAAGGCGCCTCGGGAGAGGCGCCTTCGGGTCAAGTGGAACGAAAATAGAGAGCGGCAGTTAGTTATCGCCGAACCGCGCTGTGAACTCAAAACCCCAGGTGTCGGGCGCGGCATAACCTACTTCCCAGACACCCGAGCGGCCAGAACCGCAAAGGTTGATTATTCGCTCGTCGGTTATGTTGTAGCCGAATAGCGAAGCTTGCCAATTCCCCTCGGGCGGCTCGTAAGTCGCTCGGACGCGCCATTTCGCGTAGCTATCTTGCAGACACTGTGTGGAGTTCTGGCCGATGACTGCCTGGTCCCAGTCGTATTCGTCCTGGATGTAGACGCCGAGCTGCGGCCGGATGGTCCCGCCGTTCGCGAGCTGGAACTCGTGCTCGATGAATGCGTTGATCGTCCACTCGGGCGTGCGGGCCAGAATCGCGGAGTCAGAGCCGTCTACGACGACGGTAGTTCCGAGGTCCTCGTCAAACGTCAAGTACTGAAATGAGCTGTACTCCTGGTCGAGAACGCCGAGATCGAGCGAGAAGAAGCCGCCGTCCCACGGCACGGCGCGCAGCTCGAGCTCAATGCCCGTGATGTCGACGTCGGAGACATTTTGCGTGAGCTCGACATTCTGATCCGGACCGAAGGCGCCGCTCGAGTTATCGAGCGCGATCTCCTCCTGCTTGTCCGTATATTTCATGAAGAATACGTCGGCGGCCATGCGCAGCCGTCCGTCGAAGAGCGATCCCTTGAAGCCAACCTCGTAGTTCGTCACAAACTCGGGGCCGAAGGACTTCAGCTGCGCAAACTCCGGGACGAGGTTAACGTTGAGCTCGTCGTTGAACGCACCCGTCAGATAGCCCTCCGAGATCGTGAAGTAGACGATTCCGCTGTCGATCGTGTCGCCCGCATCCAAGTTGCGCGTAAGGCTGACGGTCGGCGTGAACTCGCTGTAGTTCGCGCGCTCGTTATTGTAGACACCATTGTCGATGACCGTATCACGGTTGAAAATGATCGTCGGTGCGCACATCTCGGTCGGTGGCGGATCGCCGGGTCCATGTGTACAGGTGTTGATCCCGTTCTGATCGAGCGCGATTGTGACCTCGACGTTCTCCAGCGTACGCGTGTCGTCGGTGTAACGACCGCCGAACGACAGCTCCCAGGCCTCGTTAATCGCATAGTTGAAATGGGCGTAGATAGCCTGCGATTCCGCAGTCACGTAATCGTTATTGGCATTAATGCCGTCGAATTCGGTACCCGGCAGCCGCTCGAAAATGTCTTGGCCGTTGAGCTCACAGATAATATTGTCATCGGGTAGGCCGTTTATCGTATCCGCAACCGGGTCGTAGGCCGCCTGCCACTGGCTCAGGCATGTGCGATCGCCGGCCTTGCTGATATCGTCGAGCCAATAGAAACCGGCGGTCATGTTGAGGCGATCATTGATATCCGCGTTGAACAGCGTCTCGAACTCGTTCGATACGCGGTTCTGACCGCGTGCGTCGAACGGGCTCATGCCGACGCCATCGATTTTGAACTCAGTGAAATCGCGATCTTGAAGATAGCGGTACTCGTTGTAGCGCCGCGCGGCCTTTATCTGCCAATTAAAGTTTTCGAACGGACCGATTGCATCGGCGGTGTCGTAGGTCGCATCGACCGTGATCCACTCGTTGTCGACGTATGATTTCGTGTCGAAATCCTGCGATGTCACATAGTCGCCCATCGCACGCGAGGTCTGGCAGGACTCCATTGCGGCGATCGTCGTGCCGCGGCCGAGAAACTCGACGCGGCCTATGCCGTTGAAGGCCCCGCCGCCCCAGGCGCCTGCGCCGTCCGGAGCCGCACTCGGCAAGCTTGAGATGTCTTGGCCGTCTGCAACCAACGCGTCGAGCAGATCCTGATCCGGGTAGGCGTAGCAGGAGTTGCCACGGTCGTCGTCGCGGTCGTACATGAGATTGACGCGCGTGTCGATCGTCCAGTTGTCGGTTGGCTCCCAGCGCAACGCCGCGCCGAAGTTCTTCGTCTCTTCACCCGCCGTGTCCTCGTTGAGGAAACGGTTGTGCCAGTAACCGTCATAGCTTTCGTAGCCGACATTGAAGCGCGCAAAAAGATTGTCGCTGATCGGCGTGTTGACCATGCCGCGGGCATCGGTACGTCCGTAATTGCCCGCGCGCAACGTGACGTCCGAGGCGAAGTCGGGCCCGGGCTTGGCCGTGATGATGTTGACCGCGCCGCCCGTCACGTTCCTGCCGAACAGCGTGCCTTGCGGGCCACGCAGCACTTCGATGCGCTCCACATCGACCGTGCTGTTGAAGGCGCCGAGATTGCCAACTTGGATGTGGCCATCGATATAGACTGCGGTACCAAATACCTGCGCAGGGTTCGAGAAACCGCCGCCCAAGCCGCGGATGTACAGCAACGTGTCGTTGGCGCGCACATCCTCGGTCAGGCTGATGTTCGGAACGATGTCCGTCATGTCCATGAGGTTGTAAACGCCCTGCGCCTGCATAGCATCCGCCGAAATAGCAGCCACCGATAGCGGCAAGGTTTGCAGACTTTCCTCGCGGCGTCGCGCGGTGACGACGATTTCCTCGAGCATGGCAGCGGCCGACGCAGATTGCTGCGCAACACTCTGCGCTGGTAATAGCAACATTGCTGCGGACATAACGCCCGCAAGACCCAAACACTGATGAGCTTTCATGACTATTCCCCTTGATGGATGAACGATCGCTTCGCTGCGACTTTATCCGTAAACCCTGATAGAGCCATCAAATATCCGTATCGTGGACCGTGTGATCGAATACGCGTGAAAATTCACTGTCAGCTAAGGTTTCCCCTCCCGATGCGGTTGCCGATCGACTTAATATTAGTTGGAATCAGTCTTGGACGCGAGTGAAATCGATTCAACGAATCGGGGATGATCTGTACCACAAAGTTCCCGCGCGACAGAAACATTTTTGAGGGGATACGGTGACGGACATATTTGCCGTCGTCGCCCATGACGCTGACCCCAGAAGTGCGCGACAATGAATTCTGCGAAGCCCCCCTTGATTGTGGTGTACAGTTCGAGCGGCACCTTGCGGGCCGTTCTAAGGGTGGCTTTTCCCGCTGCTAGTTGCTCGAGTGAGTATCGTCCCCATGTCCCACACTTGTGGACGCCACCAACATAGGGGTGGGGCAGGCAAGCCGAAAGTCAAGTATGCCAAGAGGGTGTCATTTAGGAAGTGGTAACAGAGACGTATTAACCGAGACGCGATTCACTATCTGATTTTGTTGGTGCCGGGAGAGCGGCCTCAACATTTCGCTGCAGAATCGACGAAATCGTGAGAGCGAGACGGTTCAGCGGGCAAGATACCCTCTGACCTGTTGCTCTGGTGTATGTCCGCTTTCGGATCCAATAGCGGACGTATTAACGGTTAACGGATAGGCGTTTATGCACGTTTTCAGAAATATGCGAATGTCTGCTTCTGGCCGGAAGCGGCCGTCGTAGACTCAATCTAAACGGGCGTTTTCGACGACTGCTTTAGAGAAAAAAGCGGTCATGAGGCGTCGGCAGTCGCATCTGGCA
>JAHEKF010000031.1:30083-37531 GCA_024638465.1 Rhodospirillaceae bacterium | reverse complement strand
ATCAACGAGTTCCAGTTGCAGGGCGCCGGAGAGGTTCGCTTCGAGTCGGAACTCGAGCTCGCGGTCTCGTTAGAGTGGGAATCGGATATCGGCGGAATGAATTACGCGGGCAGTGGCACGGCCGAGGGGACCTTGGCGGCGCTGACGGTAGCGCATGAGCTGCGCTCACCGCTCGAGATCGCGGTCAGCGGAATGATTCTGACCGCAGGCCAGCCTTCGGTCGACGCGCTGGTTTCATGGACCGATCTCTCGTGGCCCGGAATAGACGACATCAGCAGTTCTGAAGGTGAGATGAGCGTCAGTGGCTGGATCGATGATTTCGGTTTCGCGGGCACCGGCCGGTTCGAGACTGAGTTCATTTCCGGCGAATACGCAGTCGAGGGCTCTGGCTCTCCGGCCGAACTTTTACTCGACCAGCTCGTGCTCGATACCGCGTCCGGCCGGGTTATCGCGGACGGGCAGGTCACTCTGGATCCGCTGAGCTGGGCGCTCGCGATCGACGCGCAGGGCGTCAACCCCGCCGTCGTGCTGGAAGACTGGCCGGGCACGGTTGACGGAACCGGAATGTTCAGTGGCCGGGCTGACCCGCTCGAATGGCGTTTCGCGGATGCGAATCTCGACGGCACTCTCAGAGATCAGCCGCTTTCCGCAACGGGTTCTGTCGATTTTGCGGCGCCCGAGACATGGCAACTGGATTCGGTCCTCGTGCTTGTCGACGAGAATCGTATCGAGATCGATGGCTCGATCTCGAACCAACTGGATCTCGATGTCGTCGTGAATGCGCCGGAAATCGAAGATCTGTTGCCAGAGGCCAGCGGCGAACTCAGCGTCGCCGGAAGAGTCGGAGGCACGATCAATGCCCCGGCTCTGCAAGGTAGCGCCAGAATTCAGCAGCTGACCTACCGCGCCCATTCGTTGCAATCCCTTTCGATTACGGGCGATGCGACCCTGGTCGACGACTCGCCAATAAACGTCGAGATCAACGCAACGAATCTGGCTAGCGGAAATATCAGCGCGCAATCGCTGGTCGCGTCCGTTTCAGGAACGGCCAGCCAGCACTCGGTGGTTATCGATATCGAATCGGAGCTGGGCTCCGGGCAAGCGCAGGCGATCGGCTCCTGGAACACGGAAGGGTGGGCTGGCCGCCTCGACGCCATCGAGATTGAGCAGCCAGAGGTCGGAATCTGGACGCTCTCGCGACCGGCCGAGATCTCGTTCCTTACGAGCGTTCTGGATGTACAGGCGCTGTGTGTCACGCAGCAGCAGAGCGAAGCCTGCGGAACGGCTCGGATCGGCGCCGACGACGATTTTGTCGACGCCTCCGTCGAGAGATTCAATCTCCGCAGCCTGCGCGCATTTCTGCCGAACAATGTCACGGTCGACGGTCTTGTCGACGGAGAAATGTCGCTCCGGGATCCGCTGCGCCAGAGAGAAGGCCGCGTCGAAATTTCCGGCGGCGCGACGGTCGTTCAGATGCAGGAAGCCGACACGCTGCCGCTGGAAATTCCGTTAGAAGGATTCGGCTTGGAAGCGCTGCTGGACGGCGAGCAGCTGGACGTCGAATTCGAGCTTTCAGGCTCGGACAACGCACGCATCGCGCTGCGAGCGGTTATTGACAATCTCCGAGCGGATGACCCCACGGTCAACGCCGAGATAGTGGGCGAGCTTCCGGATGTCGCGATGCTGTCGCTACTCAGCCCGGACATAAACGACGTATCGGGACAAGCATCGATCGAAATGTCGATCACCGGATCATTCCGCTCACCGCAGTTGCAAGGACAGGCGCAATGGACGAACGGCAGCCTGCTGGCTCCACGGTGGGGATTCCGGGTCGAGAATATCGAAGCTAACGCCTCCAGCGAAGACGGATCGGTTATTCGTTTCGCCGCGACGGGCATAGCCGGCGAGGGCGAGATCGTTCTCGACGGCACAACCGACCTGAGAATCGAGTCGTGGCCAACGCGCCTCACGATTCGCGGCGATTCGCTGCAGGCGGTTCGAACTTCGGATACGGAGATCTTTATCTCCCCGGATCTCGAAGTCGAGGTTGCGTTACCAGCCGTCAACGTATCCGGGTCGATAGTCATTCCTTACGCAGACGTGCAACTGGAAGAAGTTCCTGCACAGGCGGTTGTGCCATCCACCGATGCTGTCGTCCACGGTTCGGCCGTGCCGCCGGCTACCCGACCGCTGGATGTAAGTGCGGATATCAGCGTCGTCCTGGGAGACGACGTGCGTTATTCAGGCGCTGGCCTCGACGTCAATCTCGTCGGCGAACTCGGCCTGGTCTACGAATCCGGCCGGAGCGCTTTCGCTACCGGCGTAGTTACCATGGTCGGTGGTTATCAGGCATACGGACAAACATTGACCCTCGACCGGGGAGAACTCCTGTTCGCCGGTCCCCTGGACAATCCGGGACTCGACGTTCGAGCCGTTCGCGTAGTCGATCCGATTACCGTTGGCGTACAGCTTACGGGAACGGTTAAATCGCCGACAACACAGATATTCTCATCACCGGCAATGAGCGAGGCCGACGCGCTGTCCTATCTGATCCTCGGTCGGCCGCTATCCGCGTCCAGTAACGACGAAGCCTCGACGCTCGAGGGAGCAGCACTGTCCATGGGCCTGCGACAGGCTTTGCCGACCATCCAACGAGTCGGCCAGACGCTGGGTCTGGACGAACTCACTGTCAGAACCACGGCAGCCGACACGGGCGAACTGATGGCAGGCAAGCAATTAACACCACGCATCTACGTTCGCTATACCTATGGGATATTCAATCGAATTGGCGGGCTGCTGATGCAGCTTCGATTGACCGACCGATTCAGCCTGGAGACGCGCTCCGGAGACTACCGGTCGATGGATCTCATTTACACCGTAGAGCGAGAGTAAGCTGCCTCGGTTACCAGCTGCGCTGGATACCTGACACGCTTCACAATGCAGTAAGGACATACTCTTCGGATCGTCCCGGATGACGCATGTTGCGCTCCTGTTAGTACTGACAGAGCACCTCGACTTTTCTTGCGGCCGCATTCAGCGCTTCGTCTGTCGACGCGGCCAACAACTCACTCTTTGCCGCGTGACAGAGCTCGGCGTCCATCAGTAATTTCGTCTCGATCTCCTGGGCAGGGACACTCTCGCAGAGTGTACTCGCGACGCGCCGAACATTCGCAAATTGGCCTTCCTCGACGATGACGCAGTCACCTTGGCGAAGATAGCCTTTCTCGGTTACGAACCTCGACGTGCTTCGATCCGGGAATCTCAGCGTATAACTGTAACCGCGGTTGTCTCCTTCCATTGCGCGCGTTGCAAGCGCGCCCAAAGCCGCGCCGCCGACTCCCGAGGCGACCCGGGTCCTGGAGGAAGAATTTCGGCTGAGGATCAGTCCGGTGAATCCGCCGATCATGGCGCCACCTGGCGCGGCGGACGGCATCCGCACGCGTGTAACATCGGTAACTTCGGCGTACCGAATCCGGAGTTCATAGCCGCGGAGCGACGCTGATTGTTGCGAGCTTGCGCAGCCACCGAGCAACAGTAAGAGAACATAGATTCTGAGTTGTTTGACCATAGTCTTAAAAATCCAGCGCATCGATCAGCGCTTAATGAAAACAAGTATAACTACCGAGTCACCGAACGGCGATGAAAAGCCGATCGGCCGGGTCTTGACCGTTACCTTCGGAACAATCTGGGATTCCTGTCGATAAACTTCTGCGTCCATACATCAATAAAGGAATGGCGGTCGCGTACCATATACCACCAGCCGAGTGCGGCGATAGCCGACGCGCCGATCGCATCGACGATGAGATCCCACATCGTGTCGGTCAGACCGGAGTCATCTCCAAACATCGGTTTCTGCATTCGAGTGCCAACCGTTTGATCCATCGTGAACTCGAATATCTCCCAGATCGCACCCATCGATACCGCGAACAGGAACGCGAAGAGCGCTATGAAGCGCGGTCGCATGGACAGATCGATACGCCGGCTCTCATTGAGTATGTAGACGAGTAAAAAGCCAACGATACCGAGCAATAGCCCCGATGAGGTATGAAGCGCTACGTCCCACCACCAGAACCTGTCGTAGTAGCTTCGGACTTCGCCGAGGAAGAGCGCCGCGAAAGCGAACACCAGCGCCACCAATTGGAATTCGTACGGAATCTGTACCGAATGTCGCTGACCCAGAAACGTCGGCGCCAGAATAAGCGCGCCGATTGCCAGAATTAGCAGCGCATTCAGCCATTGCTCTTCGACTACGACGAAGACGAAGTCGATGACCAGGACCAAAGCGATGATCGTTACGATGATTCGATGAAGCCGCTGGGCCGGATCGCGAAACTCGGGTGCGGGAGTTTTTGATTCGGTCATGACGACGCCGAGTCTACCGTGGTCGTTTGCGCTCGGATAGATCGTAGCGGCAACGCGTATGCTGCTGTTCCAGCGGCTGCGCGATGCAGGACAGCGCTCTGACAGGATACTTGCGCGCTGCCGGCGAATCTGCGGTAATCGCGGGAGCCGAGCCTGGCGCACCGCGTATCGGAGTGCGCTGCGAGTCCCTGCATTGAACGAACGAGCAACCGAGGATCTGAACATGCGCGCGAGCATCCTAGCGGCCACATTCATCCTTTTCTCTGGACCAGCCGTTTCCCAGGAGGTCCAGGACTTTGGTCCTACCCTGGAGGTGTTTCGGGCAATACCGCGTGTGGCGCCTTATTTCGATACGGCTTATGGCTACGCCGTGTGGAGAACGATTGCACGTGGCGGCCTCGGTATCGGTGCAGCAACCGGGCGGGGGCAGGTCTATGTCAACGGTGAAATAACCGGATTCAGCCGCCTCATCGATGTTTCTATCGGATTCCAGGCCGGCGGCCAGGCCTACCGGCAAATCATTTTCTTCGAGAACGAGCAGGCCTACGAGAACTTCACGCAAGGTAATTTCGAGTTCGACGCTCAGGCATCGGCGGTCGCCGTAACAGCCAGCGCCCAGGCTTCTTCCGGTACGCAGGGCAGTCAGGCCACGGCGGGTGCGGCCGGATCCGGATCGGCCGCAGCTGGTGGCCGATATCAAAACGGGATTCGCGTTTTCACGCTGGCGACAGGCGGATTGATGTATCAGGCCGCGATCGCAGGTCAGAAGTACAGTTTCAGACCGCTATAGGACATTCGACGATCGCACGAGTGCGCTTTATCCGTAGTATCGGCCAAATGGACTCTAAACCTTCGAGTGGCGGTTTTAACCGCGCGCTTCTGACCGTGCGTCTCGCCTGCGGTGCGGCACTGGTTCTGCTTTTCGGTTGTGCCAGTACCGAGTTCGTCTCCCAGACGGAACGCCAGGCAAGAGTCAATCGAATGGGAAATACCAGCGCGCTTCAGCTCGGGCGCGACCAGTCGTTGTTCGGGCAGGAACTGTTGGCGTCTGGCCGCGCGAGAATTGCGACCGGAAACGACAAAATTCGCCGCGGCGAGCGATTGGTTGAGCAGGGTTCCAGACAGGTTTCGAGGAGCCGCCGAGCTTACGAGAACGCGCTCCTGGAAATGCAACCGGACGACCCGAGACTGCTTGCGCTCAGCGAACAGTGGGACGGCGGAATCGAAACTATCCGGGAAGGAAACGCACTCGTCGGGGAGGGACGCCGAGATGTCGAGAGCGGCCAGGCCGAAGTCAGAGAAGGCCGCGCCGTTATGGAATCCGCAGCTGCCTATATCCGGCGAGCGGAACTCGAAACCAGGTAGCTATTCGGGTATTTCCGAGGTTGGCACACCCGAAGGGATTTCTCTTCGCTCTGGTCATCGACCCTCGTGTCGCACGGCTACCCTTGGGGTGGCTATTCGACTCAAGCACCGATTCCACCTCGATGGTCAATTGCTCAAGCAGGAATTCCAAGTTGTCGATCTTCATTGGCCGCTAGCTCCTCGAGGGCGACTTCTGCGGCTCTGATCAGGTCTTCAGTATTGCCGTGCTCGTCGGCCTTGTACTTGATCGCGACAGCCTCGACACCGATCGAGTACGGTTGGTCGGAATGGTTATTTCGCTCGATGACCTGCTCGATAAAGCGATCCTGAATTTTGTCCAGGTTGTGATGCTCTGCTCCCGCCAGCAACACTGCGAATACATCCGGCGCCAGACGTCCGACGACATCTGAGTCTCGAAACGAGGCCATGAGGAGCTGTGTCATCTCGATCGCAGCCCGGTTGCTCTCGGCACTGCCAATTGACTCATAGTTGCAGAATTGAAACATCAATAAGGACGACGGGACACGATTGCGAGCGCACATGGCGATAAGATGGTCAGCGACGTCACAGAAGCCGGCACGAGTAGAGAGTCCTGTCGTGGGATCGACACGCAGAAAATCGGCAATGACGAGTTCTTCTTCGACCATCTTGCCAATCTGCTCGAGCAGTTGAAGATCGTCGTGCGTCATGCCGCGCGGCTTGTCATCTATCAGGCATAACGTGCCGACCTTGCGACCATCCGGGCTGCTGATCGGACAGCCGGCATAGAAGCGTATGCTTGGGTCCTTGGTAACCAGCGGGTTGTCGGCGAAACGTTCGTCTTCCGTCGCGTCGCTCACGATCATCACTTTATCCGAGAGAATCGCGTGACCGCAAAACGAAATGTCACGAGGAGTTTCGGTTGCGTCCAGGCCTTGACGCGATTTAAACCACTGGCGGTCGGCATCGACCAGGCTAACGAGCGCGGTCTGGGTGCCAAAAAGCTTCTTCGCAAGTCGCGTGAATCTATCGAAGCGCTCTTCGGGATCGGTATCGAGTATCTTCAGTTTACGCAATGCTTCGAGGCGTAATAGCTCATCGACTGGAGTCGGGGGTTTGATCACGGTGGTGAACCTCGGCAACGAGAGTTAATGCCATGACCTTACGCTACCGTGCTTTCTTCAGCTGTGACGCGTTCCTCAACCAAGTTAGGGAAGCGGCGTAAATCCATACTTCTCGAGAGACACGGTAGTTGACGCCTGATCTGTCGCCTGATTCGAAATCGCGCGCCCGGAGAGATTATTCGCCCGCTCCGCGGGCTCACCCCTTTCGGGGCCGAAAGCAGCCATCTCTGAGAATCGGCCCATCCGATACAACAATTCGCCCTGTTCGCTATCAGCCGGCAGGATCGCTTTGCGCGGTAAAGCTAAAGTAGATTCTCGGATTTGTTTCCGCGGAAACACGCGAGCGACGAATTCGATGGAAATCGATCGTAATAGCGAGCTCAATGTCGCCGAGCTGGTAACCATGTGTCCGGAACGGACCTTCAAGTAGCTGGAGCGCCCGGAGAGATTATTCGCCCGCTCCGCGGGCTCACCCCTTTCGGGGCCGCTCCCTCGCTTCGCTCGGTCCGCGTTCTCTCGCGTGGCTGACGCCGACGCTCGAGTCGAACGGTCGCCCTTCGGGCGACTGAGTTCGAATCCCGATTGTAAATTCAAGTAACTGGCGCGCCCGGAGAGATT
>JAHEKF010000031.1:0-29983 GCA_024638465.1 Rhodospirillaceae bacterium | reverse complement strand
CGCCGACGCTCGAGTCGAACGGTCGCCCTTCGGGCGACTGAGTTCGAATCCCGATTGTAAATTCAAGTAACTGGCGCGCCCGGAGAGATTCGAACTCCCGACCACCTGGTTCGAAGCCAGGTACTCTATCCAGCTGAGCTACGGGCGCGTGGGCCGAAGTATATAGCCATCAGGGCTCTGGCGCGTCTCCCAATTCGACCCGGTTCACGGAATTCGAGGCTCTCCACGGGCAAAATTCTCTCTGACAGCCGAGCGGGATTATTTAGGGTTTTCCCCTAAAGTTCTCGGCTCCCACGTCGATACTTCCATAGGAGACCCGTGGAGGCATTTCAGGGACATATTTCAGGAGCTATCGCGCATGACCCCGGAACTTCAACAAGAACTCCAAAGCTGTAAAACACTTCCAAGTCCGCCAGGCGTAGCAACACAGATTATTGAGCTAGCAAACGACCCGCAAGCCGACATCAACAAGATCGCGAAGATATTGTCGATGGACCCGGCAATTACAACGAAGATATTGCGGATTGCGAACTCGCCGATGTACGGGCAGTCGCGAAAAATGGAAAACCTGCGCCAGGCCGTTATCGTCATCGGCCTCAACGCAACTATCTCGCTCGCGCTGTCGTTCTCGCTGCTGAAATCGTGGCAGGACGACGGCGACGAGGGCGGTCTCGACTATCCGCTGTACTGGCGACGCGCATTGCTCGCCGCCACGGTTAGCGGCGTGCTCGCACGAGCGGCCAAACTCAGAGATTCCGAAGAACTGTTCCTCGCGTGTCTGATTCAGGATATCGGCATGCTCGCGCTCGATCGCACGCAGCCGGGTCTCTATAGCAAGCTCGGCGACGATCAAATGCACGAGAAATCGGTCACCGAACTGGAAATCAAGGAGGTCGGCGCAGATCACGCCGAAGTCGGCGGCTGGTTGCTGGAGCGCTGGAACTTCGCCGAGCGCACCCAGCGAGCGGTTGCCGCGAGTCATGACCCGTCGAAAATTTCCGAGTCCGAAGAGCTCGGCAAGTTCGCGCGTTGTGTTGCACTAACCAGCATGATCGCAGAAGTTTTCCTCGACAGCTCCGGCGATCGCGATTTCGAGAAACTGGCCAAACTGGCAGAGAGTTATCTGAACGTCGACAAGGAAGCACTGGGCGAGATGCTGATGGAAATGACGGAGCTCATTCCGGATGCGGAAAGCGTTTTCGAGACTCAGATACTCATCAAGAACAGCCCAACCGCGATTCTGGACGAGGCGAAAGAAGTGCTGATGATCCGTAGCCTCGCAGCCCTGCAGAAGGTCGACGACCTCGAGGATCATAATGCATCGCTGGAAGATCGTACGCGTGAACTCGAAGAGGTCAGCAAGCGAGACACGCTCACGGGACTCTTCAACCGTCGTGCCTTAAACGACTTTCTCGACTCGGAGTTCAGGCGCACTCTGGAGAACGCGGAATCCCTGAGTATTGCGTATGCCGACCTCGACAAATTCAAGCACATCAACGACACCTTCGGTCATCAGATCGGTGATCAGGTCCTGCAGACGACCGCTAAGATCCTGCAATCCTGCGTCCGTTCGGGCGATGTAGTCGCCAGATATGGCGGTGAAGAATTCGTCGTTGCGTTCCCGGGAACCGACTCCGACACGATCCAACGGATCTGCCAGCGAATCGTCAAGGCATTCCAGGACACCACACATGAGGTCAGCCGCGACGAAGAGCTGACCGTCACGATCTCCATTGGTACGGCGACATTCGACCAGGATCAAAAATTCGATTCGGTAGGCGAGTTTGTCCAGGCGGCGGACAAGGCGCTCTATCGGGCAAAGCTCGAAGGGCGGAATCGAACGGTAGCGTTCAATCTCGTCGCATAGCGGTTTCGAATGATCTGAGGGCGCACGATGACCGTGCGCCCTTTTTTTTGTTTACTCGACAGCCTCGGCCGTTTCAGCCGCGTCTACGGGTTCGGCCTGTTCGGCAAGGGCGAGATCGACGAGCTCTGCCAGGGCTTCCGCGTCGCCCTCCTCTTCTCCGGACGCCTCTCCGGTCTCATCGTCTACCCAGCTCGCATGCACTTCCTTGCCGGTAATAACGGTGATATCGACGCGCCTATTCAGCGCGCGGTTTTCGGGCGTATCGTTCGTCGCGCGTGGCTGCGTATCGGCATGACCACTAACCATGATTCTTGCCGGGTCCACGCCCGCATCGAGCAGTTCGAACACGACCGATGCCGCTCTTGCGGCCGAAAGGTCCCAGTTCGACCGGAACTGGCTCGTTGAAATCGGCACGTTGTCCGTGTGACCCGATACGCTGACCGCGCCTGGGGTCGTCGCCAGCAGCTCGCCGATCTTCACCAGCGTCGGCAGGAAGCTGTCCTGCAGAGCGGCCTGACCGGACGCGAAGGAATCCTGCTCGAGAATCTGGATGATGACGTCGGTCTCGTCGCGCCGAACCAGCACGCGACCCTCTTCGATCTCGGTCGCCAGCGCCTCTCGAATGTCAGACGCTCTTGTCTCCGCTTCTTCTTCCTGCTCATCGAGCTCCTGAATTCGTTGCGCGTTTTGCAGGTCAAGCGTGTTGAAGTTCGAGTTGACCGTGAACTGTCGTACGGTATTGATTGCCGTTGGCTGCGGAACGCCCGGACTGAACTCACGTGCGATCAGGCTCGTCCCCCGAGGCGTGGATCTCACTTCGACGTCGGTCTGAACGCCGAACGCCTCGTGTACGGATCCGGCCAGTTCCTTGAACTTCGCGACATCCATCTCCGAGAACGACAATAGCAAGACGAAGAAAACCATCAGCAGACTCATCAGATCCGCAAAGGTCATCACCCATGCGGGAGTACCAGCACTTTCTTCGACTTCACCTTCCACTCAAGCGCTCCGCCGCTAGGCGGCTTCCTTCTCTGCGGCGGCCTGCCGTGACTGCGGCAGATAATTCTTGAGGACGTCCTGAATGACACGCGGATTCTGCCCGCCCTGAATACCCAGAACCGCATCGATGATGAGCATTTTCGAGAGCCGCTCTTCCGCGCTGCGCAAAGTGAGCTTGTCAGCAATCGGCATTGCAATCATGTTCGCGATCATTGCACCGTACAGCGTGGTCAGTAGCGCGACCGCCATGGACGGACCGATCTGCTTCGGATCGTCCATGACACTGAGCATCTGTACGAGACCGATCAGAGTACCGATCATGCCCATGGCCGGCGCGACGTCGGCGATCGCCTTGAAGACCGCCTGACCGTCCTTGTGCCGCTTGACCGTCAGCTCCATGTCTTTTTCCAGGATGCCCTTGACGATGTCGGGATCGTGACCGTCAACGACGAGATCGACGGCTTTCCTGTAGAAGTCGCTCGGAACCTCGGCTTCCTCGAGGACCAGCAAGCCACCTGAGCGCGCTTCGTTCGCGAGTTCGACGGACCGATCGATGAGATCCTGTGAATCCGGAACCTTGAAGATGAATGCCTTAACGGCAACCTTTACTGAGTTGAGAAACTGGCCGAGGCTGAATTTCATCAATGTCACGAGCAAACTGCCCATGAATACGATGATCAGCGACGGAACGTTGACAAAAGCGTCCGGAGCTCCGCCGAGCACTATAGCCGAGCCTACGGTAGCGATCGCGCCGATGAGGCCGATCAGCGTTGCAAGATCCACGCAAGATTCCTTTCTGGTTTGTCGTCCTTGAGTCCTTGAAAACGACTCGCGCGGCTTACGCCCGCTCGAGACGGTTTCTCGTAATCTCTATCGTCCCGGGGAAACGCTTCTTTAGACGCTTTGCGGACCTGGTTCACACTTCCAAAACACGTCGCCGTCAACGCGCTGACGCCGATCGTTCCACGATCCCGATACTGAGACCTGCCGCACACTCGCCGCCTCAAGAGCCGCGCACGCATGCCGACTCAGGCTTGGCAGGATTCAACCTTATGCCTTCAGACAATTCAGCGGATTCGCGACAGGACGAGGCGCTCACCTACGGGCAGCTTTGCCCTGGGCCCATTGACCGCCTTCGCCGGCGGGTCTACCAGGCGCTCGAGGTCAGATCTGCCGACGATCGATTGGGAAAGGCCACCGATATCGCGCTATTCGTTTTGATCGCGCTAAACGTCGCCGCCGTTCTGAGCCAATCAGTCGCATCCTTCAACGCGCAATACCGTTCGACGTTCTTCGTATTCGAGGCCGTATCAGTAGCGATATTTTCGTTCGAATATCTCGCGCGAGTCTGGGTCAGTACCGATCAGCCAAGATTCGCGGATACGAACGCTAACTGGGCCAGGAGATTGCGTTACATGGTAACGCCGATGGCCCTGATCGACCTCGTAGCCGTGCTTCCGTTCTACCTTGCGATGATGGGCTTGCTCGGCGGAATGGACATGCGCATTTTGCGGACGCTGCGCCTGGCTCGCATCCTTAAACTCACACGACACTCCGAGGCAATGACACTCCTGCTTCGCGTCCTGACGGAAAATGGCCGCAACTTCTCCGCAGCACTCGGCATACTCCTGATCGTCATGATCATCACTGCGACGGGAATCCACCTGTTCGAGCACGAGGCCCAGCCAAAAGCTTTCGGCAGCATTCCGGCCGCGATGTGGTGGGCGTTCGCGACATTGACTACCGTCGGTTACGGCGACGTCACACCCATTACTGTCGGCGGCAAAGTCTTCGGCGCGGTTATCACGGTCGTCAGCGTCGGCATCGTCGCATTACCGGCCGGCATCCTTGCTTCATCGTTCTCGGAGCGCTTGCGACTCAAGACGAAATCCTACAGGGAACTCGCGGACAAGGCTTTCGCTGATGGCCTGCTCACGGCAGAGGAATACGCCCAACTCGAAGCGGAGCGAAAGAAACTCGGGATCGGCGAGGATCTTGCCGCCGCCATACTCGATGAAGAACAGGAAGCCAACGAACACAACGACGAGCATTGCCCCCACTGCGGTTTTAATCTGGGATCGCGATCGCTCGACGCCGGCCGCGAGTCACGACAGGCCTGAGCAACCGAGACGCCAGACCCGTCGCCTTGCCGTCGAAGCTCAGGATGCTGTCGCCTGCGACGTCGAACGCTCGGCCGGTGAAGAATTCCCCTGCGCGTCCCGGACCCCGTGAAGCAGGCTGATGAGGTTCGCCTCGGCTTCCGCAAGCCCGAAACACGAAACGAGTCGCTCCGCATGCTCACCGGTCTCCGCCAGACTGATCGCCTGCTCGTAAGGTCGCCCGTTGCTGCGCAGCTCGAACTGCCCGAAACGCTCCGTCAGTTGCCGGATCTGCGCTTCGGCTCTCGCCTCCGACAGCGCGAACTGTCCTGTAGAACGCTCCAGCGATTTCAGCGTTCGCTGCAGGTCGCGGGATCGTTCCTCCAGTGAGGAGACCCTGTGGCGGAGCGCCACCATGAAGATCTTCTCATAGACAATCACGACGATCGCGGCAGCCACAACGGCCGCGGCGATCTCCATCCAGGGTATTAAGCTCATCATGCGTAGTCATCCACTTGATTAGTCTTGTCGCCGGGTTGCCGGCGCCGCTGTTCGCGGTTCTTCTCGGCAGGCTTCTCGACGTCCTTCTGTCGCTTACGCGGATCGTCCTTGCCTTTCGACGGAGGAATCGTCGGAAGTAGCGGACCGATCGGGTCCAGATCTGCTGCCACTTGCTGCCCCTCGCTTCAGTTGCCGTAAACCGGAGATCGAAAGCTGTGTGTTGAAGAATTCCGCCCGTATCGGTCACTCCGAACCGAGCCAGACCTTCAAACGCGCGCGTATTCTCAATACCGCCTGCCCGTGTATCTGACAGACACGCGACTCGCTGACCTCCAGGACCTCTCCGATTTCGCGGAGATTCAATTCATCGTCGTAATAGAGAGAAAGCACGAGCTTCTCTCTTTCCGGGAGCCCGTCGATGGCTTCGGCCAGCAGGCCGCGGAACTCGTCCTCTTCGACGACCTCCTGAGGACCGGACTGCGGCGACTCGGGCAACTGGATAGATCGTTCGGGGTCCGCGGCGAGCCGGTCGAAGCTCATCAGCTTGCTTGTGAAGGAGCGCTCGAGCATCTGGTGATACTCATCGATGGTGACTTCCAGCACCTCGGCGACTTCCGCGGATTTCGCGTCCCTGCCGGTTCGGTTCTCGATCTCCCGAATTGCTTCCGAAACCAGTTTCGCGTTCTTGAACGTCGATCTCGGAGCCCAGTTCGCCTTGCGCGCTTCATCGAGCATCGCACCGCGAATTCTAATGCCGGCGTAGGTCTCGAAATTCGCGCCCTTGCTGGACGAGAAGTTCTGCGCCGCGCTCAACAGTCCGATCATGCCGGCCTGGATCAGGTCGTCGACTTCAACGTGCTGCGGCATTCTGCTCACGAGGTGATACGCGATTCGTTTCACGAGCTCTGCGTGTTCTACGACGAGCTTGTCCGGAGACATGTCGTCCGGGCTCACAGCCTGATAAGGCGCACTCATTGAAGCGTACCGTGGGTGTTGCGCGGGCCGATGCCGACGAGCCGTTCGACGAAAAACTCGACGCCACCGCGGACTTTGTCCGCCGGTTTCCAGCGATCCGCGGCCCGCGCGAGATCCTTGAAGGCGCGAGTCGACGCGGCACCCGGAAACGCCTCGACCACTGACATTTGCTGCTGCACGGCCCTGCGCAAGCGCTCGTCGCCGGGTATATTGCCGAGGTAACGCGGCGTGACGCCCAGGAACTTCTCTCCGACGCGCGCAAGTTTCTCGTACAGCGCCTGCCCGTGGGTCGCGCTTTCGGTCATGTTCGTCACGACCTCGATTTTAGTATCGGGTTGACGGCGGCTCAGTACCTTCACGAGCCCGTATGCATCAGTGAGTGACGCCGGCTCGTCGCAAACGACGACCACGACGCGATGGGCGGCCTCACTGAACGTCATTACACTTTCACTCAATCCCGCCGCAGTGTCGATCAAGAGATAATCGAGCGGCTGAAACAGCTCACTGAACGCATGGATCAGCCCTACTTGTCCGGTTCGCGCCAGCGTTGCCATGGAGAAGCTACCCGAACTCGCGGGCACGACGCGCAACCCGCTATTCGCCGTCACGATAACGTCCTTGAGCTCGCAGCGCCCCTCGATAACATGCTCGAGATTGAACTCTGCCCGCAAGCCCAGAAGCACATCGACATTCGCGAGTCCGAGATCGGCATCGAGTAACATGACCCGGCGACCCGCGAGACTCAGCGTCGTGCCGAGATTGATCGCGACAGTCGATTTTCCAACGCCGCCCTTGCCGCCCGTAATCGCGACGACCTTTACGGGCGGCGTCGAACTCATTTTTCGCAATCCCGCTGCCTGATCTACGCCGAAATCAACCATTGGCCGCTAACTCCATGGCACCGAACTCACGCACCAGTTCGTCTTCGTCCGGAGAATCGCCGTGATCTCGAACGAGCTGCGCTGCACGTTGCATGAGCCAGGTCCGCTTGGGACCAGCGAGGTCGAGGTCTTCCGGAACGCGCTGTCCATCCGAGATATACGCCACGGGCATTTCGCTTTGAATAGCCAGCGAAAGTATCGGCCCGAGACTCGTCGCTTCGTCGAGTTTGGTCACAATCATCGCCTTGGGATCCGCCTCTTTGAAGACTTCCAGAGTTTCGACAAGACTCCCCTTGCCGGCCGCGGCGGAGACCGTGAGAATCGAGTGAATCCGATGACCGGCCGCCTTCAGAGTCGCGAATTGTTTCGTTAGCCTGATATCGCGCTGACTCATGCCTGCCGTGTCGATGAGCACGAGTTTCTTGGAAGAGAGGGAATCGAGAACGGACCTGAGTTCGTCCGCATTCTCCGCAACATGCATCGGTGCACCCAGAATTCTTGCGAACGTAAGCAACTGTTCGCGAGCTCCAATCCGATAGGTATCGGTACTGACGAGGCCGAGGTCCGCGATGTCGTGTCGCAACGCGAAGCGTGCAGCAATTTTCGCGATACTCGTCGTTTTTCCCACACCGGTAGGGCCGACGATCGCGAATATGCCCCCGACTTCGTCCAGTTCGCGGGTAGCGAGTGGCAGACGTGCGGCGAATTTCTGCAGCGGCAGACGCCACGCGTCCTGTTGGCTCGTTGTGATCGGGAGTTGATCTGCCAACTCCCGGGCCAGCCTGGAATCGACACCCAGTCTCGAGAGCTGACGCAGCGCTCGCGCGCGCCCCGGCGCGCGGCGATTAAGGTCGTCCCAGGCCAGGCTCGCCATCTGACCTTCGAGCAAACGCCGCAGGTCCTTGATCTCGGCGGACAACTCGAAGGACGATTTCTCTTCTGCCGCCCGCAGCTGCGCGGAAATCGATGCCGGTACGACAGCGGGTTCCGGATCGGGTTCGGGCACGGGTTCCGCGACCGGCGCCGGCTCCGACTCCTTAATCGCCTGCGCGATCTGTTCGTATGTCGGCGGCTCCGGATCTTCCGACTGTATCTCCGTCAGATCCGTATCTTCGATCTCCAGCGCGGCTGCAGCAGACGTCTCGGGTGCCTGTTTATCGCCGGCCGCCGCAAGCAGATGATCGTCGTAGTCCATGGCAGCGATGACTTCAACGCCGTCGACGGTCTTGCGGCTCGACAACATGACCGCATCCGGTCCCAGAGTCGACCGGATTTCCCTCAGTGCGTCGCGCATGTCTTGTGCGGTAAAGCGCCTGATATTCATTTTCCCTCCCTGTTCATCCGCTTCCCACGCTCGTCACGACGCGTAAATTCTTGTCTTGCGGAATCTCTCCGTAGGCGAGCACTCGCAAGCTGGGCACGCTGTAACGCGTTAACTTCGCAAGCCACGGCCGCAGGGGTCCGGCGACGAGCAGTACGGCGGGGTCTCCCGACATCTCCTGTCGTCGCGCGGCTTCGACGAGCGAGCCGTGTAACTGATCTGCGAGTCCCGGCTCGAAGCTCGGGCCGCCCTCCTGAGCCGACTGCACCCCGTCCCTGAGAAGTTGTTCGAGCGAGGGGTCGACCGTAATCACCGGAAGATCCTGGCGGAGACCGAAGATGCCCTGCACGATCGACCCGCCGAGTGCCTCACGCGTCGCTGCCGTCAGCGCAACCGGCTCCTGGGTACGTCCGGCGTTCTCTGCCAGTGTTTCGGCAATCGTCCTGATATTTCTGACCGGGATCCGCTCAGCCAGCAGCTCTTGCAGTACTTTCACCACCACGCCCAGCGGAAGTGCACCGGGCGTCAGGTTCTCAACGAGCTTCGGCGCAGTCTGCGCGAGCCGATCCAGAAGCTGCTGCACCTCTTCGTGACCCAACAGCTGGTAGGCGTGACTCTTGAGAACTTCACTGAGATGCGTGGCAATCACGGTACTCGCATCGACGACCGTATAGCCCAGCGTTTGGGCATGCTCCCTCGCGCCCGGCTCGATCCAGTAGGCCTCCAGTCCGAAAGCGGGATCGGTTGTCTTCGCCCCGGTCAGTGGACTCGTCACGTCACCGGGATTGATCGCGAGTTCTCGATCGATCTGAATCTCGCCCTCGCCGACCGGAACTCCGAGCACGGAGATCCGGTACACGTTGGGTTTGAGTTCGAGGTTGTCGCGAATATGCACCGGCTGAATGAGGAACCCGAGATCGTCCGAAAGCTTCTTGCGCACACCCTTTATTCGGCCCAGAAGCGGACCGTTCTGGTTGCGATCGACCAACGGGATCAGCCGATACCCGACTTCCAGACCAATCAGATCGATGGGTGATACATCGTCCCAGCTGAGCTCTTGCGTTTCTTCCTGCTCGGGCTCAGGCTCCGGCGCTTCCTCGGTCTCGGCGACCGGACGACGATGGTGAAGCCAGTAACCGGTAGCCAAAACCACGGCCGCCAGCGCGAGAAACGCGACATTCGGCATGCCCGGCAGAACGCCGAGGATCGCGAGAACGGCGCCCGCCACGATTAAGACGCGAGGATTGCTGAAGATCTGCGAAACAACCTGATCTGTGAGCGCCTCGGCACGCGACATTCGAGTGACGATAATCGCGACGGACGTCGACAACAGCAGCGATGGAATCTGCGCGACAAGCCCGTCGCCGATCGTCAGCAGCGTGTAGACGCGCCCCGCTTCGGCCAGCGGCAACCCGTGATCGAGCGTACCGATAATCAGACCGCCGAGAATATTAATGAACAGAATCAGAATTCCGGCGGCCGCATCACCACGTACGAATTTACTGGCGCCGTCCATGGCACCATAGAAATCGGCTTCTTCGCGAACTTCATTGCGGCGAGCTCGCGCTTCTTCCTGCGTGGCGATACCCGCGTTCAGGTCGGCGTCGATCGCCATTTGTTTGCCGGGCATGGCGTCCAGAGTAAATCTTGCGCTGACTTCCGAGACGCGGCTTGCACCCTTTGTGACGACGACGAAATTAATGACGACCAGGATCGTAAAGACAACGAGACCGACCGCGTAGTTGCCGCCGACGACGAATGCGCCGAAAGCTTCGATAACGTTTCCGGCAGCGTCCGGCCCCGTATGACCTTCCAGCAACACGACACGGGTTGAAGCGACGTTCAGAGCGAGCCGCAACAGCGTCACGGCAAGCAGAACGGTCGGGAAAACGGCAAACTCCAGCGGTCGCGCGACATAGATGACCGCGAGAAGGATAATCATCGACAGCGTGATGTTGAACGTGAACAACGCGTCCAGCATGACCGGCGGCAGCGGCACGACAACCATCGCCAATAGCGTGATCAATAGCAGCGGTACGCCCATTCCCACGCGCACGAAGTCGCCAACCTGTCGCATTACGAAGTCCGAATTCATGCGTCAGCCCTCCGCCGGCCGGCACGGCGAGCAACATGCGGACTCTCGAACAGCTCGGGATCGACCTCGATATTCGGTTTGGTCGCACGCTGGCCTCCGACGCCCGGACGCCTGAGCTGGTAGATGTAAGTCAGGACCTGAGCGACAGCGACGTATAAGCGTTGTGGAATCGCTTCGTTGAGCGACGTCGTGTAGAACAGCGCCTGCGTGAGCGGCGGATGCTCGAATATCGGTACGTCGTGTGCTTCTCCGATCCGTCGAATATTGAGCGCAACCAGATCCGCGCCTTTCGCGACAACGATCGGCGCTTTCATCGCGTCGGCGTCGTACTTCAACGCGACCGCAAAGTGAGTCGGGTTGACGGCTATCACGTCGGCAGTTGGCACTTCCTCGAGCATGCGGCGGTTCGCAATCTCCTGTTGCGCGGCACGAATCTTCGAGCGTATCTCTGGCTTACCCTCGGTCTCCTTGTGCTCTTCCTTCAGTTCCTGTTTCGTCATACGCAGACGGCGCTTGTGCTGCCATGCCTGAAAGGGCACATCGACTGCGGCAATCAGTATCAGGACCGACGATAGCCCAGCAAAACTCACCATGACGAGCCACGCGGACTTGGCGAGACCGGCATCGATCGTCAGTCGCCCTAAACCGAGAAAGTCTCGCGACAAGCCCCAAAGAAAAACCGACGCAACTACGCCGACGAGAACGAATTTCGTCATCGCTTTCGCGAGTTCCGAAAGGCCATTCCAGCCAAACACGCGTTTCAGACCGGATAGCGGATTGAGTTTCGACAGATTCGGCTTCGCCGCTTCGAGGCTGAATGTCCAGCCACCGAAACTCAAGACGCCGATCAACGCAGCAGCGAACAGGATCGCCCAAAGCGGCATCAGCATTTCGATGCCTTTCGCGACACCAGCCGCAAGCATTCCTGGCAACACGCGCGCGTCAAGCACCACGCCACGCTCGAGAGCGAGGCCGAACTCCATTATTTCGGTGAGCTTGTCCGCTAAATAAGGTCGCATCACCATGAAGGAGCAGGCAGCGGTCAACATCACGAGTGTCATGCTGAGCTCACGCGACCGCGGTACCTGACCTTTTCGACGCGCATCTTCGAGCCGCTTCGGGGTCGGCTGTTCAGTGCGTTCGCTTTGTGGAGTTTCGTTTTCAGCCATCGCAGCGCTCAGTCCAGCCCATTAGCCCCGAAGCATCAGATCGACGTTCGCGAACGCCGCTTCGAGCAACTCGATCAGGCTCGACGACAGGTTCCCGACGTTCAACACGAGAATTATGAAACCGAGCAGCAGCGCCGAGGGAAAACCGACGGCAAACAGGTTCAGCGTTGGCGCTGCGCGACTCATGACGCCGAACGCGATATTGACGACCAGCATCGCCACCACCGCCGGCAGCGCGATCCGTATGGCGCCGACGAACATCTCGCCCCCCCAGTTCACGAGCACCCAGATGCTTTCCCGCGGCACTGCACCGCCTATCGGCAGGATCTGAAAGCTCTCGGCAAGCATTCGCAGCACCGCCAGATGACCGCCCAGTGAAAGAAAGATCAGTATCCCGATGATAAGAAAGAACTGGCTGAGCACTGGCACGGAAACGCCACGCTGAGGGTCTACGAGCATCGCGAAACCGAGGCCCATCGTCATCGCGATCGTCTGCCCCGCTATGACGAGCGCGTCGAATACCATCTGCAGAGTGAAGCCCATGGCAACGCCGAGCAACATCTCCTGCGCGAGCAACAGCGCTGTGGAGAGCGATGCTTCGAAGACCGGACTGGCCGGTAGTATCGGCACGAGCACGAAAGTCACGGCAAGGCTCAGCATGACGCGAACCCGAACGGGCACGAGACGCGCACCGAATACCGGCGCTACCATCAGGACGCCGGCGATGCGAAAAAACGGCCACAAATAGCTGCCGACCTGTTCCGTAAGCAGCGCATCGAGTAGTTCTATCGAGACAGGCACGTCAGCCGACCAGAGCAGGAATACTTCTGATCAGGGTCTCCGTATAGCCCGTGATCAAACTCAACATCCAGGCCCCGCCGAGATACAGCGCCCCGACCAGAACGAGCAACTTGGGAATGAAGCTCAGCGTCATCTCGTTAATCTGGGTGGCCGCCTGGAACATGCCGATCAACAGCCCCGCAGCGAGAGCGGACAACAGCATCGGAGCCGCCAGCATCGCCGTGACCGTGAGTGCCTGCTGCCCGATGGAAATGACTGAATCCGGCGTCATGATCCACCTACGCGAAAAAACTGCCGGCCAGCGTACCGAGCAACAGCGACCATCCGTCGACCATGACGAACAACATGATCTTGAAAGGCAACGAAATGAGCATTGGCGATAGCATCATCATGCCCATCGACATCAGGACACTTGCGACGACAAGGTCGATGATCAGGAACGGGATGAAGACCAGGAAGCCGATCTGGAATGCTGTCGTCAGTTCGCTCGTCAGAAATGTCGGTATCAGTACCGCCAGCGGAATATCGTCCGGGCCTTCCATCTCATCCTCGCCCGCCAGTTCGGCGAACAACGCAAGGTCGCTTTCCCGCGACTGCGCCAGCATGAAGCTGCGCAGCGGTTCGACCGCTACCAGTAACGCGCCGACCGACTCCTGCTCCCCTGCCAGATAGGGAACGACGGCGTCTTCATAGACCGTCGTCATGACGGGCGCCATGACGAACAGCGTCAGAAACAGCGATAGCCCGATGAGCACCTGATTCGGCGGCGTCTGCGGTGTGCCGAGCGCCTGCCTGAGAATCGCCAGCACAATGATGATTCGCGTAAACGCGGTCATCGACAATACCAGCGCCGGAAGTACGGTCAGCGCTGTCATCAGCGCCAGGACCTGGATGCTCAATGAATAGGTCTGCTCGCCGTCCTGTTCGACGACGGTCATGGCCGGAAGATTCTGCGCACTCGCCAGATCCACGAACACGAACGGCAGCAACACGGCGCAACATCGCAGGAACGTTCTCATTCGCTCACCTCCGGTCGCTTCACGGCTCCGAGCGTGTCACTGAACGTGGGCTCCCGCCTGGCGTCCGCATCGACTTCGACGTCGTCCTGACGAGCGAGTGGAGACTCGTGCAATGCGACGATCCCGGAGGGGCTGACGGCAACCAGCAGCTCTTTCCCGACCGCTTCGACGAGCACGAGACGTTCTTTCGGGCCCAATGGCAGTGTCGCCTTGACAGCGAGCGGACCGTTCTTGCGCGCGGCAGCGCCCAGCGGGCTGCGCCGTAAAATCCAGGCGCAGGCAAGAATAGCGCCGACGACAAGAACGAGACTGACGACGACACCCGAAATCTCGCTCAGCGGATTGCCACCGGAAGCGGCCTGCGCGGCAGCCACACACGGCGCAATTCCGGCAGCGACTGGGACGAGATAGAGCGGGCGCCGAATCATTCCTGCAGCGACTCGACTCGTTTCTCGGGACTGACCACATCGAGCAATCGAATACCGAATTTCTCGTTGACGGTGACGACTTCACCGTGCGCGACAAGCGTACCGTTGACGAGTACGTCCAACGGCTCGCCGGCCAGCTTGTCGAGTTCGACCACCGATCCCTGCGTCAGGGCCAGCAGATTTCTCACCGAGATCTTCGTGCGTCCTACCTCGAGCGTGAGGCTCAGGTTGACGTCCATGATGAGATCGAGATTGAGCTGACCGTCGCCGCCCGCCGCAATCGCCGGCAGCTCACCGAACTCGGCCGGTGACGTTTCTGCCGGCGCATTCTCCCCGGGCTGCGTCCCGGCCGCTGCCTGTCCTTCAACTTGACCCGGTGAATCACTCATAGGTCGGCTCCTTTCCCGGTTCTTCGTTCCAGGCGGACGGCACCGTGCGTACGATGCTGACCGCGTTATAGCCGTGAGAACGCCCGAACTTGCCTGTCAGAAGCGGCCGACCCCCGGCGCACAGCGTCGTCGTCTTGGGCATCTCGATCGGAAGGATGTCACCAGGCTTCAACGCGAGCAGCTCGCGCAAGCTGATCTCGCTCTCCAGAAACACACTCGTCAGATCGAGGGAAGTCGCTTCGAGACGCTTGCGTATCCCCCGGTACCACCGCGCTCGGCTTTCGGGGGACACGGTCTTCAGATCCTCCAGTAGCTTCTCCCTCACGGGATCCAGCATCGACAAGGGCATGACCAGGCTCACCGGCCCAGTGACTTCTTTCAGAGACACGTCGAGCTGGGTCACAACGACAGGCTCGCTCGGCGTCGCAATCGACGCGTAGTGCGAGTTAACTTCGGTTCGCTGGAAGTCGAACTGCAGCGAAGCAATCGGCTCGAACGCATCGCAGAAATTCGCGATCAGGGTGTCGACGAGAATGCGGTTAAGGCGTTCTTCGGTTGCCGTAAGCGCCAGCTTCTGCGGTAGTTCTGCGACCTGCCCGGTGCCGCCGTAATAGCTGTCGACGAGCACGAACAAGAGCTTTCCGCCGACGGCAACCATCGCGCTGCCACCCCAGGGACTAACGTCGAGAATACTCAGGCTTGCCGGCGATTCGAAGCGGCTGAGCCATTCGCCGAAAGCGGTTATATGCACGTCGCCGGCGGTAACCTCGATCGGCCGGCGCACTATTTCGCTGAGTCTCTGTTGATATTCACCAACCCACCGCTCGTTGATCCGGTCGAAAGCCGGCATGCGGCTGCGGACGATCTTGTCGGGGGCAATGAGATCGTAAGACCGGACAACGCCGGCTCCGCGATCATCGTCGCTTGCCTTCTGACCCTGGTCCTTCTCGAGAAGCGCATCGACCTCTTCGCTCGAGACCTCTACGTTCCGGGCATCATCGTTGTCGGTGGTTTCGTTCACAGGTCAACTATTGAATGACGAGGCTGGTGAAATAGAGTTCTTCCACGCTCGGCTCGCCGGTATTGGCGCGCATGATCTCGCGCGCCTCGGCCAGCATCGCTGCGCGCAGCTGCTCCTTCCCGTCCGGCTTCACGATGTCCTCGTAGCTCCAGTCCGAAATCAGGAACAGAAAAGTGTTGCGCAGCGCCGGTGCATGGGTTCGGATCTGATCGATCGAGTTCTGGCTGCGAGACATGGCCTGAACGCTGAGCTGCAGGAACCGCGACGTGCCCGTCGCGTCGGTGAGACTGACGATGAGCGGCGGGTCGAGCGGCGTGTAGATCGCCGGGTCGAGGTTGCTCACGTCGACCGTAGCCATGCCGTCAGCGTCCTCACCCTCTTCGAGCTCTTCAGCTTCGGGATCCCCGCCGCCGTAGAGCATGTCGTTGAGCGGCGGAACGGCAACCTGTGCGGCAACGAGAATGAGAAAGATGCCGACACCCACGATCGCCATCTTGCCCATACTCATACCGCCCTTCGCGGCTGACTCCGATCCGTTTTCTTCCGTCTCCCGGTCTTCGATATCCTGTTCTGCCATCGCACTTCACCTCCAACCGATTTGTTTCCAAGATTCGTGCCAGAATTCACCAGAGCATCTTTTTGTTTAAATTCAGAGGGTTATAAACTGCCTGCCGAACCGGCAGGCGTCGAAAAATTGGCGCTTGGGCGGCGGTGCGACGACACGCCGCCGCAACGGGTCAGGCGAACAGGTCTATGCGGCCGGGGGGCGGGCGCTTGACACGAGCCTCGGCAGCGGCCGGCTGCTCGGAATCCGGGCTGTCGGGCGGCCGCTCGCTGTTATCCATGGCGGCCGGCGACTCGCGCTTGCGATCGTTGACGCTGGCGTCCGCGAGTTCGATACCGCCCGCACCGAGCAGCTCGCGCAGTTTCGGCAGTGCCGACTCCAGGAGTTCTTTTGCCGCTGGCTCACTGGCGAACAACTGGACGAACGCCTTTTCCTCGACCATCGAGATCTTGACGTCCAGTGCGCCGAGCTCAGGCGGATTGAGCCTGATGCGTGCCTCGCCCAGATCGCTGTCGATCATCCAGCTCAGCCGGTTCGCGAGCGCATCGCCCCAGCGCGCCGTACCCAACTGCAGCGTCTCCGACGTCCCCGGAGCTTGCGTCAGTTCTGCCAGCGGCGTTGCCGATGTCGCTGGCGCCTGCGTTGCCGGCAGCAACGCGCTGTTGAATTCGACGCCAGCCGGCGCACTCACTGCACGGAAAATTCCTCTCGATTCCGGCAGTGGCGTTTCGGTGAGGCGACCCGAATCAGACGACGGGAGCGCCTCGGACAGCGCCCTCAGGCCGCGATCTTTCGCGGAGTCCGCAACGGAGCCGGCCTCGCGCTGTGAATGCTGCGGCTGCCAGATGCGAACATCCGCGGACTCGATTTCGAGCGACCGGGACACGTCCGATCGCGCTGACAGAGTCACGGCAGGCGCCGGTCGGGGCGGCAGTAAATCGAGAACCTGATCGCGCTCGGCCGCGGTGCCTTTGTCACCGTACTCCGCCGCAACCGCCCGCGCAGCGTCGGCTGCCGGCGGTGGAAACAGCGCTTCAACGGGCCGCGGCCCGAACCCCTGCCGTTCAGTGACCGGCGGTAGCGGCTGCGTCGGTTGCGCCGTCTGCAAAACACCCGGCTCGTCCGTTACTGCCCTGAACTGCCCTGCGATGGTTTCAATCTCGAGCGGTACCGCTCGCGGCACGGGCGGCGCCGGCGGCAAGCCGTTGCCGCCCGACGGCAGTTCCCCGCCGCCGGCCTGAACGACGGGCAACGCGATGAGATCTGCGAAGCGCAGAATTTCGAGACCGGGCCCGGTCTCGAGATCCTCGGGCGAACCGCGCGGCAACAGGGCTGCGGCCCCCTGACGGCGCGACGCCGGCTCGAGCGCCGTCTCACCGGCCGCAAGGCCGAGCAGTTCCAGGGGCAGTACCGGTAAAGATTCCACACAGCGATCCGTAGACGGGTCACTTCAGAATGTGCAATTCGTGTGCCAGCCCGCTCGCATGCTCGCGCCAGGGTGGGAGCCGTGCTCAGCTCTCCGTGCGTCGCGCGACCTGCTCGTCGAGTTCCTTCTGTTCGCGACGCTCCAGCTCCTGCAACTCCTCGTCACAGTACTTGTCTACGAGCAGCTTGAGCGCCCGCGTCTGCCGATGGCATGAACGCCAGCGCTCGACTTCCTGTCGGTAGCGCTCTGCGGCAGCCTCGAATTCGGCTTCACGCATCGTCACTGCGTTACTCAACTGGTTCAGGAACTGCCGCGTATTGTTCCAGCGCGCGGTATCGACGAACTTGTCCTCGCGTTCGGATTCGCGGGCGTAATCCTCCAGGTAGCGCCGTAGCTGCCGGAGTTCCGCCTGCTTGCTGTTCAGATCGTTCAAACAATGTGCCAGACGCCGTGCCGCACCAGCTTCCTGACCGCCAGCGAGTCTCTCGAGACTTTCGAAGCGCGCAACCTTACTCATTGGCGACTGCCGGGCTATCCGCGGCAAACAGCGAATCGAGCGCTGCCACACTGTCCGGGATCGAAACGGATTCGTTCGCGTTCTGCTGCAGGTATTCGAGCATCCCGGGCCAGTGGTCGATGGCTTCATCGACTCGCCGATCGGTGCCTCGCGAATAGGCTCCGACGGTAATCAGATCACGATTCTGCGCGTAGGTCGCGTTCAGGCGACGGAACTGCCGAATTCGCTCCTGATGCTCGGCGGACGTAACCGCCTGTGTAGAACGGCTGATCGACGCTTCTACATCTACGGCCGGATAGATTCCGGCTTCGGCAAGCGTACGGGACAATACGATATGCCCGTCGAGCACCGCCCTTGCGGCGTCCGCGATCGGATCGTTCGGGTCGTCGCTCTCCGTCAGAACCGTGTAGAAAGCCGTGATCGAGCCGCCCATCGGCCCGCCGTTTCCGGCGCGTTCGACGAGCTGCGGAAGACGCGCGAATACCGAAGCGGGGTAGCCTTTCGTTACCGGAGGTTCGCCTACCGCGAGCGCTACCTCGCGCTGTGCCTGCGCGAAGCGGGTCAAGGAATCCATGAGCAACAGGACGTTTCGCCCCTGATCGCGAAAGTACTCTGCAATACTGGTCGCCAACAACGCGCCATGCGCACGAACGAGCGGCGGGTAGTCGGCCGGCGTGGCAATAACGACCGCGCGGCGGCGCGCTTCGGAGTTGAGAAAACCGGAGACGAAATCCTGTACTTCCCGACCGCGTTCACCGATCAGTCCGACAACGATAACGTCGGCGTTCGTGTAGCGCGTCATCATTCCCAGCAACATACTCTTGCCCACTCCGCTACCCGCGAACAGACCGAGTCGTTGCCCGCGGCCAACGGTGAGCAGCCCGTTGATGGAGCGCACGCCCACATCGAGCGGCTCCGAAATCGGCGCGCAAGCGAGGGGATTGAGTGTTCGCGGAGTCAGTCGCAGACGCTCTTCCGAGATCACGGGTCCGCGTCCGTCGATCGGGTCGCCGGCCCCATCCAGAACCCGCCCCAGTATCTCCTCGCCGACGCGAGCCTCGAACACGCGCCCACTGGACATGACCCGGGCACCCGGCATTACGCCGTGTACCGGGCCCATCGGCATCAGCAGCAGCGATCCACGTGCAAAGCCGACAACCTCGGTCTCCACCACCTCCCCGTCCTGACCCTCTACGAGGCAGCGACTTCCGACCGCGGCCTGGCATCCCGTGGCTTCGAGCGTCATTCCGACCAGCCGCGTCAATACGCCGTGAACGGCCATGCCTCGGGACTCACCAACCTGTTGCGCAATGCGGCGGACTCGCCCACCCCAGCGGCTACCGCGACGTGCTGCAAACTCGTCGAGCGCTGCCAGTGATGCGCCGTCCGTCATGGTCCTATTTCGTCAGCGGCCATCACGCGGTCCACTGAATTCGCGATAATTTCCGCGAGACGCGTCGGTAGCTGGCCGTCGATCTGCGAGCTTTCGCTCGTCACTCGCAATTCTCCGGGATTGAGAGAAGCGCACTCGGCGATGCGCCATGCCCTCTCGGTATCCCCGCTGAAGTGCTCCTGAATAAAAGCGGCGTCCGCGGGACTGAGATGCAGCGTGACGTCGCGCGCCGAACTCGGCAGAACGTCGAGGCAGTCCTGGACTGCACTGACGATCTGGCCGGGATCGTTCTCGAGTTCACGGTGCAGAATCTGTCGCGCTAACGCGGCCGCGAGTTCCAGCAGATCATTTTCAACCAGGTGATCGAGATCATTCAGCGGCCGCGCCAGCGACAGCGCCAACCGGTCGAGCCGCTGAACTCTCGATGCGACCTCCGCCTGGCCCGCGGCGAGGCCTTCCGCGAAACCGCGAGCATAGGCTTCTTCATGTGCCTGCTCCTGCAGCGCATCGACCTGACGCGCAGTCAGCAGATGCGCGTGTCCGCCGTGCACGCCCTTCAGTTCCTGCGCTGCGGTCTCGTCGACGGACGGATAATCCCAACGACTGACGGTCACGTCCGGGTCGCGGGCGTCCTCGCCCGATTGCGGTGACGATGTAGGAGCTTCAGCCATTAAACGAAGTCATCGCCGCCGCTGCCGAGCATTATCTGGCCTTCTTCTGCGAGTCTCTGCGCCACTGTCAATATGGCCTTCTGTGCTTCTTCGACGTCGGCCAGCCGCACCGGCCCCTGTGCAGCGATATCGTCGCGAAGGATTTCGGAAGCACGCTTGGACATGTTGTTGAATATCTTCTCGCGTATTGGCGCGTCGGCACCTTTGAGCGCCAGCGCCAGCGAGTCCGATTCGACCTCGCGCAGTATCATCTGCATGCCACGATCGTCGACGCTCAACAGGTTGTCGAAGATGAAGAGCGAATCCTTGATCCGATCTCCGAGAGATTCATCCTGGGCCTTGATCGCCTCGAGGATCGCGGCTTCGGTTTCGGGGTCGAGAAAATTGATGATATCGGCCGCCGTTCTGATCCCACCGATCTTGGCGGTACGCAGCGCTGCGGCTTCCTTCGTTTGCTTCTCTACGATCGCGTCGAGTTCCTGTAGTGCCGTCTCCGGAACTTCCTCGAGCTGGGCGATGCGCAGCGCGACTTCCGATTGCACCTCGCTCGGAAATTGCTGGATCACGCCAGCAGCCTGTTCCGGATTCAGGTGAGCAAGGATCGTCGCAACGATCTGGGGATGTTCGTCGCGAATTACCTCGGAGACCGTTCGCGGATCCATCCATTGCAGCGCATCGATGCCACTCGACTCGCGCCCGGGAAGAATTCGTTCCAGCAGGCTGCCGGCTTTGCGCTCCCCAAGCGAGTCGGTTAGCACCTTGCGCAGATAGTCGGCGTTCCCGACGCCGATCGAGGTTTTGTCTTTGACGGCGACGAGCAGCTCACCGAGCACGGAGGCAACCCGATCGCGTGGCACGTCGCTGACGCTGGCCATCGCCGACCCGAGCTGCTTAACCTCTTCGACGTTCATATGCTTGAAGACCGATGCCGCCGCGTCCTCACCGAGACTCAGGAGCAGAATGGCCGCCCGCTCCGTTCCTTTGATCGCTTCCGTATCAGCCATTGTCCTCGGCTACCCAGTTGCGCATGACCTGCGCGATCTGGCGCGGGTCCTGGCCCGCGACCGAGCGCGCGGCAGTGATACGGTCGTCATAGCCCGCTGGCAGCGCGGGTGTGCTTCCGGTCAGCGCATAGCCGGCCTGGCCGCCGAGCTGCGCCGAGTCGAGCAACGGCATTGCCGGCTGCGGACGCGTGAGGCTCGTCATGATCGGGCGAACGACGACGAAAGCCAGCACGAGCACGAGTCCCGCGCCGAGAACCTGACGCACGACATCCCAGACGACGGGGCGTTGCCAGATCGGTGGTGGCTCGGGTGCCTGAATCGCCGGCGCCTGCTGGAATTGCTGGTTGACCAACGAGATCGTGTCGCCACGTGCAGCGTCGAAACCGACCGACTGCTGGACAAGCTGCGTTAACGTATCGAGTTCTTCCTGGGCAATCGGTTCACCGGGCCCGTTGCCGTTCGCGGGCGGCTTGTTGTCGATCAGTACGCCGATCGAAAGACGCTGAATGACGCCAGGCGCCAGCGTCGTGTGGCTGATGGTTTTGTCGACCTCGAAGTTCCGCGTCGCCGTGCGCGCTATCGCGGGCGGACCTGCGGGTATCGCCGCATTGACGCCTGCTGCCGCAGCCGGCACGGCGCCCGGAGGCTGATTGGTCAATGCCCCCGGAATCCCCTGCGCGAGCGCTCCGCTGTCGCGCGGTTCCTCGCTGGTCGTCTCGCTGCGAACGACCGTGTTGGCCGGGTTGTAGGTCTCGCTGGTTTCCTCACTGACCGTGAAATCCAGCTCCGCCGCCACCGTCGCCCGGACTCTTCCGGGTCCGACGATCGCTTCGAGCAACTCCTCGATTCGACTCGCGTAGTTGTTCTCCAGCTGATTCGCGTAGTCGAACTGCGTACTGGTCATCTGCGCAGTCGAATCGCCTCGCGGCCGGGTCAGAAGGCGGCCGGCCTGGTCGGTGACGGTCACTCGCTCCGTCGACAACTCCGGCACAGCCGAGGCAACGAGATGCACGACAGCCTGCACCTGCGAATCTTCGAGCAAGCGGCCCGGAAACAACTCCAAAAACACGGATGCGGTCGATTCGCGCTGCTGGCTCACGAAGACGGACTGACGCGAGATCGCAAGGTGTACCCGTGCGGACTCAACCGGCTGCATGGCGGCTATCGTTCGCGACAACTCGGTCTCGACCGCGTGCGTGTAAAGCGCGTTCTCCATGAACGGGCTGCTGCCGAAGCTGCTCCGCTCCGGCATCTCATCAATACCGAAACCACTTCCGCGCGGCAGGCCGGCGCTCGCCATCTGCATGCGCAATTCGTAGCGGCGGCTGGACGGCACCATGACCGCACCAGTAGAAGGATCGAGCCGATACGTTACGTCCGCGCCATCGAGCATCGCGACGACTTCTGCAACGTCCCGTTCAGCCAGGCCGGCGTACAACGGCGTCATGTTGGGTTCGTTCGTCCAGAGCACCAGATAGACGCCGGCGGCGATCGCCGCAGCCAGACCGACCAGCGTACCAACGTGACGCACGGAAGGCGGTAACTGTGCGAGCAGCGAAGCTTGTGGAGCAGGTACCGGATCGCTAGTAGCCATTGATCATTCGTCTCTTCGTTAATAGTCAGATAGGCATGTTCATGATTTCCTGATAGGCGGTCACGAGACGATTCCTCACCTCGGTCATCGCCTGAAACGACAGGCTCGCCTTCTGCAACGCGATCATGACTTCCGGAAGACCGACGTCGGTGTCACCGCGCTCGAATGCTTCGGCGAGCCCGGCGGCAGATGCCTGGGTCTCGTTGACCTTGTCAATCGAAGCCTGCAGCAGCTCCGAAAAGCCACCGTCAGCCGGTTCTGTCTGTGATGCCAGGGCGTCGGCCTGGGCCGCGAGTTGCCGCATCTCCGTCAGAAGCCGGGTTGTGTCTATTTCAGCCATTCGTCACCGCACTCGCAGAACTTTCGGGAATTTCGACGCCCGCTTCGCGAATCTTCGAGAGCTTGTAGCGCAGCGTCCGCGGACTGATGCCGAGCTTCTCGGCGGCCAGCTTGCGACTGCCCCGGCTTGCCTTCAGCGTAGCGACAATTCGTCGTGTCTCTTCCGCCCACAACTCATCGCTCAAACCCGTCTCGGCCGGGGCAGGCTCGGAATCGCATTCGAGTACGAAATGCTCCACATCGAGAGTCGAGGAGCCCATCGACAACACCAGGGCACGCTGAACGGCATTCTGCAGCTGGCGGATATTGCCGGGCCAGGAGAACTGCTCGAGATGCCGGCACGCGGCCTCGGTCAACTGCGCTATTTCGGGAATCCCCCCCTGTGACTCCGCAATAAATTGTCGCGCCAGCGGCAGGATGTCGCCCGGTCGACTGCGGAGGGGCAGCATGGCGAGCGGAAACACGTTCAGCCGGTAAAAGAGATCCTCGCGAAAATGCCCTTCCCGAATAGCGGTTTCGAGATCACGGTTGGTGGTCGCGACGACGCGAACGTCCAGATCGATCGGCGCGTTTGCGCCGAGGGGTTCGACTTCACGCTCCTGCAATACGCGCAACAGCTTCGCCTGCAGGCCCAGATCCATTTCGGATATCTCGTCCAGCAGCAGCGTTCCGCCATTGGCCTGGACAAACTTGCCGTCACGACGACCCTGCGCACCCGTGAAAGAGCCCTTCTCGTAACCGAACAACATGGCCTCGAGCATCTGATCGGGGATCGCCGCGCAATTGATTGCCACGAACGGCTCTTCGCTTCTTGCGGAACAGGCATGAACGTAACGGGCGACGACCTCCTTGCCGGTACCGCTTTCGCCGGTCAGAAGAACCGTGACGTCGCTTTCCGCAACCCGCTTCGCGAGCCGCATGAGTTCCTGGCTCCTCGGATCCGCGACAACGGGAGAGTGATTCTGTTCGGGCACCGGCGACTCGGAAAGCACGCGCGCAACACGCTCACGAAGCTGCTCTGCTTCGAAGGGTTTCACGAGATAGTCCACGGCTCCGCCGCGCATCGCCGCAACCGCAAGATCGATCGTGCCATAAGCCGTCATCATCAATACCGGCGTTTCCGGACTGCTGTGAGTCACGCGACGCAGGAGCTCATGGCCGTCTACGGGCGCCATCTGCACATCTGTCACGACCAGATCGACGGCGGAATCGTCGAGGATTTCCAGCGCTTCGCTACCGTCGCCGGCAGCGAGAACGCGATAGCCTTCATCCTCCAGCGTTCCGACAAGCGCTTTCTGCAGCAGCTCGTCGTCCTCGACGATCAGAACGGTACCGTCTGCTGTATTCATGCCGCTCCTCTGACCAGAGAATCGATATCGCGTGGGGCATCCGCCTGACCGGCCGCCGACAACTCGATGGCCACGGACGTTCCTTCGTCCACGACCGAATTCAGATCCAGCGATCCGCCGTGCGCCTCGGCAACGGTCTTTACGACGGCGAGACCAAGACCGGTTCCTGCAGGCCGCGTCGAGAAGAATGGCTCGAAGACTCGCGATTGAACTCCGGGTGCGATTCCCGGACCGTTGTCTTCGACCCGGAGCTCGACGCGATTTCCCCGTACCTCTGTATTGAGCGATACGACCACTTCGTCGGCCGCCTCGAAAGCGTTACTGATGAGATTGGTAAGCGCTGCGACAAGTGCGGTCCGGTTTCCCTGAACTTCGAGCAACGAATCCGTACCGTCAATAACCAAATGCGCTTTGGGCGGTTTCACCGCAATCGTGGCCCGATAAACGTCGGCAAAGAGATCCGCAATACGCACCCGTTCGCCGGGGCCATGGCCGCGAGCGAACAGCAGCATGTCATGCACCAGTTTGTCGAGATCGTGCAATCCGCCAATACCGTTTTCGAGCAGCTCGGTTCCGCGATCGTCATGTACATGCGCGCGACACTGCGAGAAGTAAAGCAATGAACTCGCGAGTGGTGTGCGAATCTGATGCGCGAGACTGGCCGCCATCTCACCCATCGCGCTGAGCCTTCGGTTGCGGTTGACGAGGTCTTCGAGCGCGCGCGTCTCCGTCACATCAGTCAGTAGCAGAATTCGCGCTTTCTCGGCTTCGAGGCTACTCGACAGTATGCTCACGCGCCGCCCGTCGTCGGTCAGCCACTCTCCGGAGATCGGTGCCTGGTCCGGAAACACCCGCGCCGCGACTTCCTGCCAGGAGTTGCCCGCCAACCCGTTACCGAGAATGCGTTCCGCAGCCGGATTGGTTTCCTGAATAACGCCATTGCAGTCGATGACGACAACGCCGGCCGGCAATGTCGCAAGCAATAATTCGAGCCGCGATGCGAGGCTCTGCGCGTAGCGTGCCTCGCGTTCACGCGCGTCTCGAGTCGTTTCGAGTTCGGCGGTCAGCGCCGCGACGCGACGTTCGAGAACCTGGTAGCTGTCCCTGAGCTGCCCGGACAGCTCGTTGAAGGCCTGGAAGGCCTTTTCCAGCTGGCCCTGCTGTGCAGACTGCGTTGTATCGAGCATAGTTTCACCTCTCGCCGGTATTACTAGCAAGATCCATGCCGACTTCTGGAAGCCGCAAAATCATTGGCTTTTTTGGATTTAGGATGCGGCGATCGTCAAATTTTTGACAGGCCGGCGTCGGCTGTCATGCCGTCGGCCCTGCCGCAGGACACGAGATCGTGCTTGCGTAACTTCTCAACGAGCGTTGTCCGGCGCAGATTCAGGAGCCTTGCAGCGTGCGCTACCGTGCCGCCGGTCTGGTCGAGCGCGCTCCGAATCAGATCTTTCTCGATATTCCCGAGGTACGCTCTGAGATCGAGACCTTCGCTCGGAATATCGGAGAACGTGCGCTGTTGATTCCGGGCATGCTGACGATCGCCCATCGGCGCGGGAAGCGATTCCAGATCCACGCGCCCGTCGGCGCACAGTATCGAGCTACGCTCGATAAGGTTGGCGAGCTCACGGACGTTTCCCGGCCAGTGGTAACTGCTCAGCCTGCCCAATGCGGCCTTCGAGAACGTTAGCTTCGATCGGCCTGCGCTCGCGCTATTTTTCGCGAGATCGTTGATCAGCGCCGGGAGATCTTCGAGGCGCTCCCGAAGCGGAGGTACCTGAATCGGAAACACGTTCAGGCGGAAAAACAGATCCTCGCGAAACTCACCGTTCGCCACCTGCGTCTCGAGCTCGCGGTTCGTCGCGGCCAGAATTCTGACATCGGCATTGCGCGTGTCGACACCACCGAGGCGCTCGAACGTTCGCTCCTGCAGCACGCGCAGCAGCTTCACCTGCATGTCGACGCTCATGTCGCCGATTTCGTCGAGAAACAGCGTGCCGCCTTCGGCGAGTTCGAAGCGACCGATGCGACGCGACAATGCGCCGGTAAATGCGCCTTTCTCGTGACCGAACAGCTCGGACTCGAGCAACTCGCGCGGGATTGCGCAGCAATTCAGCGGTATGAACGGTCGGTCGCTGCGACCGGAGAGTTCATGGATGCGGCGCGCGACGAGCTCCTTGCCCGTGCCTGACTCGCCGGTGATGAGTACGGTACTGTCGAAGTCCGCGACCTGTCGCATGAGCCGGTCGAGCTCAGCGACCGCCGGCGAGCTTCCTACCGGGAAACAACCCGAGGGACCGCGATACTCGGTTCGCCAGCGGCGGGCCGATTCCAGCGCCTCCACGAGACTCGGGTACTTGAACGGCAGTGCGATCTGGCCGCAAATACGCTCGTCTTCCCGGGTCGAAGAGCCCGACGCGGAGCCGAGTGTGACGACCGGCAGATCGGCACCGTGCCGGTTCAGGTCGGAAAGCATGGGCTTCAGAAAATCGTCGCTGTCATGGACGAGCGCGGCAAGCCAGCCCGGTTTGGCGCAGTCTTCCCACGGAACCTTGTCGACGGCAGGGACGACGAAGGGGTCGAAGTCCGCAAACTCGAGGAGCTGTTGAAAGTTGTCGGCGCGTTCGGCGTCGCTCTCGACGACCAGAACCCGGCGGTCGGTCATTCGCCGTCCATCCGGTCGGAATTCGCCGTCATTTCCCTTGCGGCCTATGATCTTCCCCAGATAAGGCGATGCAAACGCAGCCCGAATTTGAAACCGCCCGCAGTGTAGATCGGCGAATTTCGATTTGGTATCAGGGAATCCCTTAATTTTCCACTTATGCGCGCTTTTTGTATCGATCTCTAATGTAGTGATCGTTAATCTTTAATTAATAGAGCTTTTTCTGCTTACTCCGATTCGCCGGCCGCACGGTTGTCCGCGTAGGCTTCGGTGGCTTCCCTGCCACGCTGCAGCACGGACGCTTCGAGAAGGACTTGCCGGCGCTGATGATGCACCTGCCCCAACGCCCGGTTGCTCTGCTCGATCAGGATCGCGAGTTCGTCGCGCAGGTGCTCGAGCCCGCCATGCGCCTTCCTTTCCGCGGCAATGTACCGCTCCAGCAAGCCGCGCCGTTCGGCTTCGATTTCGCTCGCATGCTGCCAGTCACCTGCGCTGATCGCGGCAGCGACAGCGTCCGTGTACGACACCAGGTCGTCGAGTGCAATTTCAGTCTTGGCGCTCATCGTTACCCGGCTTCGGCAATCTCATCCCACGCAGATTTGATTTCGTGCATCAGTCCGCTGACCTCATCCAGCAATTCCGGACGGTCTTCGGAGTTCGCGCGCAGCAACGTCTGAGTACTGTATTCGTAGAGCGCGTCGAGATTTTCGGCGATGTCTCCGCCCTTGTCGCGGTCCAGATTCAGCTGCAGGCCTTCCACGATACGCAGCGCCTTGCTGATCGATTCGGCTTTCGCGGCTGTCTCGCCACGATGCATCTGGCCTTTTGCTTCGGAGCATCGGTCGAGCACCGTCTGTAACATGATCTGCACCACGCGGTGCGGGCTTGCGTCGCTCAAGCCTCCGCCCGCTTGTACCTTGCGGTATTCGCCGAGTCCCGATTGCGCTGTCCCGTATGCCATGTCGTGTTTCCTTTAGCGATGCTCGCTAGTTGTCGTTGCGACCGAAGAGAGCAACACCCGGGAGGTTATCCAGTTGCTGCGTGAGGAATCCGCTCGTGGATTGAAGTTGCGCCAGCAGACCGTCGAGCGCATTGAACTGTCGAAACAGGCGCTCTTCGACTGCGGCGAGACGTGCGTTAAGCGCTTCGCGGCGATCACCGATATCGGAGATGCTCGCAGCTATGCCGTCCGTTCTGGCATCGAGAATTCCGCCCGCTTCCAGCTGTGGATCGATCAACGCTTCGAGGCGAGTGGCGATACCCGCTACGTCGTCAGAGAACAGCGTTCCAACCGCATCGAAGTCCTCCGCGAATGCGGCGTCGAGTTGCGCAGTGTCGAGACTGAGCTTGCCATCGAGCTGAGTCGTGATCCCGAGATCGAAGAGGTTGTCGAACGGGCCGTTCAGACCCGTCACGGACTCCGCAAGCTCCTGCCGAAGCCGGGTCGTCAGCGTCCGCAGCGTTGAGTCGCCGAATAGCGGCGCCCTTTCCTGAGTCTCCGGATCGAAGGACGATAGCTCTGCGGTCGCATCGACGAAGGTGTTGTAGGAGGAGATCAGATTGCCGATTGCCTCACGAGATGCGGTCTGGTCGAAGTTGACGGAGATTCTCGAAGTCTCTCCGGTTTCGTTGACTGCAAGCAGCTCGATATCGATCCCGTCGATCGCTGCCGTCAGCGAATTTGAATTACTCTCCACGATGAAACCGTTGATGAGCGCACGCGCATCCTGCGCCACCGTAATCTCCGTCAAATTCGTGACTAGATTGTCCGGATCGTAAACAAGTGGTTCGAGACCGCCGTCACCGCCGCTCTGCGTCACGGTTAGCTCATTCAACGCCCCGGTGTCAGTTGCCGTGAGTATCAGACGACTGCCATCGATGGCATTGACGATCGTTGCGGCGACACCTGTGTTGTTCGACGCTTCGTTGATCGCATCCCTGATACCGGCGACAGTGTTATTCGACGAGTCGATCAGAACATTGAACGTTCCGGAGCCGGCCGTGATTGCCAACGTCCCCGTTCCTACTTCCTCGTCGGCGGAGGTGAACGGGTCCGACGCGAGACGGTGAGCCTCCGCGAACTGCTGAACCTCGATGTCATAGCTACCGGGCACGGCATCGGTACCCGCGCTCGCACTGAGAAAATCGGTGGATGAAAGATTGACTGCACGGCCGCGAAAGCTCTCGAGGTCGGTCAGGGATTCCAGCGCACCCTTAAGCGTATCGAGTGCAGAGCGAAGCGAGCCGTAGGATGACAACTCTGCCTGCAGCGACGCTTCTTCTCTGTCCAGTCGCGCGGACGGTGGCCCCGCTTCGGCCGCCACCAGCTGGGACACGAGGCCTGCAACATCGAGCCCGGATCCAACGCCGCTGGAAAATATGGTGCCCACTAAGAATCCTTGTTAGTCCCGCGTCGCGGTACTGCTTTGTATCAAAGCAATTTGTGTGCCAGATCAGGCTTCGGCGTTGATAATCTGGCCCTGGAGACCATCGAGCGTCTGGGCCAAAGCCAGCAACTCGTCTGCTGGCACCTGCCGAATGACTTCCTTCGTCTCGGGATTCACCACCGTCATTATCATTCGTCCGGTTGCCGCGTCCTCTGTGAACTGGAGGCTGCGCTGCCCGTTCTCGACGAAAGTCTCGATCTGCCGGACGACCCGCGTGAAATCGATCTGCGGCTGAGGCGGAGCGGAGCGTGGCGGCGGCAAAGCCTGGCCGCTCGACGACGTCGGATTGCCGCTCTTAACGACCGGTGTCGATACTTGTGAAATGGCCGAGGCAACTGTTGCTAGGTTAGCGGCCATAGTGACTACCTCCCAGTTCTGAATCGACGCTCGAGCTTCCTGCTCGAATACGGACGCTGTTCCGTGCTGCTGTGCTCGTCCGCCGACTCAAACT
>JAHEKF010000030.1 GCA_024638465.1 Rhodospirillaceae bacterium | reverse complement strand
GCGGCCAAAAGCGGTCTTCGGTCAGCGGTTACCATCGCCGTGAACTTCTCAATCACCGGTAGTTCGTCGCTGGCCCTCCCCGCGACTATCGGCCACCTTACTCCGGCTGCGGAACGATCCTAGTTTTCTCAGTAACAGACGTAATATTTGACGGATATTAATGAAGTACGGCATGGGGTCGTCCCAGCGAAAATGAAGTGAGGTAGCCCTCAATTGAGACAGGATAAAGGCAGACAGCCCCATCTCGCCACTACGAACCTGGGCCAAACCGGCGATCCAGTCCTCGGGACAACGGGCCGTACTTTGTCCGAGCCGGTAATCCTGCACGGCGGGTACAGGCTGCCCCAAGGCGTCCCGGTACGCCATAACGGCAACATCGACACCGCACTCAGCAGCAAACTGAACGAATGCCCAAGGTCGTGTGTTTACCTCAATCAATTTAAACCGGTCATCACGCCCATCGTGCTTGAACTCGACGGAGAAAATACCCCTGTAGGGCATCGCCCGAAATAACGACCGCACCGAGGCGACAGCGTCGGCAGCGTCGGCTTCCGGAACGCTCGTAACGTAGGTGCTATCACCGAAATCGCGGGGGTACATGCGGATACGCTGACGTACGAACAGCGCTTTAAGTTCTCGACGTGAGTCCACGAAACCATCCACGAAGAAGTGTCGCGAAGCCGGGCCCGGAATGTACTCCTGGAGAATCACAGCGAGACCGGTTCTCCTCACGGTGCGGTAGCGATCCCGAGCGTCTTGTAGTGACTGCAGGCGAAACGCCTTGCCTCCGAAACGCTGCTGAAACGATTGCGAGTCGGCGGGCTTGATGAACCAGCCGCAGATTTCTTCTGGCGAAACCACCCCGAGATCTTCTTCCTCGCGAAGCGGAACCGAGCGCGGATGTGGGATGTCATGGTCGCGCAGAACTTCAGCGAGCAGTTTCTTGTCCGTGAGTTTAGCGAGAGTCAGCGCATCTGGCATGCTCGCGGGAAATCGTGCCGCCAGTGCCGGGTCCAGAGCTGACACAGCCTTGCTCCAATGGTCCGAGCACGGAATCAGGACTGCTCTATCCACCGGTATGCGCTCTAGGAATCCAGCCAAGTCGGCAGGCCCGTCTGGCGGTTGGACTGTAGCGGGAAAGCGCCGACTCCAGCGCGACGCGCTGACAATGAGATCGGGATCGTCTGTTACCCAGAAAAGGGGGATACCTTGACGCCCTAACGCGCGTATAACGCCGAGAGCCGTCACGACGCGACCAAGTACAATCGTCGGTACGTCTTTCATTCGATCGAGTTTACCTGTGGCTCGTGCAAGCAGCGTGTCGGTCGGCGTTATGTCAACATTTATGACCGCTTTTTTCTCCAAAGCAGCCATTCGGCCCCGTTCTTTAGACTCAGTCTTCTACGGCCGCTCTCGGCCAGAAGCCGCCATTCGCATATATCTGAAAACGTGCATAAAAGCCTTCGCGTTAACGGTTAACGCGGCTGCTTTTGGCGCCGGAAGCAGTCATCTCCGAGAATCGGCCTACCCGATTCTACGATTCGCTCTATTCGCTATCAGCCTTCAGGATCGCTTTGCGCAGCAAACCTAAAGTAGATTCTTGGATTTGTTTCCGCGGAAACACGCGAGCGCCGAAATCTATGGAAATCGATTGTCGTGGCGAGCTCGATTTCGCTGAACTGGTAACCGTGTGTCCGGAATGGACCCAAGACTGGATGGCGGAGAGGGTGGGATTCGAACCCACGGTACGGTGTGAACCGTACACTTGCTTTCCAAGCAAGCGCCTTCGACCGCTCGGCCACCTCTCCGCGATCGCAATTCTAGTGGTTCCGGACCCGTTAGGCACGGTCGGAAGCGGGAAAGCGCGATTCTCCCGAGTCCACAATCTCGGCAGGTCAATTCGCGTGGGATTGACTCGCGCCGCCTGCGGCGCTCGCCCTGCGGGCGGCGTCGCTTTGCTCCACCGTCCAAATCGCTGCTGCGATTTGTCGAACCCACGGTACGGCGTGAACCGTACACTTGCTTTCCAAGCAAGCGCCTTCGACCGCTCGGCCATCTCTCCGCGTGCGCAATTCCAATGCGAAACGCCGGCCAAGGCACGACCGCCGGTCCAAGGAAATTCGACTGTACGGTTGGTTCGGCTCGCTGTTAAAGTACACTCGTCCGCGTCGGTTCCCCCGCGACGATCAGCTGTGAACTCCGTCAGGCCCGGAAGGGAGCAGCGGCAGCGGCCCGATCGGGTGCCGGGGTCGAGCTGGCGCGGATCTGGATTTCGATGGGCTCGGGTCTCTACGGTCAATGAGTTATACGGTTCTCGCGAGAAAATGGCGACCACGGCGCTTCGAGGAGCTCGTGGGCCAGGAACATGTCGTCCAGGCGCTGGTCAACTCGCTATCCGCGGAGAGAGTCCATCACGCGTATCTGTTCTCGGGAACGCGCGGAGTCGGCAAGACAACGGTCGCCAGAGTTCTCGCTAAAGCGCTGAATTGCGAGGATGGCATCGTCGCCGAGCCCTGCGGAAAGTGCGCGACCTGTCTGTCAATTGACGAAGGTCGTTTTGTGGACCTGCTGGAAGTCGACGCGGCGTCGCGAACGAAAGTCGACGATACGCGCGAGTTGCTCGAGAACGTGCAGTACTTGCCGACGAACGGTCGCTTCAAAGTCTATCTGATCGATGAAGTCCACATGCTCTCGAAGCATTCGTTCAATGCATTGCTAAAGACACTCGAAGAGCCGCCGCCGCATGTGAAGTTCCTGCTCGCCACGACTGACCCGCAACGGCTGCCGGTAACTGTCTTGTCACGCTGTTTGCAGTTCAATCTTAAGAAGCTGACTCATCGCCAAATTAACGATCAGCTCGTGAAAATATGCGAAGCCGAAGGTGTTAATGCCGATCCCGCGGGGCTGTCAGAGGTTGCGAAAGCGGCCGACGGCAGCATGCGCGATGCGCTGAGCCTGCTGGATCAGGCCATCGCTTTCTCCGGTGGAGCCGTCACTAAAGAAGCGATTGACGCGATGCTCGGGACGATTGACAGGGATCACGTGCTTCGCATCCTGGCGGGCTTGGCGAAGGCCGACGGATCGGCGCTGCTGAGCGAAGTAGCCGCGCTGGACGAGTTTGCACCGGACTACGGAACGGTTCTCGAGGAACTGATGGCGGAACTGCAGCGTATCGCGGTAATCCAGCTGGTCGGCTTCGACGAAAATCAGCCCGCTCACGCGGCTTTGAGCGATCTTGCCAGCGAGATCTCGGAAGAAGATGTCCAGCTCTATTATCAATTCGCCCTGCAAAGCCTTCGAGACATCGGCGCAAGCCGGGATTCCCGGTCAGCGTTCGAGATGACGCTGCTGCGAATGCTCGCTTTTCGACCGGGGACGGAAGCGGGCAGGAAAAACGAGTCACCCCGCAAAGAGAGGGCGCTCGAAAATGCTGCATCAAGCAAGCCGAAGCTCGAGTTGACCCAGGCGAATCAGGAGCCTCCGCATAGCGCCCGGGCCGATACGATCATCTCGGTTCAGCCGATCCTGGGTGATTGGGAGTCGTTACTTAAAAAAGCCAACGTTCACGGGGCAGCACGACAGCTCGCCGAAAACTGCACGATCAAAGATCAGTCCGGAAGCCGTGTTGCGCTGGTGCTCGCCGAGGAGAACGCCCACCTCAACACAGAGCAGGTCAAAAAACAGCTCGAGAGCGCAATCGAGGAGCATCTGGGGCAGCGGCTCACGCTCGATATCGTTGCCGGTTCCCCGCCGATCGCTACCCCGGCTCAGCTTCGTGAGGCGGGAGAATCGCGGCGCATGCGTAAAGCGCGTGAGGCGATCGAACAGGATCCGAATGTCAAAGCGGTGCAAGCCGCTTTCGACGCGGTCGTGGAGGCCGACAGCGTGCAGCCGGTCGAGAAGTAGCAGTCGGCCGCCAGTCTCTGCGCCTCGAAGGGCGCGGTAGACCCTTAGTCGTCCAGCACAACGGTAGCGTCATGATCCGGCGGCACTTCTTCCAGGGCCTCCATCACCTCAGTGGCTTCCAGATTCTGCATTTCGTCCATCGCGTCGTCGCTGAATACGAACGTATTAGTCGCATCGAGATTCGGTTTGGTGTTCAAGACCCTTTACCCTCTTCCTGCCAACGAGAGCATTAGGATCTGGCAACAGTTTTTCCGGTGGCGTGACGCGTTTCACCGTTCTGCCGACCTGGACCGATCCGGTTCTGCAGCGCCCGGATTTCGCGACTTCCGGAATCAGTCGCTGCGCATATGGGATAATGTCGGACCAGCGAATAGCAGCTTATGTCAATTATCAAGACGCATTTGAGATAAGTCATCTATCTATATGTATTTAAAAGAAAAGGTAGTAACAGAATGGGTAACACGCGGCGATGAAGAATATCGGACGACTGATGCAGCAGGCGCAGGAGATGCAGGCCAACATCCAGAAGGCGCAGGATGAGCTCGCGGAGCTTGAAGTGACCGGAGAAGCGGGCGGTGGGATGGTGCGGGTGCGAATGACCTGCAAGCATGTCGTTCGCCGTGTCGACATCGAGGACGCGCTTATCGGCGATGACAAGGAAATGCTCGAGGATCTCGTGGCTGCTGCCTGCAACGACGCCGCGCAGAAGGTTGAGACCGCCGTACAGGAAAAGATGGGCGGCCTCACAGGCGGCATGTCGCTTCCAGCCGGATTGAAGTTGCCGTTTTAGTGACTCAGGGATATTCGCCGTTGCTGCAGCGTTTGATCGAAGCGCTGCAATGCCTGCCGGGCGTAGGGGTCAAGTCGGCGCAGCGCATGGTCTTCCACTTGCTGGATAAAGACCGTGCCGGCGCCGAACGATTGGCGATGGCGCTCGAAGAAGGTAGCCGTCTTATCCAGCACTGCAGCCTATGCCGCATGCTAACGGAACAGGAGCAGTGCTCTCTGTGTTCCAGTGAGCGCAGAGATAAGACGCAGCTCTGCGTCGTCGAATCGCCCGCCGATGTGATCGCGCTCGAGCAATCGGCGGCCTTCCGAGGCCGCTATTTCGTGCTGATGGGGCATATCTCGCCGCTCGATGGCATCGGGCCGGCAGAACTCGGTCTCGAGTTGCTGGAACAGCGGATTCGCGACGAAGACATCAAGGAGATTGTTCTTGCGACGAGCGTAACGGTAGAAGGCGACGCCACAGCGCATATCATCGCTTCCCTTGCCGGCAAACACGGCGTGCGGGCCAGCCGCATAGCGTACGGTGTACCGATGGGCGGCGAACTGGAGTTCATCGATAGCGGAACCTTGTCTCGCGCCATGTCGGGGCGCCGCGACATCGAGATGAGCCGCTCGGAAGGCGAGGCATGAGCATCGCAACCGATCCGGACTGTATTTTCTGCAGGATCGTCGCGGGCGATCTTCCGGCTGATCGGCTTTACGAGGACGATGACATCGTCGCTTTCCGCGACATCAGTCCACAAGCGCCGTTTCACGGGCTCATCATTCCGAAGGCGCATATTGCGACGCTCAACGATGTCAGTGACGAGCAGACCGGGGTCATGGGGCGCCTGTTCGCCGTCGCGCGACAACTGGCCTCCGAACACGCCCTGCCGGGGTATCGCGTCGTCGTTAATACGAATCGTGAAGGCGGGCAGGTCGTCTTCCACGTACACATGCACGTGCTCGGTGGCCGGCAGATGAAAGCCGGTATGGGCTAGCGGTGCCCGGTCTGCAGTGACTCCGTGAGTTCGAGCAGCATCCGGTAACTCTCGTATCGGCGCGCTACGATCGCGCCAGCGGCAACGGCGTCCTTGACCGCACAGTCGGGTTCTGCAAGATGCGCACAGTCGTCGAATCGGCAGTTTGCGGCGAAGTTTGCGACCTCCCTGAACCCGCGTTGTACGTCTCGTGGATTCTCGATATAGGGCGCGTAATCGCGAACACCGGGAGAGTCAATCAGCTCTCCACCGGTGGGCAAGCGGTATAGCACGGATGTCGTTGTCGTGTGGCGGCCATGTCCGCTTTTCTCGGAGAGCGCGCTCACTTCCTGCACCGAATCGCCCAGCAGCGCGTTTATCAGCGAAGATTTTCCGACGCCCGATTGGCCGATCATCGCACTTCGCTGCGTACGCATCTGCGCAGCCAGCGCGTCGAGATTGTCCTTGCGCTTGGCACTTGTCGCACAGGTCGCGTCCGTCAGTTCGCGATAGTCGTCGAGCTCGGGTGGCGCAGACGGAGCGAGATCGACCTTATTGAATACGATGACGCTGCTCAGATTCGCCAACTCAGCGGAAGCAAGATACCTGTCGAGGAGAAACCAGTCCGCAGCAGGCTTCGTCGCCAATACCACGACCAGCTGTGTCAGATTCGCGGCGACGATTTCCGGGTTGCCGCGATTATTAATTCGACTCAGCTCGGTTTCTCTGGGGAGTATGGCGGATACGACACCGGTGTCTGCAGAATCGGAGCTCCATTCGACTTCGTCGCCAACGACCGGGTTCAGGGAGCGCCGGCTGATCTGGCAGGCGATGCGTGCGCCATCATCGGTTTCGACGAGGCAATGCCGTCGATACCGGGCGACGACGCGTCCGCTGGCACTCATTGAGAGCGAATCAGTCGTTGCGCTGCTACGGACGCGAATAAGCAGACTGCTACAATCCGTAACCGGAGGATGTGTATTTGAAATCCAAACAGAATTTGATCTGGATCGATCTCGAGATGACGGGTCTCGACCCGGAGAACGATTTGATCATCGAGATCGCGACCGTAGTAACCGACAAGGAATTGACGGTGCTGGAAGATGGACCCGTTTTCGCGATCCATCAACGCGACAGCGTGCTGGCAGGGATGGATGACTGGAATACCCGTCAACACGGTGAATCGGGTCTGGTAGAAAGAGTGAAAGACAGCAAGATCAGTGAATCCGAGGCAGAGCAGAAGACGCTTACCTTTCTTCGCAAGTATCTGGATCCGGTCGTATCACCGATGTGCGGCAACAGCATCTGCCAGGACAGGCGATTTCTTGTCCGCTACATGCCGGAGCTGGCGGCGTTCTTCCACTATCGAAACCTGGACGTGACCACGCTGAAGATCTTAGCTCATTTGTGGGGTTCGGGTAATTTGGCGGGTTTCGAGAAAGAGCCGACACATCTGGCGCTGGCGGACATCTACGACTCCATTCGGGAACTGCGCTACTATCGTGAGCATCTGCTCAAGGTTTAGTACCTAAAATATTGAGATGGAGTTAGTTTTTTCCACGCTCAAGATGCGTTAGGCTGCAAATATCCGAACGACTCGAGATTGCAGCATGTTGGCTCGCCTGCTGGGCATCAGCCTCTTATTCGTGTCCGGAATCGTCACCGGACAGACGCTCTATGTCTCCGACCAGCTCGTAATAACGGTCCGCACGGGCGCGGGTACCGAATTCTCGGTCATCGAAAACCTCGTTAGCGGAGACATGGTCGAGGTGCTCGACGAAAACGAAGAAGGCAACTACTTTCTGGTACGTACGCCATCGGGCGTCGAAGGCTGGGTGCTGAGTCGCTACCTTGCAGACGTACCCGCAGCGAAAGACCGGCTGGTCAGTGCCGATCAGAATCTCGCGGAGGCGGAAGTTCGCATTGCGAACCTGGAAGAAACCATTGTCTCGCTGACCGAGGAACTCGAAACGACGACCTTGCGACTTCAGGAAGCGGAGGGGGCGAACTCGTTGCTCACGACCGATCTTGCCGATATACGAGATGCCTCAGAGAACGTCTTGAGCATCAGGGAGCAGAATGAAAGTCTGCGGCGTCGACTGAACGAACGCGATCAACAAGTCGAACTGCTGACGATAGACAACGGCGAGCTGAGCAGCAGCGCGACCCGGGACTGGTTCATTGTCGGCGCCGGCGTCCTGCTGGCCGGGATAATTGTTGGCCTGATCGTGCCGAGATTGCGACCGCGACGTCGCTCGAGCTGGTAGCGGCGGCGTTTTCCTGCGGCTCGTACGGAGCCGCGAACTCTGCATCAGTGAGTGTGCTCTGCCAGATAGAGCCAGGTGTCGAGTACAGAGTCCGGATTCAGTGACATGCTTTCGATGCCCTGGTCGAGTAACCACTGCGCCAGGTCGGGATGATCGGACGGACCCTGTCCGCAGATCCCCACGTATTTACCCTGTGCCCTGCAGGCCGAGATCGCTAACTCCAGCAGCTTTTTAACCGCCGGGTCGCGCTCGTCGAATAACGGCGCGATCTTGCCGGAATCGCGATCGAGTCCCAGAGTTAGCTGGGTCATGTCGTTGGAGCCGATCGACATCCCGTCGAAGTGCTCGAGGAACGCTTCCGCGAGCAGGGCGTTGCTCGGTAGCTCGCACATCATGATGAGTTTGAGGCCATTCTCGCCGCGGCGAAGACCGTTATCAGCGAGCAGCGCGACGACTTTTTCGGCTTCGTCGACTGTTCGGATAAACGGCACCATGACCTGAACGTTCGTAAGCCCCATCTCTTCGCGGACGAACTTGATAGCACGGCACTCGAGTTCGAAACACGGTTTGAACTCATCGTCCACGTACCTGGACGCGCCGCGAAATCCGAGCATCGGGTTTTCCTCGTGCGGCTCGTACCGGTCGCCGCCGATCAGATTGGCGTATTCGTTCGATTTGAAATCCGAGAGACGCACGATCACGGGATTCGGCGCAAAAGCGGCGGCGATAGTACCGATTCCCTCGCTCAGCTTGTCGATGTAGAAAGAAACGGGATCGGCATAACCCGCCATCTGTTCAGCGATAAGATCCTGAGTTTCCGGATCCTGTTTTTCGAGTTCGAGCAGGGCTTTCGGGTGGACCCCTATCATTCGATTGATGATGAACTCGAGGCGAGCGAGGCCGACACCGTGATTCGGCAGTTGCGCGAAAGTGAAGGCGCGGTCGGGATTGGCCACATTCATCGTGAGCTTTACGGGGATTTCAGGCAGCTTCTCGAGCTGAATTTCCGTTTCTTCATAGCGGAGTTTGCCACGGTACACGTAGCCCTCATCACCTTCGGCGCACGATACCGTGGCTTCCACACCGTCCGGGATCGTTGCGGTCGCATCGCCGCAGCCGACAACAGCGGGTATCCCGAGCTCGCGGGCGATGATCGCTGCGTGACACGTGCGTCCGCCGCGATTCGTCACGATCGCCGATGCCCGTTTCATTACCGGCTCCCAATCGGGATCGGTCATGTCGGCGACGAGTACATCGCCGGCCTGGATCAGGTTCATTTCTGCGATGCTCGAGACAACGCGGGCGGTGCCCGTACCGACGCGCTGACCGATGCTGCGCCCGGTCGCGATGATTTCCGATCTCTCCTTTAGCGAGAACCTCACCATCACCTGGCCTGAACGGCTCTGTACGGTCTCGGGTCGAGCCTGCAGGATATAGAGCTTGCCGTCGCTGCCATCCTTGCCCCATTCGATATCCATCGGGCGTCCGTAGTGTTGCTCGATGATGACCGCCTGGCGCGCGAGCGATTCGACGTCCTCGTCAGTCAACGAGAACCGCCTTTGCTCCGCGTCGTCGACGTCGACCGTAGTGACGCGCTCGTCGGGATCGTCGCTGTAGATCATCTTCATGGCTTTGCCGCCGAGATTGCGCCTCAGGATCGCCTTCCTCCCTGCCGCGAGCCCTGCTTTGTGAACGTAGAATTCGTCCGGGTTTACCGCGCCCTGAACAATAGTTTCACCGAGCCCGTAGCTCGATGTGATGAAGACGACGTCCCGGAAGCCCGATTCCGTATCCAGCGTAAACATCACACCAGCGGCGCCCAGATCGCTGCGGACCATTCGTTGTACGCCAACCGAAAGCGCGACCTGCCGATGATCGAAATTCTGGTGAACACGGTAGGAGATAGCACGATCGTTGTAGAGGGACGCGTACACTTCATGGATAGAAGCGATGACCTGGTCGAGCCCGCTGACGTTCAGCAGTGTTTCCTGTTGTCCGGCAAACGAAGCTTCGGGAAGATCTTCGGCCGTCGCAGACGACCGCACGGCAACTTCTATATCCGCACCGTCGGACAGCTTTTTCCAGGCGCCCGCAACGGCTTCGCGCAGCGGCTCCGGGAACGGGGTATCCATGATCATCTGCCGAATCTCGGCGCCGGTCCTGGTCAAAGCGGGAACATCGTCGACATTCAGGTTATCCAGCAGCGTGTGAATTCGGTCACTCAGTCCGTCTTGGTCGAGAAAAGTGCGGTAGGCGGACGCCGTTGTCGCGAAGCCATCCGGAACGCGAACTTCGATTCGTGACAGATTACTGATCATCTCTCCGAGCGAAGCATTCTTTCCGCCGACCTTCTCCACGTCGTCCATTCCGCAGTCGGCTAAACTGATGACGTAATCTTCCAAGCTATACTCCCTTTTTACCCCTCACGAGCGTAGACCAGCCCGCTATGAACGAGCGCACAGTATTTTTTGTGTCGGACCAGACCGGCGTGACCGCAGAGACCCTTGGAAACAGCCTTCTTACGCAGTTCGACGGCGTGGAATTCAAGCCAGTGACTGTGCCATTTGTGGATACGGTTGACAAGGCAATCCAGGTCGCACGCCGTATCGATCGGTCGGCAAGCAAGTCGGGGATCCGTCCGCTCGTGTTTACGAGCTTCGTCCAGGATGAGGTCAGGGCACCGTTGCTGCAATGTCAGGGGCTCGTATTGGATTTTTTCGAAGCTTTTCTGGCACCGCTGGAAGCGGAGCTGAACAAGAAATCATCCCATACGCTGGGGAAAGCCCATGGCATGCAGGATAAACCCAGCTACGACTCGCGGATAGACGCGACCAATTTCGCAATGGAAGCAGACGATGGCCATACGACCCGTCACTACGATCGAGCCGATGTCATCCTGACCGGCGTGTCGCGATCCGGGAAGACGCCAACTTGCCTTTACCTGGCGCTCCAGTACGGCGTTTTCGCCGCAAACTATCCGCTTACGGAAGAGGATCTCGAGTCGGGCCGTCTTCCCGACTCGCTAATGCCTTTCCGCGACAAACTCTACGGGTTGACCATTACCCCCGTCAGATTGCGTCAGATTCGCCTGGAGCGGCGATCGGTCGGGCGCTATGCGTCCGCGCAACAGGTCAGTTACGAGCTAAGAGCGGCAGAGGCGCTGTACAAGCGCCACAACGTTCCCTTTATCGACACGACCAATTCCTCCATCGAGGAGATCGCGAGCACGATTCTCAACGATACCGGCGTGGAGCGGCGTGTAAGGCCTTAATGCGTAACAGTTCTTTGTCCTGTCCGGGTGCTTTATGGCATTCTCGAAGGCACCAGGGTTAGAACGGCTGACGCATGCTTGCAGATAGTCTCATCGTACCGGAGTGCATCTTCCGTCCCGGAAGCTTCACCGGGCTGATGACTGTCTATGAGAGCAACTACATCAGGCTGCTGAATCTGAGCAGCGATCTCAGGGATATTCCGACGGGCAAAGGTCGCGAGCGGGTATCGAAGAGCTCGCGAGACTGTGACTTGTATCGAAAAATTCTGCGGCAGGAACGTTACACGACCACGATCAATCTGACCTATTGGTTCGATGACGAATCCGAACGAATCGCGGATCCCGATCTGGTCCTGCGCGTCTATCACGACGCCCACCTGGTCGAGGCCGTTAGCGGAACGCAGGAGCATTGCCATCCCGAGCTTCGAGAATTTGCAAAGGCTCATTCGAGCGAACTCGATCGTCGCTGGCGCAACAACATCATGCTCAACAAATGGCTGGATTTTCTGCTCGATATGGGCCACGGCTTTGACTGAGCTGCACGCCTCGTTGTGCTCTGAATCACGGTTTAAGGGGAGGCTCGGGGTTATAGTCAAATAGCTGCGAGCGAAGATCCGCGTAACGAGTGGCGATTACGGCGATGCTGAATAACCTGAGAGCGCGCAAAAAGGGAGAAGATGGCGAGCAGCTTCTGAAGCTGTACTCCAACCGCGCCGGCGTCAAACGAGAACTCAACGATCTTCGCAAGGAACGCCACGATCTACTGGACAAGCTCAAAGAGCAGGAAGGCGAAATCTTCCGCGCGCAAGAGCAGCTGGAAGGCCTGGAACGCCTGCTCACGAATCCCCTCGCAGCCGCGAACGCGATGGTCTATTTCCAGCTTCGTCACCTCTGGCGTGTCGGAGCGCAAAAAGTCCAGCAGTTCGGTAGTGAACTGAAAGTTCAGCGAGAGCAGCGTGAGCGCTCACAGCTTCATGAGGCGGCCCTCGCAAAGAGAAACCGGCGCCTTTCGGCGATAAAAGAAAAGCTCGACAGAGTACTCGACAAGCAGGCGGGAATCCGTGGCGAGATAGCTGACGCTGAAAGAGACCTTGAGTCGACGAACAAGTTTCTGCTGTTCTTCAAAGGGTCCGCCCTGAAACGTAAGATTTCAGGACTCAGGGATGGCGAAGCAGCGCTACAGGAAAAAGTCGACAAACTCGACGAGCTGCAGGAAAAGATTCAGGGAGAAGTGCTTCCCGAACCCGATGGCTTGTCTCTGGAAAGCCGCAGACTGATTAATTGCGCGGTCATCGCTCTGGCGCAGCATCTTGTTGTCCATTTCGCAGACAATGACCTGATCGAGCTGACGAAGACATCCACCGAAAGACCTGTCGGTGACATGAAGTTCGGCGACCGGCGTGATTGCGACCGGATGGTCGAACTTATTCGGGATCGAATCGAAGATTTACGCCAACAGACGGGCCTGGCCGACGACGTCCGACGCAGAACGGATTTTCTCGTCAACAGCGTTACGTTTCGGGATGAGACGGATTCGTTGCCGACAACCGCTTCTGTTGCGGTCACACCAGTCGAGATTCCTCAGTCCGGAGAGCAGCAGGACCGTGCATCGACGGAAGAGCCGCTCAAGATCAACGTCTTACTGGAAGAATACTGGGATCTTTATTCCGTACTCTGTTGAGTGCGAACAGCGCCTGCCGAAGTATTACCTGATCCGTTCGTCTATTGACTGATCGTCGCCGACGTCGTTGTAATGGCTTCTGCCGTCGTTGCCGACCCGCCCGCCAGCGCGGCCATGTCGGCAACTACGCGCATCGCCTGATCCAGCTGAACATCTGACGTGTCGACTGCTTCGAGTGCTTCGACCGATTCGAGCGGCTCGAGATTCAGCGCCAGCCGGCGCTCGTTCTCTCGAGCCAGCTGCTCCAATTGCAACTGATCGCGATCAGCCTGGCGCTGTTCGAGATTCAGGGACACCGTTTCGCGATTGCGCAGTTCGCCGAACGCGGCTACGTCGCTTTGCAGATAACGATAATCGGGATCTTCAGCCGCTCGTTCCGTATGACGTGATTCGAGTAGCTGTACATCCGTAAGAATCGCGGAATCGGCGCGAAATCGAGTCGGCTCGATCTGATCCCAGGGCAGCGCCGTATCACGAGTGCTTTCGCCTACGGTCTCGGTATCGACGAGCGAGGCAAGTTCGATGTCCGGGACCACACCGCGGTGCTGCGTGCTCCCGCCGGTAACGCGGTAGTACTTACCGATCGTTAAGGTCAGCTGGCCGTAGCCCGGAGCTCGCATGAACCGATCGAGATTGAAGAGATTCTGCACGGAACCTTTGCCGAAAGTGCGTTGGCCGATCACGATACCTCGTTCGTAATCCTGTATGGCTGCCGCGAAGATCTCGGAAGCGCTCGCGCTGTACCGATCGACCAGAACCGCCAGCGGCCCGTCGTAGACGACACCGGGTGTAGGGTCGTCAAGTACCTGGATGTTGCCGCGCGTCTCTCTTAGCTGGACTACGGGACCTCTCTCGATGAATAGTCCGCTGAGCTCGGTCGCTTCGGAGAGATGGCCGCCACCGTTCTGCCGAAGATCCAGAACGAGACCGTCGATGCCTTCGCTCTCGAGTTCGCTGACAAGGCGAGCTACGTCACGGGTCGTGCTCGTATAGTCTTCATCACCGCGCGTCCGCGCTTCGTAATCGAGATAGAAACTCGGTACGCGGATTACGCCGATGTTGTAGTTCAGTCCGTCGTGCTCTATTTCGAGGCGTTCGCTCTTAGCGGCCTGCTCCTCGAGCTTCACTTTGTCCCGAATCAGAGGAAGAATGCGTTCGGGCGAACCCGGTGCTGCGCCGGCAGGAAGTATCTGCAAGCGCACCAGCGTGCCGCCGGGGCCTCGAATCATCTGCACGACATCGTCCAGACGCCATCCGATCACATCGACGACTTCGCCGTCCTCGCCCTGGGCAACACCCGTTATTCGGTCTTCCGGCTTGAGCAGACCGTTCAGTTGTGCGGGGCCGCCCGGGATCACGTTGATCACGGTGACATAGTCGTCTTCGAGCTGCAGGGAGGCGCCGATGCCGTCGTATGAGAGGCTCATCTGGATTCGGTATTCTTCGCTGTCGCGCGGCGACATATAGCTGGAATGAGGATCCATCGTGTGCGCCATCGCGTTCATGAACGTAGCGAAAACGTCGTCAGCCGTTAGCTGCGTGATGCGCGTCAGAACTCTTTCGTAGCGCTCCGAAAGGATCTCGGCCGTCTCTTCCCAGGTTTTTCCGGTCAGGACCAGGCTCAGTCCGTCATTCTTCACGCGTTTTCGCCAAACGTCCTGAATTTCTTCTTCGGAGCTCGGCCAGGCCATTTCGCTGCGATCGAAGCGGAAGGACTCGTCGATCGTGAAATCAGGCTCGATTTCGAGCAGGGACAGGGCGTAGGCGATGCGTTCTTCCGTGCGTGCACGGAAAACGTTAAATATCTCGAATACGGGTTCGAGTTCGCCATCGCGCGCGCGATCGTCGAGTTCGTATCGGTAGCGACCGAAATCCGAGATATCGCTGTTCAGGAAATACAGCCGATTGCCGTCGAGCGTGTCGAGGTATCGGTCCAGAATTGCGGACGAGAACGAGTTATCGATCTGAGGGCGGGAGTAGTGGAGGTCCTCGATGATCCTCGTGACGCGTTGGCTGATATCCGGATGCTTCTCTTCCATGGAGAGCATGTCTTCCGGACTGATCGTCGCTGCATTCGTGCTCAGCGCGATGATCACAGCGCTGCCGGCAAACCATCGGATTATTCGCCTCACGGTACCTCCTTGCGTTCAACCAGGGCATCAGCCCGCGTCAATGCCGAGATTCGGCCGATCTACGGCGGCTAGAAGGATAGCACGCCGCAAATCCAAACACAGTTACGACATTCTCATTTTGACCACGCTGAACGCGTAGAGTTTCTGCGGCGATCAGGTCTTTTTCGACAGTTCTCCGGCGCGTTCGAAGCTACTGTTTATCGGCTTTCGTGACCCGTCTCCAGGCATCCGGCCGCTTGAAGGTGCCCGTGTCATAGGGGTTGCCGCCATCGCCATCGTCGTCCTGAGCCGGTGATCCGTTGTCTTCCAGGCTCAGTTTCGGCGTTGACGATCGCTTTTTCGGCTTCGGAGCAGGTGCCTCGGTGGGTGCAGGCGCGGGAGTCACCGCCGGGTGTTGGCCCGCTAGCACGGACGCGGCCGACGTTCGGGGCGTCTTGCGCCGCTCTTCGCCCGGCCGGCGCGGTGTTGCTGTTGCGTCGCGGCCAAATAAACCTTGCAGAAATCGAAGCATGCTGTCCTTCTCCAGCGGTCGTTCGCCTCGCCGGCGAAAGCTTAGATTATACTGTCAAATATCGGTTCAACCTATTGATTATTATCTGAAACTGTGACGCTCTTCACATCGAGTCTCGAGCGCCACACCACACGGCCCAGTCGCAGGAGCTGAACGACAATGAACGGGCCCCCAACCAGCAGCCAGGCAAATACGCCGCCGCCAGCGAGATCGGACCAGACCTGGCGCGTGAGCGCGTCGAGCCCGTTCTCTGCGCCGTAGTCACCGACAATGCGGCTCCCGACCCAGAAGACCAGCGGGGGCAGCGCGAACAAACCGAAGCCGAGCAGAACCACGGCAATCAGGAGCTCTTTGCCGATGCGGATCCCCGCTCGAACCATAGGATGCAGTCGCCGAAGTGATAGAAGCCGGGATTATGCCATGCGCCAGCAGCCGCGGACGGGCCGGAGTACCGCGCCGATTGTCCTAATCCGCGGGTACCGTACGGTCTTTAGCCCAGGCCCGCAGCGCCGAAACCCGTTCTGCCATGACGACGGACAACGGACGCGTCTTCCGGAATTCAGCGACGACATGCGCAAGCGCGGGGTCCTGATCGAGCGCATGGGCCGCATAGAGCGCGGCTACGATGCCTTGCTCTATTTCTGCGCCGGAGAAGCCGTCCGTCAGGTCGACAAGCTGCGGCAAATCGAAGCTGCCGGCGTCAAGGCCGCGCTTGCGCATATGGATCGACAGAATATCGCCTCGCGCTGTGGGAGAGGGCAGGTCGACGAAGAATATTTCATCGAAACGGCCCTTGCGTACGAGCTCCGGCGGGAGCTCCGAAATGGTATTGGCCGTAGCAACGACCAGCACCTCCGAACGACGCTCTGACATCCAGGTCAGGAACGTCCCGAGAATACGCCTGGATGTGCCGGATTCGTCCACACCCGTGGCGATACCCTTCTCGATTTCATCGACCCAGAGCACGCACGGACTCATCACTTCGGCCGTTTCCAATGCTGCGCGGAGATTTTTCTCGGTCTCGCCGTGATACTTGTTGTAGAGGGCAGCGAAGTCGAGACGAAGCAGCGGAACGCCGAACACGCCTGCAGCGGCTTTCGCTGCGAGGCTTTTGCCGCAACCCTGAACGCCTATCAGCAGGACGCCTTTCAGCGCATCGAGATTGCCGGGCCGCTCGCTCGAAAATGCGAGCCTGCGTTGGTTCAGCCAGACCTTCAGCTTGCTGAATGCCGCGATCTCCGCAAACGCCGTTGTGTCGTATTCGAAACTCAGCGCGCCGTCACTATTCAGCAATTCGTATTTCGCACGCATGACGGGCTGCAGATCGCTCGCCGTGATCGCCCCGTCTTGATATATCGCGTTGCGGGCAAGGCGCTCCGTATCGGTGAGAGTAAGTCCGCGAAGGTTGTCGACCAGCATGTCGAGGGCTTTCTGATCGACTTCGACACGACGCTCGGGATGATCCTGGCGATACCGGTCCAGCTGCGTCTCGATCGCTTTGCGGCGTTGCTCGGGGCTCGGGAGCCTGATCTCGAAACTGGCGCTGTAGGGTTTGATCTCCGCCGGCAGGTCGATTTCGTGGCTGATCAGCAGAATCGTCTTCCCGGAACTCGCTCCGGCAACGGCGATGTCTTTCAGTAACCTGACGTTAACCGGATCCTGCAAATAGGGGTGGAAATCCAGAAGCGCATAGATGCCACGCTGATCGGCACTGCGAATCTGTCCGAGCACATCGGCAGGATCGATGTTGTGGCGCTGCGGCGGCAGATCCAGGTCGACTCGCTGAAGACCGTCGGTGATCGACCAGCGAAACAGCGGGCGGCGCCGCTCCGGCAGCACCGAGCTTGCCAACTCGGTCAACAGCTCGAGAAACCGGCCCTCAGCCACGGTCTCGATGACGACGATTGGCACGCCCGAGTGGAGAATGACTTCTAGATCATGGCGGTCGTTCATCGGCTGTCCGTTGCAGCGTCGTTGGCCGAAAGTGTAGGAGGCTGCTTCGGGCTAGCGCAACGACACAGCCGACACTACGCGCCGTGTGCGGCGGCGTAGTCGGGGAGCTTCAGGACAGACTTATCCGAGTTCGGGATCCGGCCCGGCACCGTAACCATAGGGCGAGGTCAGGAAGTCGAAGAGCTGATCCGTCAAGCCTCTGCAGGCCTTCGCCTGAGGTCGTGCAATGAGCGGAATTGGAATGACGATCGCTGGCATGACGGAGCGGCCCACGAAATCCGCGTAGATCGTGCCTGCTGAAGTCAGCTCATGCAGATCCCACACTGTCGCATCGTAGCGAGCATCGTCTTCCCACCATGCCAGGCCCATGCAACCCGCGCCGCCGACGCCAGCGGCACAAGTGATACCACCGCCACTTGCGGTTCTTTCGGTAGAGCCATCCAGCCATACGACGAAGCGAACGCCGGTTTCTTCGACCTGATCGAGTACGCCGGGTTTTTCGAGCAATTCCGTGAGGTCGTCCGTGCTAAGCGGTGCCAGAGACGGCTCGAACCAGGGGTAAAGCTTATCTTCGAACTCCGTGCTCGAGTGGACGTCGAGCCCGTCCCTGCCATCCGATAATCCATCGCTGATACATTCGATGAATCCCGCTTCGGCCTCGTGGGTCGCGTGATGCTTTCGGGCAAGCACGACGACTTGCTCACCGTCGTTGATAACGCTGTTCGTTTGTTTGTAAGGCTCCATGCGAGCGGTAACGCCACAGCCGCTCAGAACGCCGACCGCCACAAGTGTTAGCGTCAGTTTCTGCGTCTGTACGACGTCAATTAACGAACGGAGCTTCTGCGGACAACGCAGCCTCATTCTGCCTCTCCTGTATCCAATACTCGACGCCCGGTTGCTCGAGAAAACGCGTCGAGATCGTTGCGCCCACTTCACGCATTGCTGTTACCGTAGCACGGTTTAATGCGTCTTCCTTGTTCCCGAGTTCTGCCTTACCGTAGCCGCTGACCGGCCATTCGGTGACGAGTTCGCCGCCCGGCTCGAACAGACGGAGTTTGTACTGCATCCACACTTCGACGAACTCGTCATTCCCGCCAATTGGAACTTCGAATTCGAATTTTTCGAGCGCCGGGTGCAGCACGCCGTCGAGGCGAAAAAGATCGGTCGACGTCAGGGTGATCGACTCGACCAGTGCAGTTTCCAGGAACATCGTTTCGAACAACCCGTCGAGCATGAGTTCATTGGCATTACCGAGGTAGATCGTCCAGGTTGCCTGCTGCGGTATTTCTTCGTAGTACTCGTAGTTGCGGAGTGCGTCGTCAAACAACACGCCGACGCGAACGGGAATTTTTTCGATTAGCGGTTGCGGAAACTCGGCTTCAACGGTAACCACAGAGGCGCAGCCCATCAGCGACGTGCCCACGAGCACCCCGAGCAGGCGAGTAACGATGCTGCACTGGCGGATGGTCCGCATGCTCTCCATTGTACGACTTGCTTCGCGAATTAGTAGCTTTAGACGCGTCGTTCGTACTGATTCCGTAAACCTGTCCATTATGACAAGAGGCGGGGCGAAAAATTCCCGGATTCCAGTCATTTAGACGCCTCACCGTCCTGCCGCGCGGGGCGCTCGCCCGCCGGGTACGGAGACTCCAGGCGCAGACGGAAGCGAATTTTGACATCCGCGCCCACCCATTCGGTATTGCTCCACTCACCCTGACCGACGCCGAAGTCGAGACGGGAGATCGTAATTTCGCCGCTTAAGTGTGTCTGGCCGTCGCGATTTTCGAACGAAAACGGCAGCGCTAGCGGTTGAGTCCGATCGCGAATCGTCAGATCTCCGGCTGCCACGAAACGGCTCTCGCCGTCCACTCGAACGCTGTCGCTCGAGAACGTAGCTTCTGGCCAGCGCTCGACGTTAAGCAGGTCCGGACCACGCAGGACCTCGTCCCGATCGTCGTAGTAGGTGTTCACGGAATCGGTGACGACTGCAATAGCCAAGCTGCTCAATTGCGGCGCGGCAGGGTCGAAGCGAATTGTGGCTTCGAATTGCTCGAACCGACCCGTGAACTCCGCTCCCTGCTGGACCGCGACGAATTCCAGGCTGCTGTCGTCATGGACTTGCCACGGCAGGTCGTTTTCCGGCTGCCCGAAGACGGTCGCCGGTAGCAGCAGGACCAGCGCCACGCAGACTCTCATCGGTTCATTCCCGGTAACATCCCGCGCAAGACGGAATCCTTGACGACGAAGTGGTGGAACAGTGCCGCACTCGCATGAACCGCGATGGTTCCCGCGAGCAGCATGAAAAGGTAAGCGTGCACCAGAGCGAGAAGATCTCCCAGTTCCTGCTGCGGTTCGACGAGATCGGGCCAGGTGAAAAAGCCGAAATAGGACACAGGCGTGTTCAACGCTGACGACATCAGCCAGCCCGTGAGCGGAAGAGCAAAGATCAGGGCGTACATGAGCCCATGAGAAAGCCGGGCGAGCGCGCGATGATAACGCGGTAACCCGGGGAGAATGACGGGGCGCGGGTTGACGAGTTTCCAGAGCAACCTGACGACCGCGAGCATCAATATCGTCATGCCGACAGATTTGTGGCGGCCGAGCAGCACCAGGCGCTCGAACAGGGAAGCGTTACCGGCGAGCTGCGCCAACACGAATTGCCACAGTACAAGCGCCGCGATGAGCCAGTGTAATAGCTGGGAGACGAGACCGAAGCTGGTCTCAGTATTGCGAAGGTGCATGCGCGCTCGGCACGAAGTAAGGCTAAGACCCGTCGAAAATAGTAGCATGCGGTCGCTGCGGCGCATCGCGGCGAATTAAATATGAATGTTTCCAAACCAAGCGCCATTGTCCTTGCCAGCGCGTCCGCGATTGGGCTCCTGGTACTTGTGGCGTCTTTCTTCGATCGCTGGACCACGGCCAGAAATAGTGAAGCGCTGCTGGCCGAAGGGCGGAATCTGGCGGGGCAGTACTGCGCGGCATGCCATCTTGAGCCCCCACCGGACATTCTGCCCAAGCGAAGCTGGGAAGCCGCGCTCGGCTATATGGGATATTGGCTCGGCATCGAGGACCTGAGCTTTCTCGACGATCACCCGGAATTTGTCTTTAGCAACGTCTCGTCCAGGCACGAGGTCCTGGTGCGAGAGAATGCTTTTCCCTCCAGTCCGGTCATCGATGAAGCTGCCTGGGAAGCGCTTCGGTACTACTACGTCGAGTCGGCGCCTGTCGAAGAGCTGCAGCAGGAGAACAAGCCGCCGCTGTCGTGGCAATTGCCCCAGTTCGAAGCCATCGACACGGACTACCCGCTGGCTCGCGCGATTACGACACTGGTGCGAATCCGACCGGAAGACCAGCAAATATTTCTCGGAGACAGTGGTGCGGGCACACTGACGATTCTCGATGGTGACGGGCGCGTGGTTGCCGCGCCGACGCGCGCGTCGCGCGCCATTACACCGGTCGATATCGAGTTTGTCGGCGACACGGCCTATATCGGCTCCATCGGTGATCTCCTGGCCACTCAACCGTCGACGGATCGCCTCGCTCATATCTCGTCCGTAGAACTGTCGGCAGCTACTTCGGGAGGGGCCGGGTTCAACGTGGTGGTCGATGATATTTACCGAATGGCGGATATGAATGTGCTGGATCTGAACGAGGATGGCGCGCTCGATTTTGTAGTGTCCGGGTTCGGTGCTGTCAGGGGTAATGTTGCGTGGTATGAATCGCAAGCCGACGGGAGTTACGAGGAACGAGTTCTGGTCGCACTCCCAGGCGCGGTAAAAACGGAACCTTACGATTTTAACGGTGATGGGCTGCTCGACATCATGGTGCTGCTTTCCGATGCGAGAGAGGGCTTGCACATTCTAGAGAATCAGGGCGGTAATGTTTTCGAAATGCGAACTGTCTTTCTGGCGCATCCGGCTTACGGGCATACCTACTTCGAATTGCAGGATTTCAATGCCGACGGTCTGATGGATGTTCTCATCGTTAATGGCGACAACGTGGACTCGGACCCGTACAACACCAGAAAGAACTACCACGGCATCCGTATTTATCTGAATCGCGGCGACTACGAATTCGAAGAAGCCTATTTCTATCCGATGTACGGCGCGTTTATAGCGAAGGCTGCGGACTTCGACGATGATGGCGATCTGGATATCGCGGCGATCGCCTTCTACCCGGATTTTTCATCAGGCACTCGAGAATCGTTCACCTATCTGGAGAATTCAGGCGGCCTGGATTTTCGTCCGTTCACCAACGGCCAGGTCATGCGCGGCCGCTGGATGACAATGGACGTCGGCGATGTTGACGGCGACGATGATATCGATGTCGTGCTGGGTGCAGGGTATATACCAACGGGGATGTTTGCCTATATGGATCTATTCGATGACATGGCGCAAGATGGTGCCCCCGCATTGATCTTGAAGAACTTGTTACGCTAGTTTTCGATCCGAAGCGCGTTAACGAGTTTGGCGTTCCTGGATAGCTGCCGTCCGGCGCGAAAAAGCGTCTCCTCATCAACAGCGCGGTAGTCAAGCGGAGACGTTTTGCGAGCGCCAGAGCGGCAGTGCTAGAGTGCCGCGGCAAATATGGGTGCCGGGCAGGCGAATAACGAGTCATGGCGAAAAAAGATGCAGCGTTCCGTGCGGAAACCGCTAGCAGGACATTCGAAGCTGCAGCTTCGGCACACCACGGCGGTGATCGGGCAGCGGCGCGACGACTCTACCGAAAGGTCCTGAAGATACAGCCTCATCATCAGCGGGCCTTGCGCCTCTCGGCGCTGCTTGCTCATGAGTCTGGTGAGTTGAATGAAGCTGAAAGATTGCTCAACGCAGCCGCTCGCCATGCTCCAGCTGCCGATACCGGTGCTCTGGAAGATCTTGGTCTGCTGTTTCTACAGACCGGACGGCAAGAGAAAGCGGAGACGGTATTGCGTAAAGCCGTCGATATTCAGCCTCGAAGTCTACCCGCTCTCAGTCGTCTGGGGTCGACTCTTCTGACATGCGGTCGCGGGTCAGAAGCCGCCGAGGTCTTCGCCCGCGCCGAGGAAATTGCGGCCGACGACCCGCAAATTCGTTACGGACTCGCTCATGCGCTTCTCGAGAGCAAGCTCTTCGAAGAAGCTATCGCCGCCAGCGATAGAGCGTTGGAACTGAGCAAGGATGATCCGCGAGTACTGACGATCAAAGGAGTCGCGCTGAAGGAACTGGGGCGCCTTGATGATGCTGAACAAACACTGGCGCGGAGCATTTCGCTTGACGCTGGCGACATCAATGCATTGCTGCATCTGGGGCGTGTTCGGCTGGAGCGAGAAAATCTCTCGGGAGCGATTCAGTCGTTCGGGCAAGCCGCGGCATTGGCGCCTGAACTGGCTACGATCCAGAGTCAGCTGGCCAACGCACATGCTGCCGCGGGAGACCCGGGTAAAGCTGTCACGATTTGTGACGAGTTCCTGGAGAGCAATCCGACCTCGGCGGCGCTATTGCTCGTCAAATCTCTTGCGCTCCGCGATGCGGGTAGAGAGCAGGAAGCAGACGAACTGCTCGGTCAGAGCTCCTTGATCCGGACGAAGAAGATAAAAGCTCCCGCGCGTTACGGCAGTATCGAGCGATTCAACTCGGCGCTCGAGAAAATGATTCGTGGGCATCATTCGCTCGCAAGGACTCACACGAATCGCGCTACTCGACACGGGATACAGACAGGCAGCCTGAGCGTCGATCCACCGCCCGAGATGAGCGCATTCCTCAATCTGCTCGACGGTGAGGTACGAGCTTTAATCTCCGAATTGAAAGCAGACGGGCTCGGGGGACATCCTTGGGTTCAACACGCGCCGACTCAGTGGGATACGAACTCGTGGGCAGTTATTTTGAATGATCAGGGCTATCAGTTGTCTCATATACATCCGGAAGCATGGATGAGTGCAGTCTACTATGTTGCAATTCCAGAGGACGGAATGGGACCCGGTCATGGCGAGGACGGCTGGCTCGAGTTCGGCCAGCTGTCTGATCAGCTGTTCGCGAAATCTCCGCAGAGAATGCGTTCGGTTCAGCCTGAGCCCGGATTACTCGTCATGTTCCCGTCGTTCAGCTTCCACCGTACCAAACCATTCACGAGCACGGGTCAGCGCATCAGCATTTCGTTCGACGTTTTCGCGCGCCCGTAGCGGTTCGCAAGGAGGACGAGGTGAATCGAAATCTGATTAATTGGTTAATTATTCTAGTTGGCGCTGGATTCGCCGTCGCCCTGATGGCAGAGGAAGACCGCGTCGTGGAGGAGCCGATCTCGATGGATGCGCCGCCGCCCGAGCCTGCTTGCTTCAGCGTTCGGGATATCAACAACTTCAAGCCGATCAGCAATCAGTTCCTTTTGATCGAAGGGCGCCGCGACAATCGTTACCTGTTAACACTGGGACGAGCGTGTTTCGGAATTCGAAGTGCCGACAATATCGCGATCTCGAATCACACCGATCGCGTCTGTGCGAACAGTCAGGCGAAAGTGACTTACGCCAGATTCGGTGAAGTCGAGGAGTGCATGATCAATCAGATCGAAACGGTAGCCGATCGCGAGACGGCGGAAATTATCGCCGAGCGCAGGCGAAACCAGAACTAGACGTTCCCGCCTGGGATAGAATCGGGACTCTTTCTTGTTCCCCGCGCGAACGGCGCGCCAGAAGGATTGAGTTATGAGAATAAACGCCTGCCGTCTGCTTGTTCTTGCCGCACTTTTCGGAACGATCGGCGGCGCATACGCGCAGCAGGATCCGATGACTTTCATGACTACCTTCCGGGCAGAAGGGTCATCGAGCCGTACGGCGCAAATTATTGCGCCGAAGCTGGCGGAGTATTTCGGCAGATCGATAGGTCTCAGCTTCGGCAAGGGCTCGCATGGGGCGCTCGGAATCCCCGGAGATGGCAGCACGATTTTTATCTCCACAGTCGGCGCAATGGCGCTGCTTCCGTCCGTAATTGATGATTACGATCTGGACCCGCTGACCGATCTTCGGCCTGTTTCTCTGCTGACCGAGACACCTGACGTTCTGATCGTTCATTCGTCGCTCGGCATCAATACGATCGATGAGCTTGTTGCGCACGCGCAGCAGAATCCGGGCGCGCTTACCTATTCCTACATCGCGCCGCGGAGCATCCATCGTGTTGAATTCTCCGCGTTGTTCGCAGAACTCGGCATTGAAGCGACTCCCGATGTGTCGTTCACCGGCTCGGTGGCCGCTATGGAAGCTATCGGTAACGGCGATATCGACCTCGTGATCACTACCTCACCCTATGTCGCTCCGCTCGTCGATAGCGGTGCCGCAGTAGCGCTCGCCGTCGCTCATCATGAGCGAATCCCGCTGTTGCCGGGAGTGCCGACAATGCAGGAAATCGGCGTTGCATCCATCCCACGCGGTTCGTGGGCGGGACTGTTCGTGCCGGCGGGGACCTCTGACGAAGATGTCCAGAAAGCGTTCGAGGCCGTTGAATATGCGATGAGCGATCCGGACGCGGTGCGTCGGATAAGCGAACTCGGCATGGTCGTCTCGCTCAGCGAATCGCCTGCAGCCTTCGCCGAATTCATCACGGCGGAAGGTCAGCGCCTGAAATCGGCCGTCGAACGCTACGAGATCGACATCGAGTAGTCTGCGACTCGTCGCGTGGACCGCGGAGATGCAGTTTCGCGGTTAGCTTGCGCGTTGCTTCCGTCGACTCGAACGCTTGTGCGGCCCGTTTCGCGATTGGCCACCGGAAGAGCGGCGGCCGTTCGCCGCGGAGTTCTTCCGCCGCCCACTGCCGCGCTTCGGGCGTTCGCCGTTCGATTGCGCGGCAACAGTGAGATCGGTATCGAAGCCGGCGATCGGGTTTCTCGTGATTTCGGTGCCGAGCAGGCGCTCGATACCCGTTAGAAGTTTCAGTTCGTCCGCGCATACCAGGGAGATCGCATTACCAGCCTGTCCCGCCCGCGCTGTACGGCCGATACGGTGGACATAGTCTTCCGCGACATGGGGCAGTTCATAGTTGATGACATGCGGAAGACGCTCGATATCGAGCCCTCGTGCGGCGATGTCGGTGGCGACAAGGACCCGCACGTGGCCGGATTTGAAATCGCTCAAGGCTCGCGTACGGGCGCCCTGTGATTTATTGCCGTTGATAGCGGCAGCGCCGATTCCGTCACGGTTCAATTGTTCCGCCAGTCTGTTCGAGCCGTGCTTCGTCCGCGTGAAGACCAGAACCTGTTGCCAGTTACCTTCACTGATGAGCTTCGACAGCAGTTTACGTTTCCGAGGTCGGTCGACAGGATGAACGATTTGTTCGACGCGGTCTGCCGTCGTATTTCGCTGCGCAACGGCGATTTCTGTCGGCGAATTCAACAGGTCACCAGCAAGTCGCCGGATTTCTTTCGAGAATGTTGCCGAGAACAACAGGTTCTGCCGTTTCTTCGGTAGCACCTTGAGGATCTTTCGGATATCGCGAATGAATCCCATGTCGAGCATTCGATCGGCTTCGTCGAGCACGAGTACTTCAAGACCGGACAGATCGATGGTTTTTCTTTCGAGATGATCGAGTAAACGGCCCGGCGTGGCGACGACGATATCGACACCTTTTCGCAGTTTGTCGATCTGCGTATTGATACTGACACCGCCGAAGATAACGGCCGTCCTGAAGGGTAAAAAATGGCCGTAATCGCGGACACTTTCGGCGACTTGCGCGGCCAGTTCGCGTGTTGGCGTCAGGATCAGAACCTGAACGCGACGTTGTCCGGATTGCGGCTTTTGTAGCCGCTGCAAAATCGGCAGGGTGAAACCGGCTGTTTTACCCGTACCGGTTTGCGCACAGGCGAGAATGTCCTGACCTTCGAGAATAGCCGGGATCGCTTGCTGCTGAATCGGTGTCGACTGACGATAACCTTGTCTTTCGATCGCACGCAGCAGTTCGGCCGAAAGGCCGAGTTCGTTAAATAACATTGAGAAAAACTCCAGGGTCGCCTGACCAGGCCGCATGACGATGCCATGCGCGGTTCGGTCCAGGCTGGAACTATGAAAGCGCCGACGGTTGCGGAATTGCGGTGGCCGGGCTGGATGGCGCAGACCGAAGTGCGCCAAGACGCGGCGGACTATAGCAGAATCATTGGTAAAAGATAGTGTTAGCGGCCGCTTTTACGGCTAAAGGTGAAAAGATGGTGGAGGCGGCGGGTCGCTTCGCACATCCCTGTGCTCTCGCGACACTCGTGCATCCTTGCACGTCGGAATCTCACCCGCTACGCGGGTTCTTGTCCAAACAGCTCGAACGAACTGAAAAGCTGCCCCCGAGGGCAGCTCTTTAGTTGGTGGAGGCGGCGGGAATCGAACCCGCGTCCGCAAGCGATCCGCTTCAAGCTCTACATGCTTAGACCGTCTTTGATCTTACTGCGTGCTACCCGACGGGCAGGGAAAACGCGCAGCCAGTCTGGTGAGGTTTTAGCGTTCGGGCCCCAGACGGTCCGTCCCGCGAGCTTGCGATGATGACTCCTGGTACCGGACGCACAAGCACGAACCGGGCAGAAGGCACTAGGCAGTTTTTTAAGCTGCTAGGGCGTAGTTGTCGTCGTTGGCAACTATAAGGTTTGCAGTTGGTTTTGCGAGGTATGCTGCGCCTCGGCATGCACCTGAAGGTTCACGGCCCACGTCGAAGCCGATCGCCCCCATACCGTAAAGTTTAGGGCCGATCGGTATGAAATCAATGGCTTGAGTAGAAAAAAATGGTCGAACCGGCGCTAGAACCGGGAATAGATCAAAATATTGCCCGCAACGCTGTTTTCAGCGGTTGACCGACTTCAGTACCCGCGCCTTGTCGCGCTCCCAGTCACGGTCCTTTTTCGTAGCGCGTTTGTCGTGCTGTTTCTTGCCTTTGGCGAGGCCGACGGACAGCTTGGCGCGGCCACGTGCCCAATACAGCTCCAGTGGTACCAAGGTATATCCGCGGCGCTCGACGAGCCCGCCGAGACGATCAATCTCTTTCCGGTGCAGTAGCAATTTGCGGGTCCGGGTGGGGTCCGCGTTGACGTGGGTCGATGCCGAACTCAACGGCGTAATGTGCGCTCCAAGCAGATAGATCTCACCATCGCGCACGACGACGTAGCTTTCGGTCAGCTGCGCCTTGCCCGCGCGCAAGCTTTTGACTTCCCATCCATCCAGGGCGAGCCCGGCTTCGAGGCGCTCTTCGATGAAGTAATTGAACCGAGCTTTCTTATTCTCGGCGATCGTCGAAGACGAGGTTTTACGGGACTTTCTAGCCATGCTGTCGCAATGATCCTAGAATCCACCTCAAATAACACCCAATAACAACCTCGAGCGGGAGAATCCATTTGGCCGAATCGGCGACAGAACGCAGGACCTCTATGCACGGCCATTGGTCGTCCCGTCTTGCGTTCATTCTTGCCGTAGCCGGTTCCGCGATCGGCTTGGGCAACATCTGGAAGTTTCCCTACATAGCGGGTGTCAACGGCGGCGGTGCGTTCGTTCTCGTTTATCTTGCCTGCGTTTTCGTGGTCGGGCTGCCGATCATGATGGCGGAAGTTCTGATCGGGCGACGCGGCCGCAGAAACCCGATTGCAACGATGCTGCTGTTGGGCGAAGAAGAGTCGGGCAGCACGCGCTGGGCGCTGATCGGTGTTCTGGGAGTCTTCGCTGGATTTCTGATTCTTTCCTATTACAGCGTGATTGCCGGTTGGGCGATTGCCTACATTCTCGAAGGAGCATCGGGCGCATTCGCCAATATCGATGCTGCCGGCGTCGGTGAGATTTTTTCTTCGCTCTCGGGTGACTGGCTGAAAACCAGCTTTTGGCATTCGCTCTTCATGCTCATGACGCTCGTGGTGGTCTCCAAAGGCGTGGAGCGCGGCCTGGAGAGAGCGGTGCGGATATTGATGCCGGCACTGGTTGCGTTACTGCTGCTGCTGCTTGGCTACAGCATGATCGCCGGAGACTTCGCGGCCGGCTTGCGCTTCATGTTCGAACCGAAGTTCTCCGAGTTGACGCAGGCAGGCGCGTTGTCGGCACTGGGTCACGCGTTCTTCACGCTGAGCGTCGGTATGGGTGCGGTAATGGCATATGGTGCATACCTTCCTTCGGAAACTTCGATCATGAAAACATCGATTGCGGTCGTTTGTGCCGACACGGCGATCGCCATCCTGGCCGGTCTTGTAATCTTTCCGATCGTCTTCGCAAACGGACTGGATCCCGCTACCGGTCCCGGCCTGATTTTTCAGTCGTTGCCGCTGGCTTTCGGTCAGCTGCCCGGCGGAATCGTAATAGCCGTCTTGTTCTTTCTGTTGTTGACGTTCGCGGCCTGGACATCCGCGATCAGTCTTATGGAGCCGGCCGTTGCATGGTTGATTGAGGCGCGTGATATCAGTCGCCGACGCGCAGCGTGGATGATCGGCGGAACTATCTGGGTACTGGGGTTCTTCAGTGTCTGGTCCTTCAATATTCTCGCGGACTTCAAGATTTTCGGCCGGACTGTTTTCGACAACCTGGACTTTCTGACCAGCAATATCATGTTGCCGCTGGGCGGTCTCGCCATCGTCGTGTTCGCGGGCTGGGTAATGTGCCGCAACTCGAGTTCTGATGAGCTCGATCCGGAAGCAGGTGCCGGGTATCGCGCGTGGCGATTTTCCGCACGCTATATTGCGCCGGTAGCCGTCGTTCTGATCTTTCTCAACGCGATCGGCTTGATCTGATCGTCGATGCGAAGCGTCCGGCGAAGCGCGCGCGTCAGCTATAGCGCAGAGCAGATGTTCGATCTGGTCGACGATATCGAACGCTATCCCGATTTTCTGCCCTGGTGCCAGAAAGCCACCATCGAGAAGCGGACCGAGGAGCAGGTCGAAGCAACGGTTGCGGTCGGGTTTCGCGGTATCAGCAAGGCATTCTCGACCCGCAATCAACTTGCGCGGCCTCAGCGGATCGACATGCGGTTGATTCGCGGCCCTTTTCGGAAGCTCGAGGGAGCCTGGATCTTTGAGCAGCTAGATCAAGGTTGCGAGATTTCGCTTGCGCTGGATTTCGAGGTGTCCCACTCGCCACTGAATCTGCTGTTTTCGACAGTCTTCGAAGAGATAGTGCGCTCGCAGGTGGCCGCGTTTACCGCTCGTGCCGAAGCGCTCTATGGCTGACGGGATCGCAGCGATGGCGGAAAACGTCGAGCTGAAGCGTGTCGAGGTGATCTATGCAACGCCCGACGAACAGCGCATCGTCGGAATCGAATGGCAACGAGGTCTGACTGCGATCGAGGCCGTTCGCCGATCCGGCTTGATCGAGTCTTATCCTGCAATCGAGTCGAGTCCGTTGATACTCGGCTTGTTCGGCGAGCGCATCGCGGAATCGCACGAACTCGAACCCGGCAACCGCGTCGAGATCTGCCGACCGCTGCAGCAGGACCCGCGTGATATGCGTTCGGAACTTGCGAGACAGGGCGATTCGATGGGGCGGCCGTGCAGCGAAAAAGAGCGCTGATCAGGATGGCGGCTCGAGAGGCGCATCCAGATCGAGTCGAACCACTCGATCGCCTTCGAAATAGACGACGAGCCAGCGTCGCTCGATCTCCCGTGAACGACCCTGCTGCAGGTAATAGGTGTAGTCCCAGCGATTCTGATGGAAGCTGTCCTGAACCATCGGTGAGCCCAGCAGGAATTGAACCTGGCTCCGCGTCATTCCGACTTCGACCTGCTCGACCAGGTCTTCCTCGAGCAAATTTCCCTGCTGAATATCGATTCGATAGATACACGCACCGAGCAGAAACGCGGCTGTCACGATGGCGGCTCTGGCGATAGTACGGGGAACGTCCATATTCATGGTAGAGGACAAGGTGGAATCTAAGCGATAATGAGGCCGAGATAATACCCGAGTTGAGAAAGCAGTAGAACGTGGAAAGTCAGGATCTCCGTAAGGCAGGGCTAAAAGTCACGTCTCCCAGACTCAAGGTCCTCGAGATCCTCGAGACCAGCTCGGATCGACATCTGAGCGCAGAAGCGATCTACAAAGCCCTGATCGCCGCTGGTGAAGAGTTGGGACTGGCGACCGTCTATCGAGTGCTGACTCAATTCGAGCGCGCCGGTCTTGTCGTCAGGCACAATTTCGAGAGCGGCACCGCGGTGTTCGAGCTCGCGGACGGGACGCATCATGATCATATGGTGTGCCTGACGACCGGCGAAGTCATCGAGTTCTACGACGAGCGAATCGAAGAACTGCAGAGCGAGATCGCGGACAAGCATGGTTATTACATAGAGGATCACAGCATGATCCTTTATGTTCGGCCGAAGTAGCCGGCCGCGGAAGACGCAGGCCTAGTCGGCGGCGCGCTGAATCATCTCTTCTGCGTGAGCCCGGGTTGTTTCGGTGATCTCGACGCCACCGAGCATTCGCGACAATTCCTCTATGCGATCCTCGGCGCCCAGAGCCCGCACATTCGTTCGCGACGTGGTGCCGTCCGTCAATTTGACGACGCGAAAGTGATGCTGACCCTGGCTGGCGACCTGTGCGAGATGTGTCACGCAAAGTACCTGCCGATCCGCTGCCAGCTCAGCGAGTCGCCGCCCCACGATCTCCGCCACGCCACCGCCGATCCCTGCATCCACCTCGTCGAACACCAGCGTCGGGATCGCGCTTTCGCCGGTGCCCAGCACTTCCAGCGCCAGGCTGACGCGGGACAGCTCGCCACCCGACGCTACGCGCGCCAGCGGTCCGAAATCCATTCCCGGGTTCAGACTGACCTGAAATTCAACTCGGTCGAGGCCATTGGCATTCGCTTGTGCCGATGCTCTCGGCGAAAGCCTGACGCGAAAGCGACCTTGTTTTATTCCGAGTTCGTTCAATCGCGCCGAAACCTGCTCCGCAAGTTTCTCTGCTGCTTTCTCGCGCGCGCTCGTCAGCTCCGCTGCGGCTTGCAGATAGGTTTCTTCGGCTTGCGCGGTCTGCTCAGTCAGGAGTTCCAGCGTTGCGCCGGAGTTATCGAGCGACGCGATCCTGTCCTGAAGCGAATCCACGACCGTGTGCAGTTCGTCCTCCTCGATGCGATGCTTGCGTGACAGCTCGCGAATCCGGGCCAGCCGCGTCTCTATGAATTCGAGTCTCGCCGGATCGGGGTCGAGGCGATCTTTATAGCGGCCGAGATCGCTGGCCGCTTCTCGCAGCTGAATCTCGGCCTCGGCAACTAGATCGCGCGACGCTGAAAGCTCAGGGTCCAGATCGCTCAGGCCCGCGAGTGTCCGGGCCGATTCTGCCGCGAGTTCATAGGCCGAGCCGCTCTCCGCCTCGTAGAGCCGCGAGAGTACAAGATCAAGTTCGCTCGCCAGCCTGTCGACGTTCGCAAGGCGATTCCTCTCGACCTGAAGTTCGTTCAACTCGTCCGGCACGGGCGCCAGACTCTCGAGCTCTGCAAGCTGAAATCGAACGAGTTCCAGCTGCGCCGACCGTTCTTCGAGCCCGGAGGATCTGGAGTCGAGTTCCAGACGCAACGACTGCCATTGGCTGAATGCAGCGGCGACCGCGTCTCTGAGCATTCGGTGTCCGCCGTGAAAATCGAGAATCTCGAGCTGGGTATCCCGGTGCAGTAATGACTGATGAGAATGTTGCCCGTGGATATTGATCAGGAACTCGCCCAGAGATTTGAGGTCCTTCAGCGTCGCCGGGTTCGAGTTGATATAGGCGCGCGAGCGTCCCTCCGCGCTGATGATTCTGCGGATCAGGCAACCATCATCTTCGTCGAAGCCGCGCTCCTTAAGCCAGCTGGCGGCCGGATGGTTCGGAGGGCAATCGAACGACGCACAGATTTCGGCGCGCTCGGCGCCCGGACGCACGGCGCGCGCATCGGCGCGATCCCCGAGTACGAGTCCGAGAGCGTCGACGAGTATCGATTTGCCTGCGCCGGTTTCGCCGGTCATCACACTCAGGCCGGCTTCGAACTCCAACTCGACTTCGTCGATAACCGCGTAGTTCCTGACTCTGATGAGGGTCAGCATGCGCTACTCGGAATCCAGACGACGCGATACCCGATTCGTATGACCCCAGTTCAGTTTGGATCGCAACAGTTCGTAGTAATTCAGATCGCGCGGGTGCAGCAGTTTGACAGTTTCTTCCGCAACTTCGATCTTGAGAGTGTCCTCGCTGCTCATTTCGCCGAAACTTTCGCCGTCGCAGGCCACCTGCGCGCGATTGCCCATTCTTTGCTCGACCCTGACCTCGACTCGGCTCGAGCCCGGGATCACAAGCGGCCGGTCGCTCAAGGTATGCGGACAGATCGGCACGATAACGAGCGCGTCGACGTTGGGCTGGATGATAGGACCGCCACAGGACAGGGCATAGGCGGTCGAACCCGTTGTCGTCGCTACAATCAGGCCGTCACCGCCATGGGTGTTAACGTACTCGCCATCGACGAAGGTCGTGAAATCCTGCATATGCCCGGTCTGACCGGTTTTCAGGACGACGTCATTCAGTGCGAGCATCCGCTCCGAACCGGTCGAGATCCTCGCCTGAAGCATGAGCCGGTTTTCTTCGTCGAAGTCGCCGGAGAGAATCCCGTCGATAGTCTCGAGCATATCCTCTGCAGACACGTCCGTCAGAAAACCGAGCCGGCCGAGATTAACGCCCAGAAGCGGCAGGTTCTGTTTCGCGACACCACGCGCGGCATGCAGCAGGGTTCCGTCGCCGCCGACTGCGATCATGAGGTCGACAACTCCGGGTAATTCTTCTGCTGAAACGCAGGGCACTTCGCTTAGAGCCGCCGGAATTTCATCCTGCTCGCGGAAGATGACACGTGTCCCTCGCTGTTGCAGGTGCATGACGATTGCCGCGGCTCGATCGGCGACGCTCGGGTCGGACAGGCGTCCCCATAAACCGATGCTTTCGAACTGGGATGTCATATGAAACCGGTCGGATGTACCGGATCGAATTGTACTGAATATTGAAGCGCGGGGTCCTTTCGGCGTCGTCTTCGCGAAGATCGATGGCATTCTTGACAGTACTGTCAGGCGGTTGCTAGCGTGTCCGCGCCCAAGATCAGCGCGCAGGATTGCCAGAGGCAGCGCCCCATGTCCGGGAACAAACTGTCAGAACTTCCCAACGAGCGAGCTCAGCATCTGCTGAAAGTACTCGTGGACCGCTATATTCGAGACGGCAATCCGGTCGGCTCGAAAACGCTGTCCGAGGACTCCGGGCTCGATATCAGCCCCGCGACCATCCGTAACGTCATGATCGATCTCGAGGATCTCGGCTTCGTGACCGCCCCGCATACTTCCGCCGGCCGGATACCGACGATCAAAGGCTATCGTTTCTTCGTTGATACGCTAGTGAAGCTTCGCCCGCCGAAAGGCAAGGAGGTCGAGAAATTTCAGGAAGCGCTCCAGGCTTCGGATCCGCAGGCGCTTGCGTTGTCGGCGTCGAACCTGCTGTCGGCGGTAACCCGGCTCGCGGGTGTCGTGACCGTGCCGAGAAGTACCTGCATGGCCCTGCGCCAGATCGAATTCCTGCCGCTGTCGGACCGTCGCGTTCTGGCAATTCTCGTCATTAACGATCGCGACGTGCAAAACAAGATAATCAGCGTCAACAGAGACTATACGGACGACGAACTGCGGCAGGCGGGAAATTATCTAACCGAGCAATTCGGTGGTAGCGATCTGTCGGCTGTCAGGCTGAGGCTGCTCAAGCGGCTGCGCGAGACACGCGAATCGATGAACTCGATGATGGTCGACGCGATCGAGATGGCCCAACAAGCGTTTCCGGACTCGGAACCAGAGGCTGAGCTCGTCATGGCAGGTGAGACGAATCTCATGGGTCTCGAAGGGCTTGCGGACATGGGGAAACTGAAGAAGCTGTTCGAGGCTTTCGGTCGGCAGCAGGAGATGCTGCACCTGCTCGATCAGAGCTTGAACGAGCATGGCGTACAGATCTTTATCGGCCAGGAATCGGGTTACCAGCTTCTGGACGAGTGCAGCGTGGTGACCGCATCTTATTCTACCGACGATGACGCCATGGGCGTGCTCGGGGTTATTGGGCCGACACGCATGGCGTATGAGCGGGTCATTCCGATCGTGGACGTCACGGCGAAGCTGCTCGCGAGCGCCTTGAAGTCCCGGAACTAGCCCCCATCGTTGTCGCATTCGCAAATAAATTCGACAGGGCCGGCTGCGCCAGCCGCCGGTATGTGGAGGATTGATCGCATGACGCAAGAGGTGCCCGGCGAAAACCCGGACATGGATCCTGCAGCTGACGACCAGGAGGCTGCGGACGCAGCGGCGGACCCGGGCGAGCGTCTCGAGACCAACGGTGACGAGGAGAAACTGAGCGAGCTCGAACTCGCACGGCGCGAGGCCGACGAGCATCGTGATCGCTACCTGCGACTCGCGGCCGAACTCGACAACGTACGCAAACGCGCATCGCGCGAGCTGGAGAACGCCCGCCGCTACGGGTTGGAACGCCTGGCGCAGGCGCTGCTACCGGTCAGGGACAGTCTCGAGGCGGGCGTTGCAGCTGCCGACAACGCCGATGTGGCATCCCTTCTGGAGGGCAAGCGTGCAACGCTGCGGCTGCTTGACGCGGCGCTGGAGCAGGCGGGGATCGCGGAGCTTGACCCCGAAGGAGAGCCATTCGATCCCGAGCGCCATGAAGCGATGACGATGCAGCCGTCCGGTACGGCAGAGCCGGATACGGTCCTGACGGTCGTTCAGAAAGGCTATTCGATCCATGACCGGCTGCTCAGACCCGCTCGCGTGATCGTGGCGAAGGAAGCGGTTCCCGGTAACGAGGACTGAAAGCCACAACTGGCCGCGGATCGAACCGAAGCCTTGAAATCCCTCGATCGCACCCCATCTAGAAACACAAGTTTATACCAATGATTTTTGGAGAGTTTTAACCATGGGACGAGTGATCGGCATCGACTTAGGTACGACTAACTCCTGCGTTGCTGTAATGGACGGCGACCAGGCCAAGGTGATCGAGAACAGCGAAGGCGATCGCACGACGCCCTCAGTTGTGGCATTCACCAAGGACGACGAGGTATTAGTCGGCCAGACGGCCAAACGCCAGGCTGTGACCAATCCAACGAATACGCTGTTCGCGATCAAGCGATTGATCGGCCGGCGCTTCGAAGACGATATCGTGCAGAAAGATATCGATATGGTGCCGTACAAGATTGTTGCGGCAGACAACGGTGATGCGTGGGTCGAGGTGTCGAGTGGCAAGCTGGCGCCTCCGGAAGTTGCCGCGCGTGTTCTGGCGAAGATGAAGCAGACAGCGGAGGACTATCTCGGAGAGAGCGTGTCCGAGGCGGTGATCACTGTGCCCGCGTACTTCAATGACTCGCAGCGCCAGGCGACGAAAGATGCCGGCAAGATTGCCGGGCTCGACGTAAAGCGAATCATCAACGAGCCGACGGCCGCGGCGCTCGCTTACGGATTGGATAAAAAACGCGGCGATCGAAAAATCGCCGTTTACGATCTCGGTGGCGGAACATTCGACATCTCTATCATCGAGATTGCGGAAGTCGACGGTGAGCACCAGTTCGAAGTGCTCGCGACGAACGGCGATACCTTCCTCGGCGGAGAGGATTTCGACAAGCGCATCATCGATTATCTGTCGTCCGAGTTCGAGAAAGAGAGCGGCATCGACATCCGCAAGGATCCGCTGGCGATGCAGCGTCTCAAGGAAGCTGCGGAAACGGCGAAGATCGAGCTTTCGTCGCGGCAGCAGACCGAAGTCAATTTGCCCTATATCACCGCAGACTCCGACGGGCCCAAGCATCTCAACATCAATCTGAGCCGTGCGAAAGTCGAGTCACTGATCGAAGATCTGATCGAGCGCACCATTGCCCCCAGTAAAATGGCTCTGGCTGATGCTGGCCTCAAAGTTTCGGACATTGACGACGTGATCCTGGTCGGCGGCCAAACCCGCATGCCCAAGGTTCAGGAGGAAGTCGAGAATTTCTTTGGCCAGGAGCCGAGAAGGGACGTCAATCCCGACGAGGCGGTAGCCGTCGGCGCCGCGATCCAGGGCGGCGTTCTGTCCGGGGACGTCAAGGACGTGCTGTTGCTGGACGTTACTCCGCTCTCGCTTGGTATCGAAACGCTCGGCGCCGTTATGACACGGCTGATCGATAAGAACACGACGATTCCAACGAAAGCGAATCAGGTGTTCTCGACCGCGGACGACAACCAGACCGCCGTCACGATCCACGTGCTCCAGGGCGAGCGCGAGCGCGCGGCGGACAACAAGTCGCTTGGGCGCTTCGATTTGTCGGATATTCCGCCGGCGCCACGCGGTATGCCGCAAGTTGATGTCACGTTCGACATTGATGCGAACGGCATCCTCAATGTTTCCGCCAAGGACAAGGCAACCGGCAAGGAACAGAAGATCGTCATCAAGGCGTCCTCCGGGCTCAGCGATGAGGAAATCGACCGCATGGTCGCGGATGCGGAAGCTCATGCGGCCGAGGATGAGAAATTCCGTGAGCTTGTAGACATTCGCAATCAGGGCGACGCGCTGATCCACGCGACCGAAAAATCGCTCGAAGAACTCGGCGAGAAAGTCGCGGCGGAGGAGCGTGGCGGTATCGAGGCCGCGGTCGCAGATCTGCGCGAGGCTGTGAAGGGCGAGAACAAGGACGCTATCGAGTCCAAGATCAAGGCGCTCAGCGAAGCGTCAGCGGGTATGGCCGAGAAGCTCTATGCGGAGCAATCCGCGGATCAGGGCGGGGATGGCGCCGGGACGGAGACCGCCTCCGATGCGGATGAAAACATCGTGGATGCAGAGTTCGAAGAGGTCAAGGACGACGACGACGAACAGAAGAGTGCTTGATACGCGGTTGTCGGATTGCAATCGAGTAGACCTGGAGGGCGCAGTTCTCTGTGCCCTCCAGTTGTGTGGTAGGGACGGGTAATGGCGAAGCGGGATTATTACGAGGTACTCGGATGCGATAAGGGTGCCGGCGAAGCGGAGCTGAAAAAAGCATACCGCCGCCTGGCCATGAAGTTTCATCCTGACCGAAACCAGGACAATCCCGACGCTGAGAACCAGTTCAAAGAGGCCAAGGAAGCGTACGAAGTTCTGTCCGACCCCGATAAAAGGGCCG
>JAHEKF010000078.1 GCA_024638465.1 Rhodospirillaceae bacterium | reverse complement strand
CCATAGCCGACATGGAGCGTGCCGGACATTACGGTAACCACTCGATTGTCGGGATGGTAGTGCGGCTGATTTCTGAATCCTTCCGGGAAGCGGGTCCTGTAGATATAGAGTCCCGGCGTTTCATTGCTACCCGCTATGTTCGCTCGGTGATTGCTGCGCTCCGTATTCCATTGAATATCGTCGACGGTCAGCGCAATGGGCGCGATCCCGACCTGCGCGTAAACCGTAAGGACTGCAGTTGCCGCCAATATCGCTCCTGAAACGCCGGCCAGGATCAATTTCATGCTCGTCTCCTCGAATCTTGAAGATAAGGTCTGTCAGTCACGGCGATTCGCAGCTGCTGCTCGAGACGTCAGGCGCGCCAACCAGCTTATAGTGGCTGAATCCTGACGTTTCGAAACTTGAGTACGCCCCCGGAATCGTCATTGTATTGCAGCGCGATATAGCCATCGGAACGGTGTGCGCAGGGTTGTTCACAGATGTAGTCGTCGTTCTCGATTTCCGCCGTGACGATCCCGTTCAGCGTCACTGTTATGTGCTCGCCTTCTGCTCTGATTTCATACGAATTCCATTGTCCAACGGAGTTGACATGCTCCGCAGGCGATCGATGCCGGACAATGCCGCCCGTCCGATAGATCTGATTGGGGCGATAGTCGTGAATCTGAACTTCGTAGCAGATTCGACCGCCGTGCTCGTCGGGAGCGGGGCAACGGAGATAGACCCCGCTGTTGACACTGCTGGCAACCCAGAACTCCAGCGTAAGTATGAAATCCGCGTAAGGATCCTTGACGACCAGATAGCCGTTTCCTTCTGTTGCCTCGACGACATCACCGGCCAGATGCCAATTCGCTTCGCCGTCAAATACGAAACCGTCCAGATTTGTCCCGTCGAATACGACGATTTCTTCTCCGGGCGGTTGCGAGAAAGCAGTAACTCCCGCCAGCAGAGAAGCCAGAGCGATAAAATGGATTCTTGCCGATCTTCTGTAGAACACCAATGCTCTCCCCGCGTTGATGACAGTGAACATGACTCGATCGCCTTAAGCGAGCTTGAAAACCCGTTGCGCGTTCGCGCTGTAAATTTTTATCTTGTCCGGCTCAGGCAGAGGAGCAGCGTCCATCCAGGCGGCGTCACGTGCGTAGTCGCCAAACGGGTAGTCCACGGCAAACAGGATGTTGTCCGGCCCCAGTACGGAGTGACTGAGAACGAGTATCGGATCCCAGCCCATGCCACTGGTTGTGATGACTATATTCTCTCTGATGTATTCGCTTGGCGGCTTATCGATCGTATTTCCGACTTCTCCGCGAGACATATTGTCCAGCCGATAAAGCCAGAACGGCAGCCCCTCTCCCATATGACCCAGGACGAGCCGGAGATCCGGAAACTCATCGAGGACGCCGGCTGCAATCAGACGGACGACGTGCGTCGAGACTTCCATGGCGAAACCCCACTTCGCGGCGTGCATGTTGTAGCTCGAGAAGGGCCCGTACATCTGTGCGGACGGCACGCGGGGATGCAGGTAGATCGCGGCGTCGTTCGCGACGCAGGCTTCGAGGATCGGCCAGAATTTTCTGTCGTCCAGGTACTCGTTGTGCGTATGCGAATTGATAAGGACGCCATTGAGCCCGAGTGTGTCTATCGCGCGTTCGACTTCCAGCGCCGCAGATACGGGATCCTGCGGTGCGATCGTCGCCAAAGCGGCGAACCGGTCTGGGTTATCCCTGACAACCTCGGCCATGCGGTCGTTGGACAGTGCGGCAAGCTCAGTGCCCTCCCGGGCTCCGAAGATCTGGACGCCCGGGGCCCAGTTGCTCAGGACGGCCTTGGCGATTCCGCCCGCGTCCATGGCTTGCAGGCGTTCATCGCCCACATCCTGCATTCGCCGCACGACATTGGCCGAGAATGGCGTGGCCTCGGAGATCAACTCGCGAAAGTTGGGTTCCAGATCGGGATTGGCGTTGATGGCTCTTTTGGATGCCTGGATGACCTCGGGCGGGCAGAAGATCTCCTCCACCGCTATACGCCGGTACTCGCTCGTCTGCGCTCTCGCGAACTGGAATGCGCTTTGCGAAGCAATCAAAGATGACACAGCGACTGTTTCTTTCAGGAATGTTCTTCTCGTCGTGCTCATGCCGGCCTCGTTCCAGTCGGGAAAACCAGGACGTGTCCATGTTGTCACGAAACGTTCGCACCGTATAGCCAAAGTGAGATGCGAACGCATCGCCGGTGCGGGTCAATCTCTAAGTCGATACAATCACTGAAAACTCTGAACCGCGCTAATGGATATCGAAGGAGAATACCGGTTGTCAGTGAATCGCCAGGCCGTCTGGGACGCCCTGATGGACGAGGAAGTTCTGCGCCGGTGTATTCCGGGTTGTGAAGAACTGGTGCGTCTGGACGATGACAGCTATCGCGCCCGGGTAAGAGCAGCGATCGGTCCGGTGAAAGCGCTTTTCGCGACCGATTTGAAGATCACTAACGCCAGTCCACCTGAGCGCTATCGACTCGAAGGAGAGGGCAAGGCCGGCGCGATAGGATTCGGAAAGGGCTTCTCCGACGTTGAGCTCGTCGAAGACAATTCGGGAACAATCCTCCGCTATTCCTCGCAATTTCAGGTTGGCGGTCGACTCGCCCAGTTAGGATCCCGGCTGGTGGTCGGCGCAACGCGAAAGATTGCTGAGGATTTTTTCGACTGCCTCGCGCAGGATATCGACCAGAATGCCGAGCGAGTCGCTGCCGGGGAGCCGGTATCCTCAGAACCGTCGGCATGGATCTGGGTGGCTGTTATGGCGATCGTCGTGATCGCCGCGGTAATGTGGCTGGCTTGAGATTTCGGTCGGCTAAGTACAACACAGGCGATGAAAGTACCAGTTTCACTTACTGTAAACGGCGAATCCGTGAGCGCGGATGTCGATCCGCGGATGTTGCTGGTCGAACTGCTCCGGGAAGAGCTGCGCCTGACCGGTACGCACGTCGGTTGCGATACGAGTCAGTGCGGATGCTGCGTTGTCCATATGAATGGCCGCTCCGTAAAAAGCTGCAGCGTTCTTGCGGTTGCCGCGGATGACGCCGAAGTTACGACGATCGAAGGTCTGGCCGTGGGCGATGAGCTGCACCCCATGCAGCAGGCGTTTCATGAGCATCATGGATTGCAGTGCGGGTTCTGCACGCCGGGCATGATCATGAGCGCGATCGATCTTATCGATCGCAACCCGAATCCCAGTGAAGCGGAGATTCGTCATTGGCTCGAAGGGAATCTGTGCCGTTGCACGGGCTACCACAACATCGTGAAAGCGATTGAAGCGGCCGCTGCGGAAATTCGAAGTAGATAAATGTATCCATTCGACTATTTCCGGCCTGACTCCGTCTCGGAAGCGCTCGATCTCTATCGAGCAGCCGAAGAACGCCAGTGGCTGGCAGGCGGCATGACTTTACTGCCCGCAATGAAGCTGAGACTTTCTGCTCCGTCTGCATTGATCGATCTTGCGGCGCTGGAAGAAATGCGCGGGATCGAGGTCGATAACGGCTGCGCCGAGATCGGTGCGATGACGCTGCACGACACGGTGTCGCGTTCGAATCTGGTACGGGAGTCGATTCCGGCGCTGTCAGCGCTTGCCGGCGGAATCGGCGATTCTCAGGTACGAAATCGCGGAACGATCGGCGGGTCCGTGTCGAATAGCGATCCAGCCGCGGATTACCCGGCCGCCGTGCTCGGACTCGGCGCGACGATCAGAACGACGGAGCGTACGGTTGCCGCGGATGATTTCTTCACCGGCATGTTCGAAACCTGTTTGCGGCCCGGCGAGCTATTGCTGAGTGTGAGATTTCCCGTTCCGACGAGAGCGTGTTATATGAAGTTTCCGAACCCTGCTTCCCGCTACGCGATCGCTGGTGTCATGGTTGCCAGTTTTGATGACGGTGTGAGAGTCGCCGTTACCGGCGCCGGCCCTTTCGCGTTCCGTGTTGCGGAAATGGAAAATGCACTTACCACGGATTTCGATCCGCGAGCAATTGCCGATATACGGATACCTGTACAGAACCTCAATGAAGACATGCATGCCAGCCCGGAATACCGATCGCATCTGGTTACCGTAATGGCGCAGCGTGCCGTCGATGCCGCGATATAAACTAAACAACTAATATTCAAGGAGTCCGAGCCTCTATGTCCGTTCAAACGTCTATGGTTGACTACGCGTTCGAAGACGCGAATTTCGAAGGCTACTTTGCGTGGAATAGTTCAGCCACGAAGCCGTTTCCCTGCGTGCTGATCTCGCATGCCTGGGGCGGCGCTTCAGAGACGGAGTTCACGCGGGCCCGCGATCTGGCGGACCTTGGCTACGGTGCATTTTGCGTCGATTTGTACGGGAAGGGTATCCGCGGGACCAGCCCCGAAGAAAACGCAGCCCTGATGCAGCCCCTGCTGGATGACCGGGTCTTGCTGCAGCGGCGCCTCGAGGCGTCGCTCGAGATCGCGGGGCAACAATCCGGAGTGGACTCGTCGCGTCTCGCGGCGATCGGCTATTGCTTCGGCGGTCTTTGCGTGCTCGATATGGCCAGAAGCGGCGCGGACGTTCTTGGCGTCGCGAGCTTTCACGGACTCTTTCATCCGCCGGGAAATACCGACGGCAACAAGATCGATGCCAGGGTATTGGCGTTTCACGGTTGGGACGATCCGCTGGCGCCGCCCGATATGGTGCTCGCACTGGCGACCGAATTGACGGCAGCAGAAGCGGATTGGCAAATCCACGCATACGGACACACGGTGCACGCTTTTACGAATCCGGCCGCCAACGCGCCCGATGACGGTATGGCCTACAGCGAGGCCGGAGATCGACGCTCCTGGAAAGCTTTAATAGACTTCCTGGAAGAGATTTTCTGATCGCGGTGAGCTGCGTTGCGTGCGCGCGTTCGGTTCAGATAAAGAAGAAAAGGGGAAGAAAATGAAAACCGGCAGGCAGTTCCTACAGATTCCGGGGCCCACCAATGTGCCCGACCGAGTATTACGAGCCATCGATCAGCCGACGATCGATCATCGCGGCCCCGAGTTCGCCGAACTCACTCACCGCGTGCTGCCGGGATTAAAAAAAGTCTTCAAGTGCGAGGGGCCTGTTATCGTCTTTCCTTCGTCCGGTTCCGGCAGCTGGGAGGCTGCCCTCGTCAACACGCTCTCTGCGGGCGACAAAATTCTAATGGTAGAGACCGGGCAGTTCGCGATTCTCTGGCGCGAGATCGCGAAGAGCCTCGGACTGGTTGTGGAATTCCTCCCCGGGGATTGGCGTCGCGGAGTCAACGCTGAGAAGATAGCGACGAGACTGGCTGCGGATAGCGATCGCGAAATCAAAGCTGTCGCCGTCGTGCACAACGAAACCTCGACGGGCGTGACCAGTCATATAGCGCCGGTCAGGGCGGCACTCGATGACGAGAATCATCCCGCGCTGCTGCTGGTCGACGTGATTTCGTCGCTCGGCTCGATCGATTACCGGCACGACGAGTGGGGTGTCGATGTCACAATTGGTGGCTCGCAGAAAGGTCTCATGCTGCCTCCCGGGCTTGGCTTCAATGCCGTCAGCGAGCGTGCGCTCGACGCGTCGAAGACTGCGAGCCTGCCGCGCTCCTACTGGGACTGGAATGCCGTCGTCGAGTCCAACCGGACCGGGTTCTTCCCTTACACGCCTGCGACGAATCTGCTGTACGGACTCGACGTCGCTTTGGATATGTTGTTCGAAGAAGGTCTCGACAACGTCTTTTCGCGTCATACGCGCCTTGCCGAGGCTACTCGCCGTGCCGTCGCTGCCTGGGGGCTCGAGAATGTCAGCCTCGATCGCAGCGAGCACTCGAGCAGTCTGACTGCCGTGTTGATGCCCGAGGGGCACGACGCTGACGCGCTACGCCAGGTTATTCTGGAGCGCTACGACATGCCTTTGGGAACCGGACTCGGCAAGGTCAAGGGCAAAGTTTTTCGCATCGGCCACCTCGGCTGGTTCAACGAGCTGATGCTTGCCGGCACGCTCTCCGGAGTGGAAATGGGTCTCAAGGCAGCCGGCGTCCCGTTCCAGCCGGGCGGCGTTCAGGTCGCGCTCGACTGGCTGGTCGATAACTAGCACCGCGACGATCCAGTCCCGTTAGCAAAGACTTGCCTCGTATCGGCAGAACCGGGCGGTGCCGGTAATGGTTACCCGAATGTTCTGCGCCCGCCAGTTCCAACAGCGTCGGCGTTACATCCTGCGTCCCGTCAGGTTCGAGTTCAGCCCTCGTCGACGATACAGTTGTAGGGTTTCAGCTCCTGACCCGGAATCCAGTCCCAGTGGAACTCCGGCATGACGATCGGTTCGGTAAACGTCTCCGGATCGGTCACGATAGCGGTCCAGTCGAGCTTCGTGTCGTTCTCACTGATCGTGAAACGTTCGACGACTTCGAGCGCGTCGCTTTGCGGAACGCCCTGGTCGTTAAAAAAGTCATAGTCGACGTCTTTGGTTTCGACGATCAGCGTATCGCCCTCCCAGCGTCCCACCGAATAACCGAGGTGAGACGGTGGCGCATCGGGATCGTGCTCCGCGTTCAGATGAATCGTTCGCGAGTTGTCCCATTCTTCGATATTGAGAGTGATCGTATCGCCGTTGTCGATGAACTCGATCGGGAAAGGCATCAGCATGGCCTCCGGCATGCCGGCAGGGATGCACTGTTTCGCGGGATCGTCCGTGTCCTCGTCAAAGGCGTCGTACTTCGCGCGCGCGGACGCCGTAAACGGGAAGTCTCTGGCCCACCACGCCCGTACATCGCGCATCCAGTGGCGGTCGCGATTGGTCCAGACCCGGAAGATGCCGGTCGCGTCGCTGTCGGCGCCAGCGATCGCTTGCCCGGCGTCGTTCGCGGCGACGGCGCCGTCCGCGAGCAAGCCGTATTCCTCGGCGATTGCTTCCTCGAATACGAGAGCTCTGCCGCTGGCAAGGGTGACGACGACGGGTCTGACGTTGTTCTCTATCCTGGTCGAAGGATTTCCCGCGAACCGGATGCGGTCGCCGATGTTGAACAGATCCTGGGTGACGCCGCGTCGCTCCATCTGGTTGACCGGCGAGCTCTCGATATCCCAGACCTGCTCGGTACCGCTGTCGTCGATAGCGCGTACCGACAGGCGAACATGCGGATTACGCCAGAAGATGTCGACAATTTCTCCTTCAAATTCAATAATTTCGTCCTGTTCATAGCCGAAAAGCGAATGATGGGCGAGCGCCGTAACCGGGACGGACAAGAGCAGAATTGCAGCCAGTTTTCGATGTAGTTCGGACCTGTTCATATCCAACTCTCCGCGGGTTTCCAGAACTCCAAGAATAACCGATTCGTGGACGCCGACCACGTTCCGGGCATAAGTAGTAATATTACCCGGAGCCGCCGGTCCCGGGGGTGACGGGACGTCGAACAAGAATCAGGAGGAGTCCGTGACAATCAACAGAATCAAGACTATCGCCAGCGCCGCTTTTTTGGCGGTGGCGTTGACGACCGCTCCGGTCGGCCATGCCCAGAGCCCCAAGCAGGCGATGGATGAGAACGGCGCGCCGTTGTTCCAGGTCGACCCTTACTGGCCCGGGCCGCTGCCCAACAACTGGGGAATGCAGCAGGTGACGGGTATTCACGTCGATCACGAGGACATCATCTGGTTTCTGAATCGCCCGAACGGCGCCGAGGGCGACGAAGTCTTCGACCACGGTGATGGTCCGCCGCGCGCGATGTGCTGCGTCCCGAGCCCGGAAATTATTGCGATGGATCAGGACGGTAACGTCGTCCACGCGTGGGGTAACGCCGACCATCATCCGAACTGGCCCGCGAGCCTGCAAACCGTTATCGCGACCCGCGACGGTCATGTCTGGGTCGGAGGGCTGGGTCCGCGCGACAGCATCCTCAAGTTCACGCGCGAGGGCGAATTCGTTGCGGACTTCGATCACCGCTCGGCGGACGGTCAGCGGCCTCCGGAAGACAACACCGCGACCGAAATTCTCGACCAGAAAGGACGCTTTCAGCTCGATGAGGAAGCCCGCGAGATTTACATCCTTAGCTGGAAACGGGTCCTCGTTTACGACATGGACACGTTCGAGTTCAAGCGCGGCTGGGGCGGGCACGGCCTGGCGCTCGAAGACATCACGAACGACCCGATCCCGCCTTACGAGTGGGACGGCAGCCCGCCGCCCTATGAGGAGAACTTCGTTCCGGCCCTGCACTTCATCGAGATTTCGAACGATGGTCTCGTCTACGTCGGCGAGCGCGGCCAGAACCGCATGCAGGTGTTTCAGAAGGACGGCACCTGGGTAGAAGATTTTCACGTTGCAGCCGGCACGCCGTCCGAGCGCCTCGGTCCCACGATGTGTGGCGGGGTGACAACGCGTAAGGAACTGCCTGCCTGCGGCACGATGTACAAGATGGCGATCTCGCGCGATGCCGACAACAGCTATCTCTACGTCGGCGACACGGCGAACTCACAGGTCTGGATCGTCGACCGGCAGAGCGGCGAAACGCTGGGCTCATTCGGCGGCAGCGGCCGCTACGCGGGGCAATTACACTGGATCAACGCGATCTCGACCGATTCCGACAACAATATCTATACGGGTGAGGTCGAGCACGGCAAACGGATTCAGAAGTTCGTGCCCGTTTGGCAATAGCCGCAATGACGCACGCCCGGCCTGAACTGCGGTCGGCGACGCTGGCGGCGGCGCTGTACCTGTGCATTGCGCCGCTGGGCGTTGTGTCCGCGCAAAGTCCCATGATGTCGTTCTTCGTCACCAGCGAGCCGATCGGTGATGGCGGCAACCTCGGTGGCCTGGCAGGTGCCGACGCGCACTGCCAGGCGCTGGCGGAAGAAGTCGGTGCGGGCGACAAAAACTGGCGTGCTTACCTCAGCACTCAGGATCGTCCGGGCCAGCCCGCCGTCAACGCGCGCGATCGGATCGGCTCCGGACCCTGGTACAACTTTAACGGCGAACTGATCTCGCAGGACGTTGCCCATCTGCATGGCGACACACTCGAGCTCGCGAGATTGGGCAACAACGTCACTAAACAGTCCGCAGTGACGGAAAAAGGTCAGATCGTTCCCGGTCTCGGCGATTTTCCCGATTCGCGAAGTCGCGAGTGGGAGCATGTCAGAACAACGCCGTACACCAATCGACACGAGATCCTGACGGGCTCGCAATCCGATGGCACCGCGTTTCCGCCCGACATCGACTACACCTGTGACAACTGGACGAGCAATGCGGATCCGGAGTCCGAGCAGGGACCGCGCGTCTACGGTGGCACGGGCAGACCGAATGCGCAGATCGGGTTCACGGATCGCATGGGTGGCGGCAACGGCTCGTGGAATTCGTCGCATGGAACTCGCGGTTGCAGCCAGACAGCGCTTGTGCGCACGCACGGCATCGGCATGCTGTATTGCTTCGCGACAGGCGCGCCATGATAGAGAAACGTTGCGCGACCTGCTTACTGCCGGCATTGATAGCCTGTGCGGCTGGCAGTGCGTCAGTCTCAGCACAGCAGAACGAGCAAGCACCGATGACGTTCTTCGTCACCAGCGAGCCGCTGGGTGACGGCGGCAATCTCGGCGGACTCGCGGGCGCCGACGCACATTGTCAGCGCCTCGCCGAAGTTGCCGGTGTGGTCGATCACACCTGGGTTGCCTACCTCAGTACTCAAGCCAGACCGGGTCAGCCTGCGGTCAACGCCCGCGATCGAATCGGCGATGGTCCCTGGTACGCCCATGTGCGCCGCTTCGACAGACCGCTCGTGAAATCCGAGATTCACGGCGACACCTTGCGCGAAGCTCAGGTGGGCAGCAACATGTTCAAGCTCTACACCGTCACGGAGAACGGCGAGCTCATCAACGGCGTTGGCGACCCGTTACCTAGGCAACACGACATACTTACCGGTTCGATGCCCGATGGGCGGGCGTTTCCTCCGGGCGAAGACCGCACTTGTAACAACTGGACGAGCAACGACGAGGGTGCTGCGCAGGTAGGTCACTCGGATCGCGTCGGAAACGGCAACACGTCGTGGAATTCCTCGCACGCAACGACGGGTTGCAGCCAGCGGGATCTCGTGAACTGGGGTGGTGTGGGCTTGTTCTACTGTTTCGCCGTTGACTAGCCGCGCCTGTTCTGAGGGAATAACTCCGGTTCCATAACGGCGCGAAAGTTCCGATCGGTCTCGGCGTATGAGACGATTCCGATGAACACTCGGGACGTGTTTACCAACTTGAGTAGTGATTTACGGCGACCGGCTGCCAACGCAAGCATTCCGGGGCAGTGCCCGCAACGGAGAAGCGAAGACTCATGAATCGATCATTGATAACAGCTGCCGCAATCGGCGCATTGGCTGCAATCCCCGCTTATGCGCATCA
>JAHEKF010000029.1 GCA_024638465.1 Rhodospirillaceae bacterium | reverse complement strand
ATGAAGCAGAAGGTGCAGCATCAGGCTGGCGTTGGAGCGATAAGTCCCCGCGCCGACGTCCGGCATGCCTGGCCAGATCGATTCTGTAATATCAACGATCTTTACAGGAAGAGGCTCCTGAACGATCGTGTGTACTTCGATCGGGATCGCGTTTTTTTCGTGCTCGCCAAAACTGTGAGTATCGAATCGACCGGGCGGGGCGAATTCGATATGACGCTGATTCGTAAAGCCGGGGTGGTAACCTAGCTCGCCAAGTACCCGCTTGACGCTATCGAGCTGTTCGGGTCGCACCAGAAGATCGATGTCGCTCATCGGGCGCTCGCCCGAGTTGTAGAGATCGAGTCTCAAGACTGAAGATCCTTTCAGCGCGATAGCGTTGAGTTTCGCATCGGAGAATACGGCGTCGATACGTTTCAGCAGCGCTTTTATCTTCTCTTCGCGCAATACCGAATGTTTTACCTGATTCGAGAGGAACGATTCCCAGGATGCCGGGCCGGTCCATTTCAAGCGTGAAGCGAGGAGTACGGAGATTCCCTGAATAGCTGCCGCTGCCTGCGCAACCGCCCAGTTGAGATCGTTCCAGGCCGGAGGGCAGTCGCAAGGAGCGGAAATTTCTCGCGCAAATCGTTCCGTCGTATCGTAGAGCGCTGCAGCCGTGGCGCGGAATGACGGCATTTTGAGATCACTATCTTTCATGGCACGAGTTGCCGCTCCATCGCGATCCTCGCGTCCGTTGCTTTCCGCATGAGTTCCCTGGCTCGACCAGGATCGCTTTTCTGAATACGGGAAGCCTCGACTTCGCTGCGTAGCCAGCGGTCGGCAAGCTTGTAGTAGCTCTTCTCGCGCCTGTCGGTTACGACGATATCCCGATCTGATGCGGTCTCCCAGTCGATCGGCAGCTCTACCTTGTCGCGCACCTTCTCAAAGTACTCGGTGCCCATGATCGGATACGCGACGGTCGTGAAGAAGACGTCGGGATTGCTGAGTTTGACGTGCTCGACCGTTGCGGCGATATCGTCGATCTCTTCACCTTCGTAGCCCCACATCAGAAACATTCCAACTTCTATACCGTGATCCTGCGCGAGTTTCGTAGATTTGCGTACCTGCTCGGCGGTAACGCCACGGTCCATCGCATCGAGAATACGCTGACTTCCGCTTTCCGATCCGATCCAGATTCGATAACAGCCCAGCCGGCTGAGCATCTCCACGCTTTCGGGCGTATGTAACCGGTCTGCGCGAGTGATCGTTTCAAATGGCCGATGGATTCCGCGACGCTCGAGTTCGTCGACGTATTTTTCCAGCCACGGATGGCTGATCGTGAACACATCGTCGGCATACCACACCTGATCGGGATCGTATTGATCGATGATTGTCTGCATTTCGTCTGCGACGTTCTCCGGGCTTCTCCGTCGATGCGTAAAACCGTAGACCGCATGAGAACACCAGTTACACCGGTACGGGCAGCCGCGCGCGGTAATGAGATTGATACTGCTCGCACCGTGATGAGTCTTCCATACGTCCAGGTATTTACCGTGGTCGATCGCGCTTCGGTCCGGAAACGGCAGGCTGTTCAGATCGCGGATTTTCTGGCGTTCCTGTGTCTTGACGACATTGCCATCTTCATCGAGAAACGCGATCCCGGAAATATGATCGAGCCTGTTGGCCTTCCCGTGCCTGAATGCAGTAGTCAGCTCGGTCAGCGTCACCTCACCTTCGCCTATTACGATGACATCTGCTCCGGCTTGAAGGTATTCGTCGAGGTAATTGGCGCTCTCGGGTCCGCCAAGCACGACGCTCCAGTCCCGCGCCTTTGCGGCCCGCACAATCTTTAGCACGGAGCTTCGCGTCATCAGGTTGCTGTAGATACCGAGGATTCCGCCCTGTGTTTCATCCAGGCGATCGAGCAACTGCTCTCGTTCGGAGAATGTGGTGTCGAAAACTTCGACCGTAATCCCGCGTGTCTTGAGGAAAGCGGATAAGTAAAGAAGCCCCAGCGGCGGGTAAGGCTTCATGATCGCTTGCTCTTTTTCGTCCTCGGCCAGAAAGTAGCCGTGTGTAAGCAAGATATCGACCATCGAATTTCAGTTCGCCGTAGCCGCGCCCAGGGCAAGTGTCAAATGCCTGTCGCGCGGCTGACGAAAGTCTTTTTCGGTCGCCAGCAGATCCTCCCAGCGCAACTGCAACTCATCAGACCAACCGTCCGAAACCTGATCATGGAACAGATTTCGAACCTTGCGGTAGAAGTCGGATCGATAAGTTCCGGAGAACATCATCTCCAGATCGTTGCTTTCCTGCCAGTTCCGCTTCTCGCCGAGTTGCTGGCTGATCTGTTCGTAGAACTCGGTGCCTGGAAGAGGATACGCAACGCTTACGCCGACATCGTCGGGTTTGCAGGCGGTAATGAGCTCGCGAGTGGCCAATAGATCGTCTATTTCCTCGCCCAGGTAACCGAGCATCAGGAAGAAGCCGACTCGGACTCCATTCGCGCCGAGAAGTTTGCGCGCCTGAACGATCGATGCAACCGAAGTGCCTTTGTTCATCGCATCGAGGATTCTTTGGCTACCGCTCTCGGCGCCCAACCAGACCTCTTCGCAGCCGGCATTCGCCAGCGCTTCTGCCATGGCTGGGGTTACAAGGTCCGCGCGCAGTTGAATGGTGAACGGCAAGCCACCGCCGCGCGCATTCAGAAGCTCGGCAAACTCGGAAACCCAGTTGGCCTTGAAGCCAAAGATGTCGTCGGCAAACCAGATATGCTCCGCGCGGTGCTCGTTCTTGAGAAGAAGCATCTCGTTCGCAATTTCCTCCGGGCTACTCTGCAGGTATTGATTGCCCCAGATAGGTTTCGCGCACCAGTTACAACGAAACGAACACCCTCGCGAAGAGGCCATGTTCAGACTGAAGTAGCCGTGCGCTTGCTGCCAAACTTCCCGATACGCATCCAGGTCGACGAGGTCCCAGGCCGGGCGATAGACCATTCCTCGCTTCTGCGGTTGTACGGACGCCGCCGGATCTGAATTTTCCGCCCCGACTCGAATCACGACGTCTCGTAGGCCGTGAACCAATGTTCCGGCATCGACCGAAAGATCTTCGCCAAGTCGATTGACGAGAGTGGAGATCGCTGCGAGGCCTTCGCCGATTACCACAGCGTCAGCCCCCGCATTGAGATAAGCATCCGGCGCGTCGGAGGCATCGGATCCGGCGACGATAACTCGCGACCCTGAATTCCGCGCGAGCGAAACCATTTCGCAGCATGCTATACGCATCCGGCCGAGGCACATCTTGCTCAGAAAGTTGTAGTTGTCCTCGTAGAAGAGGACGACGTCGGGTCGTGTCGTCAATAGTTTTTCTTCGTACTCGGACACGCCCTCTGCCAGCATCGCATCGAACAACGTGACGCGACGGTTCTCGCCCCGGAGCATGGAAGCGACCTGAATCGTCCCCAGCGGAGGATAAGGCTTGGCGCGCTTTTTCTGTTTGCCGTCGAACCTGATGAAGTACGAATGACCGACGAGTATCGAGATTACATCAGTGGATTCTGATGCTGGTTCGGTAACGGACATTATCGCGACGCGGTCCAGCGGCCGAACGAATGCAGCGCATCGAGTTTGCGTCTGTTAACCGAACAGAAGCCGCGGCCAACAGAACGCCGGAAAACGAACCTGAGTCTCGAGTGACAATACGAATTAATCATAGGACTGGCTGGTTGGTATTTATTTTTCGCTACGCCATTCAGAGTTTCGATTGTACCTGTTGGGTCAAAGTTCCGGCTACTATCGGGCCGGCGAGGCGTCTATCGTGTCGGACCGACGGCGAAACCAGGGCGAAACTCGATCATGCCGGGGATTGTGGTGTCGAGCGGGTCGACGTCCTGCCTTGACTCGGGCCGAATCTGACCGGTCTAATAGCGCCTGCTCGCGGCGGCCAGGTAGCTCAGTTGGTAGAGCAGCGGACTGAAAATCCGCGTGTCGGGTGTTCGATTCACCCCCTGGCCACCATTCTTCTCGCGCCGATGTTCTCTTATTAGCGCAAGAACTGCGACATCGCCCTATTCTTGGCCAGTGCTTTATTGGACGAACTGGCCCAGGAGACTATCTTCTCGCAGCTCGTCGAACAGGAACTGAGAGAAAGTTCTGACACGCGCGACCTGTCGCAAATCCGGATGAGTAAGCAGCCAGATATCGCTGCTGAACCTGGCGTCGAGTTGGAACAGGCGCTCGATACCCGGTCTGTCCTGGTCGGAGGGAAGAACGCCAATCCCTAACCCGCTCGCGATCATTGCGGCAACCGTATTCAGGTCATTCGCGGTGGCTACGAACTGTTCTTTAGGCACGGCGTTGTGCAACCACGCGAACGGCGGGAGACGTTGCAGATTTTCGTCACCACCTATCAGTGCGTTTCCGGTCAGGTCAGCAAGGGACGAGGGCGGCGCTTGCCGCCGATTGCGCTTGCTGCCATAAAAGAACCAGGGCAACTGAACGACTCGTCGCCCGACGAGATAATCCGGTGGTGAGGACGTTGCCCGCAACGCCAGGTCGGCCTCGCGCCGGCGCAGATCGAAATCCGAATCGCTGACCGCGATCTCGACGCGGATGCCGGGAAATCTTTTCCTGAACTTCTTGAGCGCCGGCGCAACGAACCGCGTGGCGAGATTCGGCGCCGTCGTGATCCGGATCTCTCCCGACAACTGATAGTCCTTACCGGCAACGGCGCGCAGTAGTGCCGCGATTGATTCATCCACCCGCGCGCCGTGCTCCAGCACCTGCTCACCGGCAGCTGTCAATGAATAGCCCTCGGGCAGACGATCGAATAGCCGGACGCCGAGATCGGTTTCGAACGCCTTGATCCGACGAAACACCGTAGTGTGGTTGACGTTCAGGTTCCGCGCGGCTCCGCCGAGATTCCCGGCGCGCGCTACCGCGACGAAAAAGCGCAGGTGATCCCAATCCATGATTGCAAAAACGCAAAGAAGGACTGCATATTTTGCTAGTTTCATTGCATTGACGCAATCCGTATTTTCATTCTTCGACTGACAACAACTATGGAGAATGGACATGCACATCGACAGATCGCATCACATTGGCGGACTGGTTCTGCGCCTCGGGTTGGCGGCGATATTCCTGGTGCACAGCGTCTATCTGAAGCTCGTCGTTTTCACCCTGCCAGGAACGGCAGAGTTCTTCGCATCGATCGGCCTGCCGGCTGCGCTCGCGTATATCGTGTTTATTGCTGAAGCGGTCGGAGGAATCGCGCTCCTGCTAGGCGTCTACACGCGTCTCGCTGCATTGACACTGTTGCCGATCGCGCTCGGTGCAACCTGGGCTCATCTGGGTGCAGGCTGGCTTTTCACCAATCAGGGAGGCGGCTGGGAGTATCCATTATTCCTGAGCCTCGCTCTCGTGGTGCAGTTCTTCGTCGGTGACGGCGCATTCGCGCTTCGCCGCTCGCCTTCCGAACGGGCGGCGGCAACCCAGAGCAAAGCGTAGTGAAAATATATGTCGAGATTCAGAAGGAGCCGGAGGACAGGCGTTTGCTTCAGCGAACCACGGCGTTTACGGCAGCAGGATCTCTCGGCTTCTGAGGACAGCGCCGGATCTATCGGTGTCGTGGCGCAGCTTTAGAACGAATGGTTCAGATTGATCAGCAGCTGGCGTAACGGCGTTTCCGGATTCCGGCCGGTAGATCATGCCGCCACGCAGAATGAACTGCCGGAAGTCGTCTACGACTTCGAAGGTGCGGTACGACCAATCGACGTGCGTGCCCCAGCGGCTGTTGTCGTGCGCCTTGTTAAGGGAATAGCTGTACCAGGCGCCGAGCTGATTTTCGTCGACTTGCGAATGGACAGTGCTTGCTGCGAGCAAGCCGAATATAAAGACGGCCGGCGAAATAATTCGCCGGCCGCCTGTTATCGACGACAAGTTCTTGAGCGCTCAGGTTATCTTGACTTCGATCTCGCCCAGCCCTTCGATACCGACGCGCAGGACGTCTCCCTTCACGACGAGCCCGATACCCTCCGGCGTTCCCGTCATGATGATGTCGCCAGCGGCGAGTTCATAGTGCTGCGACAGGATCGAGATGCCTACCGGTACCGACCAGATCTGGAAGTCCAGATCGGAGTCCTGCTTGATCTCGTCGTTGACGCTGGTCCAGATACGACCCGACACGGCATGGCCGTGGGTTTCGACCGGGTAGAGCGGGCCGACCGGCGCGGACTTGTCGAAGGACTTGCTGATGGCCCATGGACGTGACAGTCGTTGCGCTTCCTGCTGAAGATCCTGTCGCGTCATGTCGAGACCAACACCATAGCCATAGACATGATCCAGCGCGTCGGCTGGATCGATGTCGGTACCACCGCTTTTCAATGCGACGACCATCTCGCCTTCGTAGCGTAGCGCCTGCGTACCCTGCGGATAGGGATGGCCCTCGCGGTAGTCGACGATGGCGTCGCGCGGCTTGATGAAAAAGAATGGCGGGTTTACATCGGGGTCGTCACCGCTCTCGTAAGCGTGTGCGCGGTAGTTGCGGCCCAGGCAGAACACTCGCCTGATCGGAAATCGCGCATCGGTCCCAACGACCTCCATCGAGATAACGTCGGGCGGATCGATGACGAAATCGCCTTCCTGCGCTGATGCTTCTTTAGAAATAACCGCCGCGGTTGCCGCGGCGGCGCTACCGGCCAGAAACCGTCGCCGGCTCGGATTGTCCTGGTCTTTCATCGAGTACTCCCCGTCTGAAATTACGTCGCCCAAACAGGCGCTTGGGACGCAATAGTAGCAAACGCGGAGCGGCGCCAGTTCGATGCCCGGCGATTGCACTGTGAGGCGCTTGATCGGGTTGCCAGCGGACGGTTAGACTGATTCCCGGATATCCGCTTCGGTAGATAAGAAATGGTTAACATAATCAAAGGGTTTTGCGCGCTACTAAGTGTTGCAACAGCGCTTCTGATAGCGCTTCCGGCTTCCGCGCAGGATTTCCTGACGGAGGTTCCGGAGCTCAGCGTCGGCATGGTCAGCGGGCCCGAGATCGGCGAAACCATTCCCGATTTCGAAGCCTACGACCAGAACGGCAATCTCGTCAGCCTCGGCGATGTCATGGGACCCAACGGCGCGGTGGTCGTATTTCACCGCTCCGCCGACTGGTGACCCTTCTGTAAAACCCAGCTGGTTCAGCTGGACGAATCGCTGAGCGATTACACTGAAGCAGGCCTCGGCGTCGTTGCGATCAGCTACGACTCGGTCGAGATCCTGAGCAGCTTCGACGAGCGCATGGGAGGTATCGACTTCCCGATGCTCGCCGATCCGAATTCCGAGATAATCGGCGCTTACGGCATCCGGAACCCGAACCCGGCACCCGGCACCCGACACGAAGGCATGGCCTTTCCGGGGACCTATATCGTCGATGCGGAAGGCGTCGTTGTCGAGAAATTCTTCGAAGACAGCCATCGAATCCGGCCGACGGCACAGACAGTGCTCATGAAGACCTTTGGCGCCGACGGCGGTCGCCGCACAGAGGTGCAGCTGCCGCAGTTCAACTTCGCGGCGTATGCTTCGCAGGACGACTGGCGTCCTGGTAACACGGTGGTTCTGGTCACGGATTTCGATCTTCCCGAGCGCATGCATCTCTATGGGCAGGGATCGGATTACACGGCCGTCGATTTGCAGGTTGTCGAGACCGAGTTCGTGCTAATGGGCGCGCTCGACTTACCCGAGCCCGAGATTCTCTATCTCGAGCCCATCGACGAGAGCGTTCCCGTGTACCACGGGACACCGCAAATTCAACGCGAGATCTCGCTGTCTCCGGCGTATCGCGAGGACAGCATTACGGTCGATGCGATCCTTACCTATCAGACCTGCGATGACGAAATTTGCTACCCGCCAGCGGACTTCGAGCTAGAGTTCACTTTCGATGTTGAGCAGAACGACCGAATCAGAGCGCCGGAAGACGTTCGGCATCCGGGCGAATAGCGTCTGAAAATCGAACGGCTGCCGCCCTTCCAGGGTGGTGGCCGTTTTTTTATCACTGGTCCGAGCGAACGGCGACGTAGATATCTTCGGCGCCGTGGCCGCCCGGGCGATTCGACGGGAAGTACAGGGCGCCATCTACGGACACGCTAGGGCGCCCTTCGTTGTGCCCGGAGTTGATCGAAGAACCGAGATTGACGGGCTGCTTCCAGCCAAAGAATTCTTCGATCCAGCTCGTTTGCCAGATGTCGGATGCCCCTGAACCCCCTTCGCGTTCGGACCACAGGAGCCCGTAATTCGGATCGAAATGCCAGTCGTTTGTCGGTGTATTCAGCTCATTCAGCGGTAGCGGCTCTTCGAACTCGAGCGCGTCCATGACGAACTGGGTGACGTAGAGATCAAAATCGATCTCGTCAGGGCCAACGTCTCGCGAAAAGTAGAGCAGGCCGAGATTGGTCGCGGGATCGCCGGAAAATATCGGGCATATTTCGTCGAGCTCCGAATTAATCTTGCAACCGAGATGTACGGGCTCGGACCAGCTAGCCGGGTCGCCTGAATCGGTGCGACGTGAGAAATACAGGTCTTGTCCGCCGCAGCCACCCGGCCGGTCGCTCGAGAAGTACATCGTGAGCCCGTCCGGAGATAACGACGCGCTGTGATCGTTATACGCAGAGTTGACGCCCGGGCCGATGTTGATCGCCTTGCCGAACGGTTCCGCGATTGCCTCGCGCGAGGCAACGAAAATATTCCAGGATTGCAGTTCGCCGGAATCGTTCGTGGGCCGGTCGGAAGAGAAGTAGAGCGAGAGCCCGTCGTTCGAGACTACGGAATCCCGCTCGCTATAAGCGGAATTGATCGATGGACCGAGATTTTCGACGGACCATTCAGTGTCGGCAGCGGGTTCCTGTGCGGAGAGAGCCATCGACATCGAGATTCCGGCGAACGCGGTTGCATAGGGTGAAGCACGCATGCCGAACAGACTACGCCTCGTACGACAGAACTCCTCGGAACCGCGTCACAGCCGCAGAACGCAGCCACGCAGCACACGCTCGATTCGCGATCGCCGTTCGTCCCTACTTCAGGTGCTCGTCGAAGAACTGCATGTAGAGCTCGAAGACTTCCTCTTCGACGGGATTAGCGACAAACTGCTTGTCATCTTCCCGGCCCAGCAGTGCATACCCATGCACCGGGTGTTCGAAGGAGCGCCATGTTACATCCGCTCCCGCTCCCTCGCCCCACTCGTACAGCAGCCGGAACAGGCCCTGCAAATGGTCTCCTTCGCGACCGAGAATCAGCAGCGGCGTGTCGACTCTGCGAAGGCGTGCCATGGCCCGATCCCGGTCCGCAAGGCTACTCACGTAATCGGCAGTCGTGAGTTGCAGCTCGGTGCCCGACTCGTCGCGAACCGCGTCACTGGTGTCGACGGCGAGATATTCAGTCACGGCAGGTTCGCTTGGTACTGCCGCCGCGAGAAATCCGTCTCCCCGCGACAGCGTCTTCATGATGATCTCGCCGCTGTGGCTGGATCCGATCGCGCCGATCGCGGCCGGATCGGTGTAGGGCAGGCCCTTGACGTGTTCGATAATCGCGAGGTGGTCGTCGGAGTCCAGCGCCGGTACGGACAGCAAGGTTCGGCTGCCGCCGCTGACGTCGTCCTCCAGCAGCTCGGCGGTTTCGAACTCGTTGTACGCCTGGGGGACCTCGTTGCGATAGCTCACGAAAGCTGCCACGTAGCCGCGCTCGACGAGACGACGCATCAGTTCACGAAAGCGCACCATGGAGCGGTCGATCTTTCCCATGCCGTCGATGCCGTTTCCCGAGCCGATCAGTATCACGGGATGGGGTCCGTCACCCGCGGGTCTGCGCAAGCCCATCGGCAGATAAATTTCGTCTGTCGTCTGTAGCAGATGCAGTTCCCAGGGTTCGCCTGAGGGAAGTTTTCTGTCCAGCAGCACGTAAGGGTGCGCCGATTGCTCGATACCGGCGTTCTGGGAAAGTGCCGTGACAGAAAACAGGGCCGCGGATACCAGTACCAAACTATGCGCGCAGGTCATGACAGCCTTGTTCATCGTTCTACCTCTTCGGCGCGTCGCCGTCGTCAGGATTAGGTCAGATAATCTACAGGGAATTCTGCCAGAGCGTCGGCACCGCCGACTATAACTTCCGTTAATGAAGCGGCTTCCGGCAGGACCTGCTCCATATAGAAGCGCGCAAGCATTCTCTTCGTTTCGTAGAAATCGCCGTCCCTGTCGTTGATCGATACGACGATGTCAGCCCAGATGCAGCCGATGATCGCGAGGCCGAAAAGGCGTTGGTACTCGGTAGCGGCGCCGAGCGCATGCGCACGGTTCGATTCCAGGCTGCCCTGCAGCGAGTTTGTGGCCAGCTTCAGATTCGCCAATGCTCCAGCAGCCGGCTCGAGTATCGCGGCGGGCTCTTCATGAGTCTCGAAGAATTTGTCCCAGTAATCGAGTTGACGTTTAACGATACTTCCACTATCGGCCGTCAGTTTTCGTGTCACGAGATCCACTGCCTGCACTTCGTTCGTGCCTTCGTAGATCTGTGTAATTCGCGCATCTCTGACGAGCTGCTCCATGCCATGCTCGCGGATATACCCGTGCCCGCCGAACACCTGCTGCGCGGCGAGTGTACAGCTGACTCCGAGGTCCGAGAGAAAAGATTTTATGACCGGTGTCAGCAGCGCTATCGACCCTCCGGCTTCGTCTCGCATTATTGCGTCATCCGACCGATCGAGTACGTCGACAAGAAACCCCGTATAAACGGCCAGAGCGCGAGCGCCCTCGATCTGGCTGCGAATTCTCAACAATTTCCGCCGAATCTCGGGTTGATAGATAATCGGGTCGGCCGGCGCGTCCGGATCGGGCCTTTCGCCAGGTGCCCTGCTTTGCAGGCGATCCTGCGCGTAGGCGAGTGCATTCTGGTACGCGATCTCAGCCAGCCCGAGTCCTTGTATACCGACCGTGATGCGCTCCATGTTCATCATCCTGAACATCGCGTTGAGACCCTGATTCACTTCGCCGATCAGGAATCCCGTGGCCTCGTCGAAGTTCAGAGCGCAGGTCGAGGACGCGCGAATTCCCATCTTGTGCTCGATGGACCCCGTCGTTACGCCGTTGCGTTCGCCCAGCGAACCGTCTTCGTTAACTATCGATCTCGGTACGAGAAACAGGCTGATGCCACGCACGCCGTCGGGGGCGCCTTCGATGCGCGCAAGAACCATGTGAATGATGTTATCGGTCAGGTCGTGATCGCCTGAGGTGATAAAGATCTTTGATCCGGTTATTGCGTACGCGCCATCGTCACGCGCCACGGCCTTCGTCGTAAGCAGTCCGAGATCCGTACCACTTTGCGGTTCGGTCAGGCACATGGTTCCGGACCACGTTCCATCGACCATTCGCGGCAGGTAGCGCTCGCGAATTTCGTCGGCGCCAAACGCGTCGATGAGATGATAGGCACCGCGCGTCAGCTCCGGATAGAGCTTGAATGACAGGTTGCATGCGGCCAGCATTTCTTCGACCAGATACTGCAGCAGTTTGGGCAGTCCCTGGCCGCCATGCTCCGGAGCCGCGTCGAGGCCGGCCCAGCCGCCTTCAACGAACCGATCGTAGGCTTCCTTGAAACCCGGCGGCGTGACCACAGCGTCGTCCTTCAGAACGGCGCCGATCTCGTCTCCCTCGCGATTGATTGGCAAGAGTTCGTTAACGCAGAATTTCGCGGCTTCGTTGAGTACGGCCTCGACGGTGTCGCGATCGAGATCTTCGTGTCCGCGCAGCCCCCGAATTTTCTCGAGGCCGATCCATTCAGCGACAAGAAACAGCATGTCCTTGAGTGGCGCGTTGTAGGTCATCGATTCATCTCACGCTCGTTGCCAAACCATGCGCTAACCGGCAGTCGACGGGCCCAATCCAAGCGGATTCGAGGGATTCACGCCGTGCGAGAACAGCGATTTCCGATCCGAATTCGCCGTCCGCTGAACCAGTCGGAGCCAGTTCTTCATGATCGCATTGCCAGCCTTGCTCCAGCTGTTGGTCACGAACGGCGCCATGGCATCTTCCGGAAAGATTTTTCCAGAACCGGAGCCCGCCGTAATGTCGGCGATAAATCCTGCTGCGATTTTTCTCGCCTCGGACGGCAGATAATTCTCGGGATAAGGTGGCGGTGAGTCCAGCTCGCCGTCGATGAAGCGGAACACTTCGCGCTTGTATTCTTTCAACAGACTATTCGCGTCGTACTCGGGATGTCCCTGGGTAAAGATCACGCGAAACCGATCTTCGCTGACGGCGAGATGAACGCCCGCTTCGACGCCGGCGGCCAGTACAGCGAATCCTGCTTGTTCCAGTTGCCTGTGCGAGACGTCGTTCCACCGGGAGTGTGGTGCGTCGAACTCGACGGGAACGCCATGCATAAGCGGGTGCGACGCATCGATTACGCGATGGCGGAACACTCCCCAGTGCTTCTGCGGCAAACGCCGTCGATCGATCCCGTGGCTGTGTTTCACGAGGGCATGTGAAGCGAGACAGGAGCAGAGCGTAGAGGCCACGTTCGCGAAGGCCCAATCCGCGATTTCGATCAGTGGTTTCCAGATAGGCTCGTTTTCGATAACGGGATCGATGACGTTAGCGCCGGTAAAGATCATCGCCTGCAGTCCGTCTGTCGCAAGATCCCGAAAATCGAAGTAGTGCTCGCGAATGCGGGCCAGGGCGTCCTCGCTGCGTCTGAGCTCGTCGATCGAAAACGGATAGACGTATACGTTCGCAGCCACGTCGGAGTCGGCGATCAGGCGGAGAAACTGCTGTTCCGTCGCTGCAAGCGCGGCGTCCGGCATCATGTTGAGAAAACCCAGGTGAAGGTCGCCGAGGTCGCTGTCGGGACGATCCGCGACACGACATCCCTGGCTGAGCAACCGCTCGAACGCGGGCAGCTTGTTGTGAGCGATGAGGGGCACGCATGCAAGATACCATCGGGTCGACGGCGCTGCGCGTGGGCGCGACGCCGTCGTTCACGATCGCGACACGACCGTGGCGCTAACAGCGGTCCGGGTTGCGACTAGTGATCGAGTGAGCGCGAGCCAAAATCAGCTTCGGTCGCTATTTCGTGCTTGCGCGCCGTGTAGGAATCGCGAGCGGTGACCATTGCTTCAAAAAGTCGCTCGATTGCGCTGCTGCCGGTCCTGGTGAACAGGAACGGGAAGAAAGCGTGAACGAAACAGCAGACCGCGGCGCGCGCCATTGTGGTACTGAACCAGAGTGCGGCGCGCATATGCTCGAAATAGGTCTCGCCGACGGATTTCGGGTGGTCTTTGAATAGTCTAGCCAGAGGCATCGTCCGGGTCTCGTTGCTCTTCAGTCATGGGGCTTGCCTATATATTACTACAGATAATAAACATATATCTACTATAATATAAGCGACTGGTTCACAGTTTTTTCAACGACTTATGCTTCGCTATAGCCCCTGCGGCTCTCAGCGCTCGGGCTGCGGCTCGGCGAACCGGTCGCCGAAGTGGCGATAGTAGGCTCGGATCCAGAACGGTGAGAACAGCGTCGTGTAGGCAATCACGATCACGACCGCAGCGAACACGTTCTCGTCGAAGATCCCCGAGACTCTTCCGATCTCCGCGAATATCAGACCCACTTCGCCTCGCGGCACCATCGCCATGCCGATCGCGATTCGCATGTAGGGATTTTCCGGGACGATAAGCCCGCCCGCGATCTTGCCGATGATCGCGACGGCGGCCAGAGACAGCGAGAACGCCCAGACGAATACGGAAGACCAGTCCACGGCCGACAAGTCCAGCGACAACCCAACCATGACGAAGAAGATCGGTGTGAACAGCTGGATGATCGGCCGCATCTGGTTGCTGATGTCCTCGTGGAATTCGGGATCGACCCGGAGCGCAAGGCCGAGCGGCAGGAAAAAACGTCGCGACAGAGCGATGCCGGCTGCGAAGCCACCGAGCAGTTCCGGCGCACCGACCGCGTGCGCCAGCGCGGCGAAACTAAGGACGAGCGCAACGAGCGCGGTAGGCACCACACCGGGCGAATTGCTCACAACCTGGAATCGATAGATAGCGACCGAAAGCAACTTCGCCAGAATGGGCGCCGTAGCGAAGAATACGACCATAAAGCCCATAATCTTTCCGGCACTCGCGATGCTGATCGTGTTAGTTATCGAGAACTCGTAGAGCACCGCGAGGAGCAATACGCCAAGCAGATCGTCAACTACCGCCGCTCCGAGGACGATTTCTCCTTCCGGACTGGACTGTCTACCCAGGTCGTCGAGAATTCTAACGGTAACGCCAATGCTCGTCGCAGTTAGCGTTCCGGCAATAAACAGCGAGACGATGAGGGAGAGGTCGAACACGTGGCGTGACAACAAGTAGCCAAGAGCGAACGGGAACATGAAGCCGCCTAGCGCGAGCACGAGCGAACGTTTTCCGGCGTCGACCAAATGGCCGAGGTCGGTGTGAAGTCCGACCTCGAACAGCAAGAGAATGATGCCGATCTCGGCGAGTAACCGGATAAGGTCGTTAGGCGCGATCAAGCCCAGAATGCTGGGGCCCAGCACGATTCCGGCGCAGAGTTCGCCAATAACGCGCGGTGCTCCGAAGCGGGCGGCCAGTTCGGAGAAGGCTCGCGCGAGGACAAGTATCGCGGCGATCTGAAGCAATAGGATATGGGTTTCCATCCGTTTCGACGCTGGCTTCCCAATTATTCACTCGAGGCTTGGTCAGATAGTAGATTCAGCCCGGCAGGGTCCCCATAAGTAGTTTCCGGCGCGCTGTTTCGGCCGCTAGGGCTGTGTGCTTACTTCAGAACGGTCGAGAGAAACCCCAGAGTCTGATACAGCATCATTCCGCCGCACAGGAGAAAACCACAGACCGGCACTGCCGTCGGCACGGAAAATGGCGGCCTCTTATGATCTTCCCGTTTAAGTCGAAGCAATGCGAGGTTCACAACCGTAAATATTCCAAGTGCTACGAAACTCGTAACACGTGCGAGTCTGTCCAGCGAGAATGTGAGCGCCAGCACGAGTACGAAGATCGTAACGACGAAAGTGGCGTTGACCGGAGTCCGCGTCCGCGGATGGATTCGAGCAAAGACACTCCAGGCGAGCCTCTGACTGGCGAGTCCGTACAGTACGCGACTCGCCATTATGAGTTGAACCAGCGCGCCGTTGATGAGGGCGAACAGGCTGATGAATCCAATCGTCAGCGGCGAAACTCCCTGTGCTTCGACGATACGAGCCAGCGGCGCGCCACTGGCCGCGAGCTCGTCGATCGGAAGACTAACCACGGCAACGGTAGCGACGATGAAGTAAAGCATCGTCGAGACGACGAGCGCTGTGATTATCGCCCGCGGTAGTGTCGTTCGCGGCTCTTTGACTTCCTCCGCGACGTTGACCATGTCTTCGAATCCAATGAAAGCGAAGAACGCGATGAACGCACCCGACAGGACTCCGAGCCACGATGCGGTTTCCGCGCGCGGTAGCAGTGATCTCCAGTCGTTCTGCAGGCTTGTCAGGTTGTCGCCGCCGACCATGCAGACCAGCACAAGTCCGGCCACTTCCAGGATCGTTACGGCGCCGGCGACCGTCAGCGATTCGCTGATCCCCCACGCTGCGATTGCACCGACCGCAGTTACAATCGCGAGGATACCGAGGCTCGGTGAGAGCACGACGAATACGTCCAGATAGCCGACAAAGCCTCGAGCCATGGTGGCGGCAGACACGGTGCCCGCCACGATGACGGCCCAGCCGACCGCAGTTGCGACGGCGGGCAGCCCGAAGGCCGCTTCGACGTAAACGGCCTCGCCGGCGCTGCGTGGCAGTCGGGAAGCGAGCTCTGCATAGGAAAAGGCGGTGACGCCAGCGAGTAGTGCGGAGATCAGAAACGCGCTGGGTGCAGCGGACCCGGCGGTTCGCGCGACCTCCCCGACGAGGACATAGATTCCGGCGCCGAGAATCGTGCCGAGGCCGTAGAGGGTCAGCAGCGTGTAACCGATACTGCGCTTGAGGGTCGGCTCACTCATTCACTGCGTTGCTGCAATCGGGAACGGAATCGATCGTTTCGCGAAGACGAGCCTCACGCTCACGTTGTGCGCCAATCAGAACGGATAAAGGATGGGCGCGACAATGGGCGGGTCGGCCATGTGCTCCGCTACCCTCGTCGTGAAGCCCGGCGGTTTGATGATCAGGATATCGGCGGGGGAGTCATGTATCAGTCGCTCTGCGGTACTGCCCAGTAGAAAGTCCCGAATTCTCCCGCGCGACACCCCGCCCATCACGACGAGTCCGAAATCTCCCTGCCCGACGAGAGAGTGCAGTACCCGCGCCGGGTAACCTTTCTCGATCCTCGCGGCGTCTGCGGCAATGCCGGCGTTTTCAACGAGCTCGACGAGAGCGTCGTGTCGGTACGCCTCCAGCGATTCTTCGGCGTCGTCGATTGGCAGATGCGCGAGATCGGCTCCTTGGGCGATCGAAGACAAAGGTACGAAACAATGAATCACTTCCAGCGCTGCGTTCGTTGCGTCGCGCACGAACTTCGCCGCCTCCAGAATGGCCTCATCGAGATCGGGTGGTTTGCCGTGCTCGTGAAACGGATCTACCGCTGCCAGGATACGATCGTAACGGGGTGCAGCTTCGGAGCGAACCAGCAACAGCGGCACGGGACATTTCGAGATCAGGCGCCAGTCCGCCTGCGACAGCGCTCCAGCGCGCCCGGCCAATGGCTCGGTGACCACGAGATCGGGGCCGGTCTCGAGAACCCGGCGGACGATCGCATCCGACATCGGATAGTCCCAGGCGGCCATGCCCGAGGCACGCAGTCCGCCGGCGGAAAGTTCTCCTGCGAGTTCGCCGCTACGCTGACGATGTTGTGCTACGAGGCCTTCGCGAAGCCGTGCAACCTCGTCGCTGTTTTCCAGCGATAGCGACTCGAGCGACGAGTCGAATACGGGGTCGAAGACTTCGACCTCCGTTTTAGGACTCGCTAGCGCCAAGACCCGATCCATGCCGTGCTGTTCGGCGGAGCTTCTTCCGGGAATCAGTAATATCTTCTCTACTTTCATCGTTTCATCTCGCGGGGAAATCGAACAAGCAGCAGCGACCAGGTGCAGGAACGAGCCTGTATCGTCCCACCATCTTACCGGCGAAGTACGAGGTCCATCCGCAGATATACCTAGAGCTGTGCCCGGATGTAGACGTTGGTTCCAAAACGTGCGAGCGGTTCCGTTATCGTTGCTCCGCGGCACCAGGTAAAGTGGCGAGGAAGGTTCCTACTCCCTGCATGTAGGTCTCGGAATCCTGCAGGAAAGCTTCGTTGTGGGAACCGAACAAAGATACGAAATATCGCTGTGACCCGGCGCTCTCGAAGATTGCCTGGCCATGGCGGTACGGAACGATCTCGTCGTCGCGGCTGTGTATGACCAGTATTGGACAGTTCACTTCAGCGACCAGATCTCTCGTTGGATGATCGTAGCGAGCCATCCATCTAACGGGGAGCCAGGAGTAAATCTCCGACGCGATGTCGCGAATCGACGTAAATGACGACTCGACAATGAGTCCCGCCGGGTTGTAGCGCGACGCAATCATCGCCGCAACCGATCCGCCAAGAGAGCGGCCGAAAACCACTATGTTCGACGGCGCAAAGCCTCTGGTATCGACGAGGTGCCGCCACGCAGCGTCCCCATCGAGATACAGACCGCGTTCGTTTGCTCTTCCACCGCTTTGCCCGTAGCCGCGGTAATCGATTATCAGTACGGACAGGCCAAGGCTGCGGAACTGGCGAATCGATTCGAGCCGATGAGAGATGTTTCCGGCATTGCCGTGAAAAAACAGCAACGCCCGATCGGAGAATCCACGCACAAACCAACCGTGAAGGCTCACTCCGTCGGAAGTCTCCAGAGTGACGTCTTCATATTCCATGCGCAGATCTGCCGGCGTTGCCGAGAGCTCGCGCCCCGGAACGTTCGGATAATAGATGAGTCTCCCCTGGAGCAGGTAGACCACGGCGATCACGAAGAGATAGCCGGCCAGAATGGAAAGCATCACGCGGACCATGATCGTCTTGTCCTTTTCGAACTTTCGAACGCTGATTTCGTTCGGAATAAGATACCGACATCCGCGATGCCTTGCGACGGTAACGCTGGCCAGCGGGACTCCGCCGATCTACAGACCTCGGGACTAGCCCTCTTCCAGGGCGGCCATGGCCTCCGCCACGGCTGCCGCCGCTGCTTCAGCTTCTGCGATCTTGTCCCGGACGGGAATCAGGTTGAGTTCGACGCGCAGGTTCAGGTCTCTGTCCCGCGCCGAATTGCCTTTGGCGATCGGGTGATTCGACCCGCCCGCAACGATTATCATCCTCTCGGGATCGACATCGAGCGCTCTGAGCAGATTTCCGATCGCGTTCGCTCGTCGCTCGGATACGCTCAGATCGTAGTCCTTCGAATCGCTGGTACTTGAATGGCTCGAAATCTCTACGATAGAGCTCTCGTAGCTCCGGAGCAGTTGCGCGAGCGCTTCGAGTTCGCCATACGCCTGCGGCGCGAGATCCGAACCCTGCATGGAGAACAGGGACCGTACCGGCACCTGGACCGAGATGTAGTCGCCAAGGTCGTTGACAGTCATGCCGGAAGCTCCGAACTCGCTCTTCAGGTGAGCTTCCTGCTCGTCGAGATAGGCCTCGATCTCGTCCGGAAGAATCGCCGTGACCCCGGCGTCGAGTCGTTGTGTAAACAGACTATCGAGTGTGGCATCGGTCGTCATCAGACCGCGTACTGAGAGATCGGCCGGTTCAATGCGCGTCGGCGCCGGATCTTCAATAATCGGCTCTTCGATCACGGGCGTCGCGCATGCATTGAGAATCATGATCAACGCTGAGACCGATGAAAATTTAACAGCTCTATCGGCTAGATTCATTTCTTACTCCCGGTAGCACGCTATAGGCTTAATTCTTGAAAGAACCTTCGCGCTACAACACCGTTACAGTTACTGCGAGCGCCACGCCTCGGCGCGACGCTGGGCTTCCGCGAGGGAAGCCGGTGTCATTCTCGTGGTCAGGGCATCCATCGACCGAACGGCATCGTCATAGATCCTGACATCGTTGCTGGAATATCCAGCCGCCAGTGTGTACCACTTGTACGCCTCGACGAGATCCTGAGGTGCGCCTCGACCCCATTCTCTAGCAGAGCCGAGAAACAGAAGTGAGTCGAGAAACAGCGAGTTGCGCCTGTCGCCGGAAACCGAGCGCTCTATCCATCGAAGCGCCTCGCGGTGATCCTGAACGACGCCGCGACCGTCGCGATAGCGAACGCCCAGCAGATGCTGAGCGTCAGCGTTGCCGCCACGCGCCGCTTTCATCATCCACTCGGCTCCCAGGTGATAATCCTGCTGGACGCCAAGTCCTCTCTCATAGGCAAGCGCGACCGTAAGTTGTGCTTCCGTATGGCCACGGGTCGCAGCATCGTACAGCCAGACCTGCGCATCGCCGAAACTCCTTTCGACGCCGCGGCCTTCGCTGTACATCAAGCTCACGTAGTAAGCGGCGTTGGCATCTCCAGCTTCCGCGACAGGCAATAGTTCGGCATGAGCCATTTCGAAGTCCCCGCGCTCATAGGCTGCGTAGCCTTCGGCCAACCCGGCGTAAGCGTATGGTGCTCCTTGCGCCACTAACACAGCGGTGCAGACCAGGAGTCTCCTAATAATCAACGAGACCTGAATTTTCCCCATCGGTGTATTCCTTTTATCTTTCGTTTTTCTTGGATGGCCCGAAGAAACTAGTTTCTTATCTGGATGAGTCTTTCGAACAGCGACTCACCGCCGTTGGCGCCGTTGCCTTTGCTTTGTTTCTCCGGCTGCTCGAGCGTGCCCGGCTCGACAGCGAACTCGCGCCGGTCGTTCAGCATCTCGGCGACGACTTCTTCATCTATGGTTTTACGTTCGTTCGAAAAGCCATAGACGAGTGACATGTCGCAGAGCGTGTTGATCGCGCGCGGAATTCCCCCGCTTTGTTCCCAGATTCTGATGACGGCATCCACTGAGAACAGATCCTTATTGCCGCCCGCTACTGCAACCCGATGCGAGATATAGTCCTGTGCTTCGAGACTCGATAATGGGTCCAGCCGATAGTAAGTCGAGACGCGCTGATTTAATTGTCGGAACTCTGGTTGTTCGAGCGTAGAGCGGAACTCGGGCTGACCGACGAGAATTATCTGAAGCAAGGTCTCGTTCGCGTTCACGTTGGAGAACATTCGTAGATTTTCGAGCGCCTTCTTCGCGAGGTTTTGCGCTTCGTCAACAATCAGAATGGTGACGCGGTCTTTCTCGTGCTCCTCCACAAGAAATTCGACGAAGTGGTCGTACATCTTGACCGCGCTCATATTTTCGTAAGGAAGATCGAACGCTTGCAGCATCCAGGGTAACAATTGCACGACCCGGTCATCCGTAAAATTGATCAGCCCGACCGTATAGTTTTCTCCGATCTCACCGAGCAACTGGTTTATCAAAGTCGTCTTGCCGGCACCGACTTCGCCGGTGATTACGGTATAGGCGTGATGATTGATCAGGCTGTACTTAAGCAGTGTCAGCGCCATTTCGTGCTGGCGTGACATATAGAGATATGCCGGGTCCGGCAATAACGAGAAAGGGCTCTCTTTGAGATTGTAGAATTTCTCGTACATCAGTCGGTCTCCCTTCCTCTTTCCTGCGCTGCTCTTGTTTTGTTCTAGAGCCGCTCTAGCTGGCTCTGTTCTTCGCCCGATTCAGAACCGTGCCGACCAGCTTCGTCCTGTCGAATCCGCCGAGCGCCTTTGAAAGGTGTTTTTCGCGGGTCACGGTGTCCTCTACGACGAGCAATATGCTGTCGACGAGCGAGGACAAGAGTTTCGCGGTTTCGGCGCTCGCTGCGGCCGGAAAATTCGCCACCATCAGATAATCCGGGTAGTCCGTCTTTATATTCGCAAGCGCGGACCGGAGATTGTCTGAGCGCAGGATCTGGCCGGCATTGTTATCACCGCCCCTTACGGGAACGACAACCAGGCCATCCAGTCCGGGTTTGAATGCCACCTTCTCGACGGTCGCTCCTTCAAACAGAAGATCTTCCAGGCCGAATTCGGGCTCATAGTCGAAATGATCGTGTACATCTGGGTTGCCGAAATCGAGATCGAGTAGCAAGACTTTCTTCCCGGACAGCATCGCGAGGGCCAGTGCGAGATTGATAGCGGTTAGCGTCTTCCCGGATCCCGAGCCGGGGCTGGTCACGCCGATCGATGCCGAATTGCGATCGCTCATCGCTGAGAGAACATTAGCCTGGAGGACGCCGAATGCTCCGCGCTGCGGATGCTCTTTTTCGGCGACGATCAGGTTCTTGTTCGCGAGCGTTTTTGCGTCGATCTTGACGCATCGAAATCTTTCACCCGACTTGCGGCGAGTTTCGTCGGAACGTCGTGCGGCCTGGCGTCGCCTGATTGTCGGGTTGATCGGCGCGACTTGCTCGGACGGCGCCCATTTCTGCTCGAGCGCCCGCGCCATTGCTTCTCTTACTCTCTCCATGATCGCGACCCTTTTTAAGTACCCGTCGCCCGCGCGGGTTCGGAGAAGTTCGGTATCTCGCCAATTGGCAGTTTTCCGCAGATAGCTGCGATCGATTCGGCCCCGGAGATTCTCTTGTCGAGCTTCTCGACGACGACGACCAGAAGCGTCGCAAGCAGTAAGCCGACCAGAGCGCCCACGCCGAAGATCGTGCTCGATCGGGAAGCTGACGCCACTTCGGGCAAGTACGGCGGCTCGGACAGTATCGCGGGTGGTTCGGAGCTACGGACAATCATTCCGTATTCCTGCGCCAAAGCGTCTCGCTCATCGAGCATGGCGGCATAATGCGCCTCCGCGTCACTGACATCTATCGTGAGCTGTTCGATCTGGTCCAGCAAAATCGGGGCTCGTGCAAGACGGCTCTGAACGTCCGACGACAGCGCCCGAGCGTCGTCTCTCTGGACCCGAAGTCGCGTCAGCTCAGCCTGCACTTGTTGCTCTTCGCGTGCCAGGTTTTCGATATTGCGAATCTCGCTATTCGTCAAACCGATCGCGTCAATGTTTTTCGCTGCGGTTTCGAGACCCGATACGGAGTTTGCCATTCGCACGACATCAGGATGATCCAGGGGATACAGTCCCTGCAGGCGCTCGTATTCCGCTTGTGCTACGGCGAACTGGTCCAGCTTCGCATTCGCATCCTGCTCCAGCGCCGAGCGAACGAGACGCTCTTCGCGATCGAGATCTTCGAGGCCTGTCGCGCCGGATCCGGACCGACCCCGCTCTATGGCTGCGAGGGTCTGAAGCGCGATAAGGCGCTCCGGGGAGATCGTGCCCAAATCGGAAGCCGATCGTCGCAGCGCGCCTCGAGGATCGAGCTCACGGAGTGCTTCGCCAATCGCTGCGCCGTGCGATTGCAAGGATTGAATCCGGGCTTCGAGCTGGACGAGCTCGCTCTGTACCATGGCAGCTTCCCGCGCACCGGTTTCGGTGGAGTTGCCCAGCGCATCGGCGTTTTCGGCTCGCAGGTCGGCGATCATGTTCTCGAGAGCATCGATCTCCGCGACGTTTCGGGCGAGACCGTCATCGAGATCGAGCATCTGCTGATTTATTTCCCGGGTCGCCTCGTCAACACGACTCTTGGAGTGAAGAGAGAGAAGCGCGTCGAGCATCGCCGTCGCAACTCTCTGATTCGAGTCGGCAACGGAGATCGTGAAGATCGTCGACACAAGACTCGGCTCGCCGGCGATACCGTCGACAAAGGATGCATCGATACGAGTGGCCGATGCGCGATCTCTGAGTTGCGCTGCACGAACTGCCGGAGTTATCAATCGATTGAGAGCGCCGTCGCGATCGAACGCTTCAACGATACCGGCCACATCAAGTTCCGACACAGCGCGTGCGTGGCGTTCCCCGATGGCCTGGTCGGCAAACTCGTTGACGTTAAGGGTCGGAAGCGCGGCGGTCGGAACCGGCACATCGATTGATAGCGTCGCCGACACCTGGTACTCCTGTTGCGCCTGTTGCGCGTAGAAGCCGGTCGCCGCGGCGCTAAGGGACAATGCGAGCAAAATCCACAGGTACCGCCTGCCAGCGATTTCGGAGATGCTTACGCTCACATCGGGTCCTTATTGCGCCTCGGGCGAGACGATCGCGAGCGCACCCGTTCGATCCGCTGAGTGATCCAGTGCCTGAACCAGGCCGAGTCGAGGATCGATCCGCGGCAGGACTCCCTCGCTTCTGATCTGGCCACGAACCATCGCAAGATTCTGATAGGCATCCTTGTAGTAAGTCGGCGAGAGCCGGATGGCTTCGCTCAGCAACTGCTCAGCTTCCTGCAAGTCGCCGTTCTCTGAAGCGATATAGCCCACGTTGTTGAATGCGACCGGTGTATCCACAGACCGACCCAACATGCTGACCGCGTCGGAATACCATCCCTGGCGGGCGTAGACGAGCCCCAGGTTGGACCATGCCGGCAGGTAGTCCGGTTGAAGTTCCGTTGCTTTGTAGAAGTCGCGAGCCGCTTGCTCCAGATTCCCCGAGAGGTATCGTGAGTAGCCGATATTATTAAGAAGCATCGGTGAGTTGACGTTGATCGCGAGCGCATTGGCGAAGTGACTGATCGCGCTGCCGTGGTCGTTCTCCCGGTCAGCGAGAATACCGAGTGCGTTATGGGCGCGCCACAGATCCGGATCGACTTCGATCGCGGCAGTGAGATGTTCTCGTGCCTCGGCCGTCGCTCTCAACTCCATGTACTCGAGGCCAGCGCCTTCGAGTGCACCGGCGTGATCCGGCACGAGTTTCAGAACCTCCAGATACGCTCGGAGCGCCTGTTGCGTTCGTCCGATGTGCGTACATACGGCACCGATCCTGAACCAGACTTCGGGGTCAGCTTGCTCCTGGGAAGTTAAGGCGAGCAGATAACTTTTCAATGCGTTTTCGTAGTTCCCGCGACGCGCAGCTTCGTCGCCCTCACGGACCGGATCATCGACCAGCGCGAGATCGTCCGCGACGGCGTCAGAGAAGCTTGTCGTTGGCGTGGTCGCGCAGGCTGTCAATCCTGTTGCAGCAAGTGTTACGAGAACGAGTCGAAAGTAGGTTTTGTATTTCATTATTCTGACCTTCCATCCTAGAGGGCTCTGAATACACCGATGAGTCCGATCATGGCCGGTCCCACGGCGATAACGAAGAAACCGGGAAACATGAAAAAAATCAGCGGGAAAATCAGCTTCGTGCCGATTTTTGCCGCAGCTTCCTCGGCTTTTTGCATTCGCTTGTCTCGGAATTCGTCCGAGTAGACGCGCAGCGATTCTGCGATGCTGGTTCCGAAACGCAGCGTCTGAACCAGCAGGCTGACCAGACCCTTGATGTCTTGCAGGCCGGTACGATCGGCGAGGTTCTTGAGTGCTACTACGCGATCGACACCCGCCCGAATCTCAGCATTGACGAGGGACAGCTCCATCGCAAGCTCTGGATGACTGACGGAAAGTTCGTCAGCTACCCGCTGAATGGCTTGCGACATGCCGAGGCCAGCCTCGACGCAAACCACGAGCATGTCGAGCGCGTCCGGAAACGCGTGCCGGAGTCTCCTAAGTCGATTCTCGAGTAAGCGGTCGAGCACCATGCTCGGGATCAATAATCCAGCGGCGCTCATGCCCAGGGCGTAGAACAATTCGCGCCCTGAACCCAGCTGCGGAAACCACTGCGTAACGAAGAGAAATCCCATCGGCAATACCAGTGCTGCCACGACCTTTATCGCGTAGTAGGTCTGTAGCGCACTGGGCGAGCGAAAGCCCGCGTGTACGAGTCTTGCGGAGATCTTGCTGCGCTCAATCTCTTCCTGCGGAAGGATGTATCGTGAGACGGGGCCGAGAATCGTATTGATCAACACGAGAGACCGGCCTTTCTCGGCAGCGGTTACCGTGCTGCGTTGCGGTTTTCCGAGTCTACGGCGGACAGGATCGCTGGCCGCGAGCAGGAGGTAGCCCAAACCGAGGCCGAACAGTACGAACGTGCCAGCGACGACGATGATGACTGCATAACGCAGCATCAATTCATCGGCGATCAGGGAGCCTAAAAATGTGACAATGCCGTCCATAGCGCCTCTCTATATATCGATTCGAATGATGCGACGGATAAAAAACACGCCGATTCCAGCCCAGATAACCGCGCCTATCGCCAGTTGCCGCCCCATCGGGTCGTTAAACAGCATCGGTAGATACTCGGGATTTACGACCGTCATCGCGACAATCAGAATGAGTGGCACAAGAGCGAGAATCCACGCGGACATTCGGCCTTCCGCCGACAGGGTCCGGACGCGGCGCTGAAATTTGAAGCGACCACGAATTACTTTCGCGATCTGATCCAGTATCTCCGCCAGATTACCGCCACTCTCTTTTTGCACGAGAATTGCGGTAACGAGTGCCATGACCGTAACGCTCGGAACGCGAGCCAATAGTCCCAGCATTGCCTTGCGAACGTCGTTGCCATAATTGATGTCCGCGAATGTCAGGTCGAACTCGCGCGCGACGGGATCTTCCATGTCGTCAGCTACGAGACGCAATGTTGCGTTGAACGGATGGCCGGCCATCAGTGCTCGGCGCATCACATCGATTGCATCCGGGAGTTGTTCTTCGAACTTGGCCAGGCGATTGGCACGGTCCCGGTTTATCTTCACGAAAGGTAGCCAGACGCCCATCACGCCGCCGGCTAAAGCCGCTATTGGCATTCGAGTCAGCACCCATACCGAGATCGTCAGCGCCACCCCGAGAAATATTGCCAACAGGATCAGGCGGTAGGCGAGAATTTCATGGCCGCTTTGCTCGATTGTTTTGCGTAACGAAGCGAGCGTCGGAATATCCTCCAGGCGGCGTTCCCAGGGGCTCAGCTTGCGCAGGTATCGCTCCCGCAGAAGCGAAGCCACGCTGTCCTGGCCGGACGCTCTTTCGATACTCTCGACGCGTTTCTTCAGGAGCTTCCTGGCCTTCCGCGTATCGCCGAACGCCGGAATGATCATGGCCTGCGAAAGCAGGAAAACCGCCGTGAAGACGAGTCCGAGATACATGAGTACGTTGTCGCTAGGCACGGGGTCTCTCTCCTCCGTCGAGCCAGCTCGGCTCGAACGTCTCTACCGGAATCTCTATGCCTTTCCGCTTCAGATGCTTGTGGAAAGCAGGAATGACACCGGTCGCACGCAGTTCTCCGAGCACGTTGCCGTTCTCGTCCAGGCCCTTGCGCTCGAAGGCGAAGAGTTCAGACATCGTTATGATGTCCCCCTCCATACCATCAATCTCCTGGATGCTCGTCAGCCGTCTGCGCCCATCCTCGTGACGTTCGATTTGCACGACGACGTTGATTGCTGAAGCGAGCTGCGCGCGAAGCGTCGCGGTCGGGAAACTGATGCCTGTCATGGATACCATCGTCTCGACGCGGCTCAGCGCATCTCTCGGGGAGTTGGCGTGAACCGTCGTCAGCGAGCCATCGTGACCCGTGTTCATCGCCTGAAGCATGTCGAGAGCCTCCGCTCCGCGGACTTCTCCGACAATGATCCGCTCGGGGCGCATTCGCAGGCTGTTTCTTACGAGATCACGCGCGGTGACCTGGCCCTTGTTCTCGATGTTCGGCGGCCGCGTCTCCAGTCTTACGACGTGAGGCTGCTGAAGCTGCAGCTCGGCCGAATCCTCAATCGTAACGATGCGCTCGTCGTTCGGGATGAATCCGGACAGAACGTTCAACATCGTGGTTTTTCCCGCGCCGGTACTTCCGGAAACGAGTACGTTCATTCGCCCTTTTACGATCGCATTCAAGACAATCGCGATCTCCTGCGTCACCGAGCCGAGCTCGATGAGGTTGTCGATCGTCAGAAGATCGACAGTGAAACGACGAATGGATAGCGTCGGTCCGTCCAGTGCCAGCGGCGGGATTATCGCGTTAACACGCGAGCCATCCTGCAGGCGCGCGTCCACCATCGGAGACGACTCATCGATTCGCCGACCAACGCCGGAGACGATACGGTCGATGATATTCATCAGGTGACGATCGTCGTTGAACGTGACGTCGGTGAGCTCGAGTTTACCCGCACGCTCGATGTAGATTTGCTTGCAGCCGTTAACGAGTATGTCCGAGATTGTGGAGTCGTGGAGTAAGAGCTCGAGTGGACCGAGACCCAGTACCTCGTCCTCGATTCGCTTGACGACTCGATTGCGCTGTTCCGTGTTGAGCGGCGCGGATTCGTCGTCCATCAGTTTCCGGGTAATCTCTCGTATCTGTTTTCTGGCTTCGGCGCCGTCCAGATTGCCGATGAGCGAAAGATCCATGACCGTCAAAAGCTTCGCGTGAATGACGTCCTTCCACTCGCGCTCGAGCTTCGACAGGGCCGAATCTGCGTCAGCCTGCTTGCTGGTTTCCGGTGACGCTGATCCAGCGCGCTTCGGTCTTGGCGATTTCTCAATCGGATTTTTGAATACAGTAGCCATAACTATCCTTGTCTAGCAGCGCCTCTCAGGCGTGAGATCAGACCTTTCGGTTTCGAAGCCGGACGCCCGTCCAGATCTTCGGTGAGCTGTAAGAGTGCTTTCGTGACCGGCGATCTTCGTGCGAGATCGTAAATCGGTGCGCCGATGTTCACGCTCTCGGCGACGGCCTGAAAATCATTGGGAATAACGAACGGCTTCAAGTTGTGGAGTGATTGCTCGACATCAGCCAGTTCGACGGCGGCGTTCTTGAACATGCGGTTCAGCACGATCATGATTCTGTCCTTCGGTACCGCGAGCTTCTTCGTGACGATTTCGTAGATTCTGGAAGCGTCCTGCAAGCTCGGTATGGACTGCTGCACGACTATCGCTACCCGATCGGAACGCTCGAGCGTCGCTGCCCCGAACTGATCGATATGGCGTGGCAAATCGACGACGATCCTCTCGTAGTTCGAGCTGAGCAACGCGAGAATCTGATCGAATCCTTCGAGCATCAAATCCTGTTGCAAGTCGAAATCGGTGTTCATTCCGGCGAGAACGGAAAGACCGGTCTCGTGCAGCGTCATGTAGGCTTCGATCGCCACGCTGTCCAGGTCGTCGGCTACCTCGAGCGCATCGATGATGCCTCGCTTCGGCTTGAGATCGAGGTACTGGGTCAGATTGCCGAACTGGAGATCGAGATCGACCAATGCGGTTTTCCGGTTCGAGACCGAGGCCAGAAGGTGAGCGGTATTGGTTGCAAGGAACGTCGCGCCCGATCCGCCCTTCGAGTTGATAAATGAGACGATTGAGGTTGATTGCGATCTTCGCGTGGGTTTCATTTCTGCGGTGAAGCGGCGAACCGAACTCAGCAGGTCGTCCTCCGAAATCGGTTCCGCGAGGAAGTCTCTCGCTCCAGCATGCATTGCGGCACGCATCGATCTGGGGTCGCTACCGTCGCCCACGACTATCAGGGGTGGCCGTTCTTCGGGCGAGTACTGCGCGATGGCGTCCAGCTCGTTCGTCGAGCCGGATCCGATGTGAAGCACCAGCAGGTCTGGTACGGACAGCAGACCGCGTAGCGGATCAGAGTCGCCGTTGGTGATGACCTGCTTCTCGACCTGCAAATCGGGCGCCTGCGTCAGGCAGGAAAATAACTGATCGGCGGAATCCTGCGACCGGCTGACCAAAAGTAAGTCGTATCTACTCGGCATTACTATATCCTTGTTCGATCTCTTCGATCAGCATGGAGAAAATCCTCCTGGCCATACGCCGAGGCTTTCCGCAGGAATCGTCGTCGCGAAGTTCGGCATCGTGAACGTTCTCGCAGCTAGCGGAATTATCATTTGATGCGCGAAATTAACGATCGACACGCGGACGAAACGTATCAACCCGAAACTTCCGCCCGGTGCGCCAAGTACGTTTCCGTCCTCGTCGAGGTACTGTACGAGCACGTTGCCTGTCGTGAGGCCCGGTAGCAGGGCGCTGTTGCCGCCACCGCCGGAAGGATTGAAGACGGTTACTTCGGCGATCGCGGCATCGTTGAGTTGGCAGACTGCCGCGACCCGCGCGCCTCGCCTCGTCGCTTCCTCGAGGGCATTCATGACGAAAAAGACGCGTGCTACTTCGATCACGCCGAAAAGCGTGATCATGGCAACGAGGCCAACAATCGCGGCTTCGACAGCCGCGAGTCCTCTCTGTTTTCGATACATCAGAGCGCCCTCATCGTGATCGCGGCTTGCAGGTTGTAGCCATTCGTCGTCGTGCTGCCGCTGTAGAAGAAACCCGGTACGAACGCGAAAATCGAGCCGTATGGGTAGACCGCAGAGACTCTGATATTTCCAGCGCCTGCATTCGCGACCGTTATGGCTCCGGTGGTGAGCCCCGGCAATACCGGAGTTCCCGCGCCGCCGATGTTTCCGTACACGACGAGATTCTGTGCTTCGGACTGCGTTGCGCCGGTGATGCTGACCACACCCGTTGTACCTACGATAGCGTTGCTCGCGACATGCCGAGCGCCGTCCCGGAGACCTTTCGTCAGGGCGTTGTATTGCATGAACGCACGCCCGAACTCCGCGGTGGCCATGACCAGCATCATGCAGATCGGCAGGACGATCAGAAACTCGATCATCACGACGCCTTTGAATCGGCACGATCTGCGATATGTATTTCGAGTATTCATTGCTATTCTCGCCTACGATGCCGTGGCGTCCTCATCCTTATAGAGTTGAATGATGTAGGGTCCGGGACCGGTTCCAGGGGTCGGACCGGGGCGGCCGTTAACGGGACAGCCGTCCTGTATAAACTGGCCATAAACCTGTGACTGCTGGCCCTGTTGTACGGCGCGCTGAGTCATGTGATAGCAGAGGAAGCCGAGCAGCGGCACGTCGCCCTGGCCGTTCGTCGTGTTAGTGCAGTCACCGACCGGTACGGCCATCGTGCGGCGATTGAAGGCACCGGTTCCGCCGTCATCGATTGGCGTATGGGTGAAATTGCCGGAACTAAGGTCCGCCAGATAGGAGTCGAAATCGTAGAATACGGTCGTATCGTCGATCGGCTGCCCCTGAAAACAGATCGCGTCGCTGCCCATGCCGCCTGAGGCCGGGCATTCGTAAGTGAGCAGGGGATTCGGTTCGTTGGTTACGACATCAGGTGGGTATTGCGACTGGGTACCGTTCATCGGGCCGGCATAGATGCCGAAACGGGTGTTGAAGCCCTGCACGACCGGGCCAACCGTATTGCCCGGCTCCGTCGGGATGACGTCATCGAGAGACGCACATCCGTCCCAGCCGCCAGCCATCGCTTCGCGAATATCGGCCGCGCCCGCATTGCCGGGGAACCGAACCAGCTGAAAATTACCCGGACCGACGTCGAAACTGTTCGTCGAAGCCTTGAGTACATCGGTGACTCCGAGTTCGTAGCCGAAGTTGTCGGCCGCCGGATTCGGGTCTCCGCAAACCATCATCGGTGCGATATTGCAGGCGGTGTTGATCGTTGGGCTGGGGCCTGCGACAGCCGTTGCGCCAACGACCTTCTCGTTAAAACCGAGCACGGGAATGAACCATCCGGGAAGGCGAAGATTCTGCGCTGTGACACGGACGTACTGTTCGGGACTCGTGCCGGGAACGAACGGATGCAGCGTCGATGAGAACTGGACCGTGACGGCGAGACCCCCTCCGAGCGCGCCTTGTATTTCCGCATTACCGAGGTCGCCGGCGTTGGTTGCGAACATGGCGCGAGCATCAATCTCTGCCTGAACGATATCGTTTGTATTGTCCAGGGTCTTCGCGCCGCTGAGCGCGGCAGCGTCGGCGAGATTCTGCAGACGCGTCTTGTTCAGCATGCCGTGGGCGCCGTCCAGCGCAACTCCAGCCATGCCGAGCATGACGACCATCGAGATCGTGAACAGAACGAGTACGATCCCGTTCTGCTTCCTCGGTGCCGACTCCATTTTTCGTTGACGAATATTCCTGCGCATTGTTCCCGCTCCCTGTTCTTTTCCCGCCTGAGCTAGTTACCCGTGTTGATCATGATCGAAGGCGGCGCTTCGATGGGAGCCGGCCGCTCATTCGAGCGATAGCTCTCGAGCACAGTCTCGAGGCGCTGGCCGTCGTTGCCGGTTACGGGCTCTTCTTCGACAGCGACGTAGATTTTCTGGCTACGGACCATTTGCCGCACCGAGTCGCCGAATTCATCGTCTGTAACGGGACTGGCTGAGCATCCGACCAGCAAAGTCAGGCCGGCTACTGCTGCCGCCGCGTACGTTTTTCGATAGTTCATACCGGTTCTCTCCAAGTGATTCTTAATCTGTCTGATGTCCGAAGGTGCCTTCGCTCGTGCCAGCGGCCGTGTTTCTAGGGCTGGCTCCTGAATTACGACCCTCCATGCGTCCCAGCAGATAGAACTCGACGTCGCTCGGATTCACGAATCCGTCCGTCGGTAACCGAATGTTGTCCGGCTCGATCGGGCGCGCGAGGTGAGGTGTCGCCATAATCACGAGCTCCGTCTCCTGATTCCGGAACTCCTGGCTGCGGAACAGGGCACCCAGTACGGGAATCGCTCCCAGCCCGGGGAATTTGTCGACGTTCTGCTGCAGGTCCTCGTCGATCAGGCCGGCAAGTGCCATGGTCTGCCCTTGCATCAATTCGACCGTCGAACTCACTCTGCGTTGACTGAACGCAAACGTTTCGATATCGAGAAGCTCGAGTACTTCCGCATCGATGGTCAGATTAATCAGGCCGGTGCCGAGCACAACGGGGAGAAAGCGGACACTGACACCGAAATCCTTGAACTCGATGTTGGTGTCTCCGACCCCGTTCGTTACGGGTATACCGATCTGTCCGCCGGAGTTGAAGTAAGCCTCGCGCCCAGTCAGCGTCGTGACAGTAGGCTCAGCGAGTATCTTCGACAGACCGTTGTTCTTGGCCGCTTCTAGAGCGAGGTTGAACATCGAGTCGGCGTCGAGAAAACTGGCGAACAGGCCCTGGCCTCCGATCGACATATCGAGCGGAGCAAATTCATCGATAGCCGGGCCCCAGGGTGCGAGTCCGTCGAATACGGGCAGTCGACCGTTAATAGGCGCATTGAACTCGACGTCCGGGAACGCAGCACCGCCGTTGACGCCGCCGTAGTTCCACTCGCCGCCGAGGTGGAAGCTGTTGAACTGCGTATTGAGGCGTCGGAGCTCAGTCCTGGCAATCTCGGCGATCTTGATCTCGAGCATGACCTGCTGAACGCCGCCGACCTGCATGAGGTTGATGACGTCACCTGCCGTCTGGTCCCCATCACCGCCGGCCATCTGCTGTTGCTGCTCGAATTGCTGGGATTCAACGGCGGTTGACACTTGCGCGAGGTAAGTTTCCGCGACCTGGATTGCGGCTTGCATATTCGCAAGACTCGATACTTCGCCGGCGAGCACTATCGATCGTTGCGTGGCGTATACCTGGATCGGTTCATTCGGCAATAGCTCGAAAAGTTTTTCCTTCAACGATTCGAGATCGTGCGTAACCTCAACGTTGACCGTTCCGATCAGGCGGTCCTCACTGTCCCAGAGCAACACGTTAGTGGTGCCGAGGTCCTGTCCGAGCACGTAGAGCTGGGTGGCTCGAAGAATGAGGATGTCCGCAATGTCCGGACTACCTACAGAAATTCGTGCTGCCGGCGTATCGAGCTGCAAGACTCGAGACTTGAACAGCGGCACCACCAGCTGGCTGCCGCCGCTGACGACATCCGGCGGGGCCACGAAGTCCTGTGCGTTGCTCGCGCTGCCCAGTATCAGCCCGTTCGCTAACAGGGCAAGGACGCCGAGTCTGGTACTAGTTCGCTTTCCTGTTCGCATTGTCTACTTCCTTATTGTTGTGACTTGCGGCAGCTTCGTTTTCACTGCTCTGGTTCTTGTCTCGGTTTCGTTAACTTTCGGGGTTCGTTGTATCGACCCTGGTTCCTCTGATAATCGTGACCCGCGGATCCGCTTCGCGAACTGGCGCCGGGCGCGGCGCAGCGCGGACGACGGGCGCCGGAGCCGGCGGAGGGAGCACTTCGGTGAGCTCCATCCGGTCTCCGGGATTCCTCAGAGTTAACTGGATCGTCCCTTCTTCCTTCGCTTTGACCAGTGTTTCCGATTGCGCCGGCGTCATCTCGAGCGTTACCGCTCGAACGATTACCGGATCGTTGTCGGTGGTAGCCGCTGTCTGATCTACGGCCAGCACTTTAAGGTTTCGCAGGATCGTCTCGGTCGTGGCGCGTTTCGAACGCACGTCGACCCGACTTGCCAGGACGTCAACGCGATTGCCCGGAAGCAGAAATCCGGCGACACCGACAACATCGTCAACTCGGATCGTGACGGCGCGCATCGCTTCGGAGACGAGAGCCGCCAATGTGCTGCCGCCAGAGTGAACCGCGAATCTGTTGGTCATCAGTATTTCGCCGCGAACCACATCCATGGTTGCGACCATGTCGTGAACGTCATCAGGCGTCCTGAATGCGTTCGGCGGTGCTGTGCCTAAAGGAAGCGTGAGAATCTTCACGTGGCGCGGCGCGACCTTCGTCCCGTAGGGGATATCGATTGCAGCGATAGCGACGACGTCGGTTTCTTCTTCCACTTCGCCCGTCGGGCCCAGACGCTGCTGTACCCAATTATTCGCTGCCCATGCCGCCATTACGCCCATTACGAGGGACATGACGACCAGGAATAAACCTCTTCGTTTAAACATTCGTAGTACTCCTATCAATTGTCGTCGGCTTCATGGCATTTTGATCTTCATTACCCAGCGATACGAAGTAGTTGCTCCAGGCCCAACGCAGATGCTGCTTTCTCAGGCGACGGGGGTGATCGACATAAGTCGTAAGATCTACTGCGATTCCGAGGAGATCCCTTGGATGGCAGGGGAGCAATCCGACTTCTTCCTTCGCATGCAGCTCCTGCAACACGAAGTCGAGAACTTCTTCGTCGAAGATAACCCCGAGATCGCGACACTCGTCCTTCCAGATCGACCGGTACGCATCTCTGGACAAGTAGTTGAATTTAATTTTGTAGCCGATCCGGCGCAGGAAGGCTTCGTCGGCCAGATCGAGGGGATGCATGTTGGTCGAAAAGATCAGAACAACATCGAACGGAACACTAAAGTGCCGCCCGGAACCCAGATGCAGATAGTCGAGCTTCTCCTCCATCGGCACAATCCAGCGGTTCAATACCGTCTCGGGCGCTACACGCTGGCGGCCCATATCGTCGATCATGAACATGCCGTTGTTGGCCTTGAGCTGGAGCGGCGCCCGGTACTGACGCGATGATTCGTCGTATTGAATCTCGAGCATATCTGCGGTGAGCTCGCCTCCCGTAACGACTACAGGACGTTCGCAACAGACGTAGCGCGGATCGTGCCCCTGGTCCAGCATGAGATTGGGTCCATCACTCTCCGTATCGATTGCCTTGTGAACGATCGGATCGAAGACTTCAACAACGGAATCGTTGATCGTTATCGCGTGTGGGATCAGAACGCGGTCGCGAAACAAGCGTCGAAGCTTCTGAGCGACATAGGTCTTGCCGGTACCTGCCGGGCCGTAAACGAAAATTGCACGACCGGAGTTCAGAGAAGGTCCAAGCTGGTCGCGCAGATTCTCGTCTAGTACGACGCCGTCAAACGCCTTCTTCATCGCGTCCTTCGTAATCGAACGATCGTGGACCGTTTGTGCCCGAGCGACCTGGGTGTAAGCTTCGAGCGGTACCGGGCAAGGCCCCACGTAGCCGCTTCGAAACATCGCGTTCATCGCTTCTGTCCGGCCACGATCCGTCAATCCGTAACGAAGTCCGGCGCCCTCCGATTCCTCCTGGAGCACTTCGATCTTGGCTTCCTGCCGCATGAAATGAAGCAGCATCTCGAGGATTTTTCCCGGAAGCGTTAACCGCTCGACCAGTCTGGTCATCGGCAGAACGCCGCCGTCCAGCAGATGCTTGGCGACGAGGTCGGCCAGGAAGGTTCGGCTCAGCCCGATATCCTCCAGCGTCTGTGGTCTGGGCGCGAGCTTTGCAAGCTCTTCAGCGATATCCATCTCCAGGTTCATCGCATTTGAGGGGTGTGCAGCCATAGCCAGTTCGTTCCTGTTAGTTAAATAGAAGCGACGAAATCGCCTCGAATTGATAAGTAGCCAAGAGCGACCCTGCTGCAATGGCGATCGAATAGGGAATCGTCACGGCGTCCGTTGTTGCCGCGAGCACTGAGGGAACGGAAAAGAAGCGAGCGGTCAATACGGCGCCGACTCGCTGCCAGAAAAGAACCACCAGGCCGAGCAGCCCGCCGATGATCAGCGTCGTGCTTCCCGCTACGGCGACGCCCCAGCCGCCCAGAAATGCGCCAGCGCTCGAGAGAAGTTTTACGTCGCCGGCACCCAGAGCGCCGAACGCGTAGAACGGAACCAGTATCAGGAAGCCCACGCATATTCCAACGAGTGCCGTCAGAACGCCGGCTCCACCGAGGTAGGCCACATGGAGCGCCAGACCGCAAACGAGCATGATCGATACCAGCACGTTTGGAATTCGGCGACTGTGTATGTCGGTTGCAACGGCCGCAAGAAGAAAAATCATCAGTATCAGTGATGAGCTACCGTTGGTTGCGTTCATTAACTCCATTTCGTTCCCCATTTCGAGTCTCCGGATCCGCGACGGCGGGTCCGATTCCCGGAACAGGTAACTTTTTACTCTCGGTCAACTTGGGCCGATAGCATTTTTCGGTTTACCTACAGGAGTTTCTTGCGAGGAGTCCCGCGTGAGATTTCTGCCGTCAGCGTTCTTATGTAACCTGAGTGCTGAGGCCGGCTCGGCCAGCCACTCTTAATTCAGGATCGAGTTAGCTCAGGATATCCGGCAGATCGATGTCCGGATCTTCGCTTTCGAAAAACTGTGCGTGGAGATTTTTCAGGCCTACGAGTGTCGAAGGCGGCCTTCCGAGCCGCTGTTTGAACACACGTGCGAAGTAGGAAGCGTCATTGAAACCGACGGCATAGGCGACATCGGTGACGGCTATCGTCGGGTTCTCGAGCAGGCGACAGGCTTCCTTCAGCCGAAAATCGAGCAGATAATCACGAAAAGTCACGCCGAAGATCTCCTTGAATGCGCGACTGAAGCGGAATGGGCTCATGCCACATATTTTCGCGACATCTTCGTTTCGAATCTTGGCCCGGTAGTTCTTCTCGATAAAGTAGACCGCAGGCGCGAGCGCCGAGTCGTCCGATTTCGATCGGTTCGCGACCTCTTCCGGAAGGCCCATCCCCCTGAGCGCTGGCGCGCGGGGTCTTTGGCTGCTCCCTATCTGTTTGATTTGTAGCAGAGATCGCGAGCAGCGTTCCGCTTCCCGTTGCGGAATCGGCTTGACGAGATAGTCCCAGACCTTCGATCTGAAAGCCCAGATCGCGAGCGCTTCGGAGTGCTGCAGCGTCAGCATCAACACGGGTAGCGAAGGATATTTTTTCTTCGTCGCTCTGAGGAGCTGGAGCCCGGTGCGATCGGGGTAGTCGAAATCGAATCCGATAGCGAGAGGCGGACGATCCTCTATCAGATCGTCCAGCATGTAGGAATCCGCGCAAGATCGGATCTCGAAAAATTCTCGGAATACCGGGGAAAATTCCGCTTCCCGCAGCGAAACCGTCAGGTTTACCCACAGTAACTCGGGCTTGTCCATATCGACCTGATCCGTTGTCGTAGAGCGGTATCTAGTTGTGTTCCGTCCGCATTTCCCTCTGCGACAGATCGTTCTCGGAGCGCACTACGAATCAATCCATTAACAGCGGCAATGTTGCCTGCTTGCGGTAAAGAACTCGGTGCGCCGGGTCACGGTATGGACACGACATCGCTTGCACAGTTCTCTCTGCGCGCCAGATCGAACGTACTTATGTCAACTCATTGCAGTATCGGCAAAAAACTGCTGGTAGTTTCATCAATTGTCCTAGCGGCCAGGTGGGCTTAACGCGTAAAAATCGCAACTCGTTGTTGATGACTCGTGTCTTGCCTATTCGAAAACCAACGATGAATGGCAGGAATATCTCGAGCGTCAGCATCGATTGGAAAGAGAAGCTCGAATCAGAGTCATGAAGACTTTCTAGTTTCCAGGAAGGAGCAGGGTTCGTTGATTCTTGAAGAAGTTCTCAGGAGTACTAGAAAGAGGTATCTAGAAATGAGGAAGCGTTTAAGCGACTTTTTCAAAGACGAAAGCGGGCTGACTACTGTCGAGTACGCGGTAGCAGGCGCCTTGATAACCGTAGCAGTCGTCGGTGCGTTTACAACGCTCGGTGGAAGTGTCTCCGGCACGATCTTGATCGTGGACGGTGTGCTGCCCGGTTAACTAGCGCTAACTTTTCGGCACTTGATGGATGAGGTTAGTGTTTATCCAGATTGGGCCAACTAACCCAAAACAGGGGATCTAAAGATGAAAACTATAATTGCGAAGTTCTTGAAAGACGAAAGTGGCCTCACGACGGTTGAGTATGCTGTTGCGGGCGCCCTTATCAGCGTCGCCGTCATCGGTGCTTTTACGGCGCTGGGCGGTAGCGTTGGTGGCACGATTACCATCATCGATGGTGTTCTGCCTGGCTAATATCTGAGCCGAGTTTTTGCTTCGCACCGAAGTCACGTTTTGACTTCGGATCGCGGAGCTGGCTTAGTCCAGAAACTAGTCTACGACCCGTAATCGCGTATGCGATTACGCGGTCGTTTTTTTTGGAAGATTTTTCGGAAGACGGTTAAGGTTCAGCGTCTACGGGCACTTCTCGCAGCACGTCGCAGTTCGCTGCGAATTCGCGCGTGGCAGCGGTGAAGCCGATCAGGCTGAAGATCCCTGCGTGGCCGCTGTCCGCTGTTCCGATACGCCAGGTCATCCGGCTGCCGTCGCGCATTTGCGCAAACAGGTCTCTGGCGATGACTTCGATACGGGAAAAACCGCCGCTCGTGCCATTGCTCCAGGTTCGCATGTCGAGCGTAATCGGCTCGAGATCGTCGACGCGAACGTGTAACTCAAAATCGGTCGAACTGGGAGCCAGGAACTCTCCTACGTCTATCGTGAGCAAAGGCAGGTCGTTGTTACACTGGAAGCCCAGTCTCTGCTCGCGATCTTCGCCATCCTCAACGCTGACGATATAGCTTTTGGACGCGCCGTAGACCAGGCGACCACTGGTGTCGTCGACGACGCTGTAGCCGTACCAGCGACGCTCCTCGTCCGCATAGCTCGCTTCGAAGCCGAATATCACCGAGGCCAGGGC
>JAHEKF010000077.1 GCA_024638465.1 Rhodospirillaceae bacterium | reverse complement strand
GCGCGAGTCTATACGTCCGAAGACGACAGGGGACGATATACGGTCACCGTTGTCGACTATACCGATGCCCGGGCTATCCACGCTGAACGCGCGAATACGACGGAAGCTGATGACGGGTCGCTGTACTGGGCGGTCGATGTGATCGGTTCCATCGCCTTTGCGGCCTGGAATATTCGCAGGAGGGGCGGCGAAATAACTTATGACGCGTTCCATTACATTCAGCGCGTCGCAGGGCACCAATTACAGATTACCAATGCGGACAGGTCCCGAACCTTCGCGGGTATCTATCTGCACCAGATGCGTCTCTATATCGTTGAAGCGACGGTTGCGCCGGGATCTGCACCGCCCATCATGTTTCAGCAGTCTCTGGCCCTGTTCGACGACGAAGGCAGTACCTTCAACTACGAAACTATTCATTATCCGCAACTCAGAATTGGTGGTGGATGAACTGAGTTCGTTCGATTGCGATGCCGGCACTGGTTGGGGGATATGTGCGAAGTAGCGGCTGTTCTCTGTAGAGCGCTGGAGCACGGTCAATAACAGTTACACTCTGAGCCGCGATCAATCTGCGGCAACGGCGACTAAGGGGCTTGAAATGTGGTGCGTGGAAAAAATTCGGCATGTAAGAAAACAGATGGCCGCAGTGGTTGTCATTCTTATCGTAAGCGGTTCGTCCGCAGTCTTCGCGCAGAGCCCGAACGGCGGGCCTGTGACCGAATGCAGCAATGAACAGGGACTGACCTATCTCTGCGGCTTTGTCGTGCCGGAGGACGTCGTCAACGTCGGCTCTACCGGTCTCGTCCTCGCCTCCGGTCATCGAGCGCCCGGAAACATGTACCTGATCGATCCTGCGACGGGCATGCGTATGGAGCTGATTCACAGTGCCGCATTCAGAATGCAACACGACTCAGCAGCCTTCCCCGGCTGTCCGGGCCCTCTGAACCTGCAAGCTTTCGACGTACACGGCATCAGCGTCGCTGAAACGGCGCCGCGACGCTTCAGTCTCTATACAACGAGCCACGGCGAACGGGAAGCAATCGAGATCTACGATCTCGACCTCAGTGACGCCGAGCCGATTCTGACCTGGACGGGATGCGTCCTTCTGCAGCAGGACGGCTACTTCAACGCGGTCGTCCGGCTCTCCGACGGCGGTTTCGTCGCCACCCGAATGCGCGACGCGAACGTGAGTAACAATGACGTCGAGCCTGGCGCGATCACGGGCCGGCTCTTCGAATGGCATCCGGATGGGTCGTTGCAAGCGCTGGCAGGCACCGAGCTGTCACTGCCGAACGGAATCGACGTATCCGCAGACGATCGCTACCTGTACGTCGCCGCCAGCGGCACGCAGGAGCTGGTGCGTTTCGATCGGGACTCGACACCGCTCGGCAAACAGACGGTGTCGCTGCCGATGCGCCCGGACAACGTCCACTGGGACGGCAATGAGATGCTCTTGATTGCCGGCCGAAATCCCGTCGATCCGTCGACATGTGCCGACGCCGCGTGCCCGACGGGCTGGACCGTGGTCGAGGTGAATCCGGAGACGCTGAGCTTCAAGCGCCTCGGCGGAGCGGATGGGACCGCGTCAATGCAGCGCGCAAGTGCGGCCATACGGGTTGGCGACGAGATTTGGGTCGGCAGTAATCAGGATCGCATAGCTCGTTTGCCATTGAACTAGAATCGAACACGTTCGGTAAGTAGTCGTAACTTGCCAGGAGGGGAGTATGAAGTACGCAAGACCGCGAGGGCGCGTGGGCGTCTGGGTTGTTATTGCCACGTTGGGCTTCTCGGCCGGCTTCTCGAGTCGAATCATCGCGCAGCAGACCAACGACGCAACGTTCAGGCTGCTGTCTTTCGAGATCGCCGGTAGCGGTGCGCGGCTGGGTACAACTCGGGGAGATGGCGATCAGGACATCGTCGACATTCATAATGCAATTACCTATCTGTATCGCACGGGTGCGGCAGCAGACCTGACATTGCCTGCAATACCGATCGACATGCAGGCGCTGATCGAGGCCGGCGATGTTCCAATTCGGGCGGCACGGTCTTTGCACGACAGGGTGACGGCGCTCAGAGAATCAGGAGACTTTGAGGAGCCCGGGGGAGCACGGCGCGTTTTTTATCCGCCCGGCAGCGTTCGATATCTTCCGCCCGTCATGGCGCCGTCGAAAGTGCTTTCTCTCGCGGGTGCCTATCAGCGTGCTCAGCCGGACGGTACTCCCGGTGCCTGGGATAACGTTGAATATCCCAGTTTCTTCTTCAAGTCGCCTGCGTCGCTCACCGGACACGAAGCCGACATCAATCTGTGGGGATTGTTGACGACCGGGGTTCACGAGCCGGAGTTCGCGATCGTTATCGGCAGGACTGCGAGGGCCGTGTCCGCGTCGGAGGCCCTCGATTACGTGGTTGGCTACACCATCATGAACGATGTGAGCTCGCGTGACCTTCCGCAAGGGAGCCACCCGGTCCAGGGTGGATCGATGAGCAAGTCGTTGGATTCGTTTACGCCTTTGGGTCCCTACCTGACGCTCAAGGAAGATGTCCCCGACCCTAACCGCATGGAGATTATTGGCGTGATCGACGGTGAGCGTCACGACTGGCCGGTCCCGAACGGAAACACTTCGTTTCTGACCTTCTCCGTGGAAGAAATAATCGCCTATTTGAGCGAGCGGATGACCTTGTTGCCCGGAGACGTCATTGCTACGGGAGTCCCCCAACCGACCATGACGTTCGCCGAGGGACAGCTTGTTGAGATAACGATCGGTAACCTGGGAACTCTGCGTAACCGCGTCGTCTCGGCGCCGATTCCGGGTCATACGCCCATTCCACCTCGGGTAGTCAGCGAGGATGACTGAGCGCCGCATAGCTGACGAGCAGGAGAGAGATGAAACTGAAAATTGCCGATTTCGCGCTCGCTCTGGCGGCGGGTTTGCTCGTCGTGTTCGCGTTTCGACTCGTCGAAAACCTATTGGGCGTATCCGTTCAGGGAGTTCTTGTGGCTGTTATTAGCACCGTCGCGGTGATCGTCGTGCTCCGCAGTCGCGGTGGCTGGTCGAAATGAACGGTAATCGTTCTCGTCGCCGCTTTCTCGGCCAGGCCACGAGAGTTCTTGCCTCAATCGCTGCCGCTAACTCCGTGTCGCGACTGGTCTCGGCGCAGCAAGCGGATAATGCGGCCGGATCGACGTTCGTGTATGTCGGCTGTTTCACTTCCGAGGACCGCGGCGCCAGCGGCGAGGGCATCAATGTTTACCGAGTAGACCCGGTTTCCATGGACTGGGAACACGTGCAGCTGGTCCCCGATCTGGTCAATCCATCGTTCCTGGCGCTGGATCCGGCGGGGCGGTTTCTTTACTCGGCGCACGGTGACATGGATTACGCGACGGCGTACGCCATCGATGCGACAAGCGGAGAATTGACGCTCGTCAATCGGGAGAGCACCGGTGGCACGAACGGCGTTCATCTTGCCGTCGATCCGACCAACCGTTTTCTGGTCGTCTCCAACTACTCTTCGGGATCGCTCGCGGTACTGCCGATTAACGCAGACGGCTCTCTCGCACCGCGCAGCGATCTCGTAGAACTGCCAGGCGCGCCGGGTCCGCATCCGACGCAGCAAACAAGCTCGCATCCTCACCAGAATCCGTTCGATCCCGATGGGCGTTTCATGCTGGTGCCCGACAAGGGGCTCGATAAAGTCTTCGTCTTCAGCCTCGACGTCGAGAGCGGTTCGCTGGTTCCGGCGGATACGCCGTCGATCCCGACGGAACCGGGTGCTGGCCCGCGCCATGCTGAATTCCATCCTGCGCGGCCATACGCCTATGTGCTGAACGAGCTGGATTCCACGGTCGGTGTTTACGAGTACGATTCGCTGAGTGGAGCGATGCGCCGAACGCAGCTCCTGAGCACCTTGCCCGATGACTTCAGCGGAAACAACACCACCGCCGAAATTTTCGCTCATCCCTCCGGGCGCTTCCTGTACTGTTCAAATCGGGGTCATGACAGCATCGTGGCGTACGAAATCGATCAGGCCAGCGGGCAGTTGGCGGCCCTGGGCTGGACCCCGAGCGGAGGAGAGCGGCCACGCTTTTTTGGTCTCGACCCGTCAGCGACGCATCTTTACGCGTGTAATGAACTCGGACACAACATCGTGGCCTTCGCAATCGATTCGGCAAGCGGGTCCCTCTCGCCAACCGGGAAGGTCGTGGAAACGGGGAGTCCCGTTACGCTCGTGTTCAGTCAGGCGGGCCCGACAGGCGAATGAAGAACACGTATCGATAGATTCCACTTGACGAATCTTCAGAGAGCGCATTCAGTCGCTGAAGTTAAACTGTCTTTAGGTGGGTACCCTCCGTCAAGCAGAGAGCAGTTGGGACAGGAATGAAGCGCTTATTCTCTTCTGCGGTTCTGATTCCGATCGCGGCAGTCCTGTCTGCCTACTTGCTCACTGACACTCTGCGCGCGCAGCGAAACAGCACATCGCTCAGCGCGTTGCCTTTGGCCGCGGCAGATCCTGCAGATAATCCGACGACCCCGGAGAAAGTCGAACTGGGGAGGCTTTTGTTCTGGGACCCGATCCTGTCCGGAAACCGCGACGTTGCGTGTTCCACCTGTCATCATCCGGATTTCGGTTACGCGGAGAATATCGACATATCGATCGGCGTTGACGGCGTTGGCCTCGGCCGCGCGCGACGATTCGCTCCGGCGACGACGATCCCGTTCGTGCAGCGCAACAGTCAGACGATTCTCAATACGGCATTTAACGGAATCGACGCGGAGGGACATCAGGATTCAGTCACCGCGCCGATGTTCTGGGATCTCCGGGCATCAGGCCTCGAGGAGCAGGCGATTCTGCCGATCATGACGCTCGAGGAGATGCGCGGCCACGGATATTCCGAGCAGGAGATCGTGCCCGAGGTCGTTCGTCGCCTGGAGTCTATTGCCGAGTACCGCGAGTTGTTTGCGGCCGCGTTCGGTGGCGTCGAGCCGGTCAACGACGAAAATCTCGGTAAGGCGCTCGCCGCGTTTCAACGAACGCTGATCGCGAATAATTCGCCGTTCGATCGCTATATGCGTGGCGACACGTCCGCGCTGACACAACTGCAGCGTCGGGGTATGCGCGAGTTCGAGCGTGTCGGTTGCGTCAACTGCCACAGCGGACCGATGTTTTCCGATTTCAAGCTCCACGTCCTCGGGGTGGGCGACAACGCCAAGCGGTCTGATCCGGATGTCGGCTTTGAAGGGACGAATGCGTTCCGAACGCCATCTCTCAGAAACCTGGCCTATACGGCGCCGTATATGCATAGCGGAATCTTGACGGACCTGGACGACGTGCTCGATTTCTACGATCGCGGTGGCCGCCGTCGCGGCCGGGGGCGAGGTAACGGGAGTGTGAACGTCAATGTCGACCGTGACGAGTTGGACCCGTTGTTTCGGCGGCTCGGTGACGTCGATGATTCCGAAAGAGAGATCATCGCATTCCTGGGCGCGCTGAACGACGACGATTTCGATCGCAGGGTCCCAGATTCAGTGCCGAGCGGACTCAACCCGGGCGGCCGGATCGACTGAATCGATTTCGGCGTGACCCGATAGTGTGATGGAATTTTCGGGACTGCGATGTCCAGTAAAACCCACCGAATTTGCGCAACACCCAAGTAAAGTCGTAGCTATAACTTGGAATATCGGACAGATAAATTGCGCGATCTCTCGGTCGACGTAGCAGAGGAGTCTGATAGAAAACTACGGAGAAATGACTGCTTTCGGGAGCCAGAGCGGACGGGTTATCAGTTAATTGATCTGCTTTTATGCACGCTTTCAGAAATATGCGAATGGCGGCTTCTGGCCGGAAGCCGCCGTCCGTTAACGTCCATTAACGGCGACTTTGGGTCCGAAATCGGAAGTTTCGATGTTGTCTTTCGAAGCAGGATCTAATGTCTCCAATCGCCCAAACCGGACCTACGGACCGCACTCATGTCGAATATTTTGGGTGACCGCTCCAGCCCACGCAGCAGGCTTCCGCCGTCAAGACGGGTGTGATTGAGGCAAGGGTTTCACCCGGTTCTGAGCCGATGTCGTTAGTTCGACAAGCGGATCGTCCGAATACTCAATTAATAGGCAGACATCTCAACCGAACGCTTTTCCGTTCCGGTACGCAAATCTACGGATTGCGGATCCTTAAACAGGGCCGTCTAATGAAAAGTTCGCACGTATCTTAGCGCGTGCTTGATCGGCCATATCGAGAGGATCTTCATGGATAATGATGAGATAAGATCAGCTGGCTCCGGCCCCGTTCTGGTGTCCAGTCAGGCGGTTTCCGGAGAAGGCAATGCACTAACGCAGGAAGAAAAACTAGTCGGAAAAACGCTGAAGAAGAACGTGCAACTCAGCAAAGACGAGTTAGCTGAAATCAACAGCAAGAAAGGCCTTCTTCAGCTCTTGTCCACGAAGAACGTCAACGTTAAAAAAGCGCTGGTGAAACTGCGATATGAGCAGGAGTTGGAGCGGCTTCAAGTAGAGTTAGTCAAGCTGCAGCGCTCCGTACAGCAGGAGGGACGCCGACTGGCCATCATATTCGAAGGTCGAGATGCTGCCGGCAAGGGAGGGACCATCCGTCGCTTTATCGAGCATCTGAATCCTCGCAGTGCTCGTGTGGTCGCGCTGCCGAAACCGACCGAGGTGCAGCAGGGTCAATGGTACTTCCAGCGCTATACCGACCAATTGCCCAACCCTGGTGAAATGGTATTTTTCGATCGCAGCTGGTACAACCGCGCCGTCGTAGAGCCGGTTATGAAATTCTGTACGAAGAAGCAGCATCGTACTTTCATGCAGCAGGTTCCGGAGTTCGAGCACATGCTCTACGAGGACGGTGTGGAACTTATTAAATTCTGGTTCTCAATCTCTAAAGAGGTGCAACAAGAGAGATTCGACTCGCGACGGGTAAACCCGCTCAAGCAATGGAAGATCAGTCCGGTTGATGACAGGGCGCAGGAGCATTGGGATTTGTACACAAAATACAAGGAAGAGATGTTCAGTAAGACCCATACGTCTTACAGCCCGTGGATCATAGTAAAGGCCAACGATAAGAAAAAAGCGCGTCTTGAGAGTATGCGCTACGCTCTTTCGTCCGTAGATTTTGAGGGAAAGAAAGATTCTGGCACGAGCTTGTATCCCGACCCGGGCATTGTAATTCGCTACCACCGCTCTAGTCACAGTATCGACTGAAAAGACTCGTCGAGTTCGCGAGGAAGCCGGCTTAACAGGTACGGCTGATGCCCACGTTTTTGCTCCGAGTTCTCGTGAGCGACTGCTCCGCGACGTAACAGCCAGTATCCAATAGCTTGCATGTCTCGGGGGGGGGGTAAATCGAAGAAGCAACGCTACTCTCCAGAATTCGTCGAGTGGATCGAAACGGAGGCCTTTAACCATTGACGGATGTCCGCTTTTTACCGCTGCAGTCGTCCATTCAAGCTAGAATGGACGTTTTCGAATGCATATAACCAGATGGCGTTGGTAACGCACATGAGACGAATGATTCTTGCCGCCGCCATCGCGTTCGCGATGCCCGCAGTTGCGCACCACAGCGAGGCCGCGTTCGACTTACAGTTGCTTTTGTCGCTCGAAGGTACCGTAACCGAATTCGAGTGGCGAAACCCACACGTTTATCTCAGCGTCGACACGGTGCAGGATAACGGCGAAGCCTTGATCTGGACCGTACAGACGTCCTCAACGTTCTCGTTGATGCGTAGGGGCTGGACGCCAGATACGCTCTCAGTCGGCGATCTCGTGACTATTGCCGTGAATCCTACTCGCGACGGTCGACCGTACGCTATTCTGGAAGAACTCGTGGAGGTCAACGGTACTGCGGGGCGAACTGTCTTAGGAAGCACATCCGCAGAAGAGCCGAACGAGCAAATCGTTCATCGCGCGACGACTATCGAGGGGCGTTGGCTCACGGATCCCACTAAGCTCGGTGATTTTCCGGGTGGGCTCGACGAGCTAACGCGCGAGCGTCTGATACTTACCGACAAAGCGCGCGCCATTCAGGCCGATTTCGACGAGGCTTCAGCCGAAAATCCCGCAATGCGGTGTAGCGGTCGCCCCACGCCAGCGATGCTTGTGACTCCGAGCTATCCATTGGAGATCGAATTCAACGAGGCCGCAGACATCATTTACATTCGCGGCCAGTACATGGACCAGGAGCGCGTCGTCTATATGGATGGGCGTGCGCATCCGCCTGCTTCGGAGCGGTACTTCGAAGGACATTCTACAGGCGCGTGGGACGGCGATACCTTGGTCGTCGACACTGCGAATTTCGAGGATCACCCGTCGCCTTATCAGAACGGCATACCGTCGGGCGCCCAGAAGCATGTCGTGGAGCGTTTCACGATGACGGACGACGGCACAGGGCTGGTGGCCGAATTCGTGCTCGAGGATCCCGAGTATCTTGTGGAGCCGTTCCAGTACGCGCGCGCGTTAACGTACTCACCCGAAATCGACATGTCGCCGTTCAACTGCGATATAGAGTCGACGCGACGCTTCGTTGCGCCCGAATGACCGCTTTTTCCTGCTGATTCAACTGATCGATGCAAATCAGAATCTCACGTCGAACGCATAATGACTAGCCAGACGAAAGCGGGTCGAAGATGAGCGCTTATTGCGAGACGTGCTACCGCACCACGAGCGCGGCTTATCTGTTGATCCTGTAAGGTTGCGCACAAGAACAGACGTTGCCGGAAGTCGCGGCTGGAGTAAACGGAGCTGATAGCACGTGTCTTTCGGGGTCAGTCCGGAGGCCTTCGAGCAGGCCTTAATTTGAGGCTACGGCGTGTCTGAGATAGTGGGGCCAGTCCAGAAAGCTGACGGTCGCATTGCGGACGTAGCGCCCGAGCGCGGGTCTTTTTTCGCCTGGTCGGCATCCAAAGGCCGCTACTCGACGAACTTAAGCCTAGAGGCCAGAGTGTTTTGACGCCGCCGAGTGCAGCGGCGAGAAAAGGAAGACGTATGTGTGACATTCCGTTGCGCCGGGAGATCCTGATCGGCTCGCTGCTGGCAATCTTCTCGTTGCCCGTTGCGGCCTGTGCCCAGGAATCTTCCGGCCGGGACGACGAAAACCGCTACGAATACACGCGGCCTAACCGAGACGGAATCGGCAAGATCTATATGGATCGAGAGATTTCGCACGTCATGGGTCATCGCGGGGCCGGATGGCTTGAAAGACCGGAACGCAGGGAGGAGGAACGTACCGACCTGCTGATCGAGAACCTGCCCATCGAGGTGGGCGACGCGGTCGCCGATCTTGGAGCCGGAACAGGCTACTTCAGCCTGCCGATGGCGCGCCTGGTAGGTGATACCGGAACGGTCTACGCAGTCGACATACAACCAGAAATGCTCGCGATAATCGTCGATCGAGCAGCGAGTGAAGGGCTCGCTAATATAGAACCCATACTTGCTACAGAGAAGGACCCTGGGTTGAGGGACGGATCAATCGACATGGTCCTTTTGGTAGACGCCTATCACGAGTTCGAGTGGCCTTGGGAGGTCATGTCGGCCATTTACGAAAGTTTGATTCCTGGCGGCAAAGTCGTACTAATCGAGTACCGGGCTGAAGATCGACGCGTGCCGATAAAGAGGCTCCACAAGATGTCCGAACGCCAAGCGCGCGCGGAACTTGAAGCGGTTGGTTTGAGGTTCGTGGCGAACAGTGATCTTCTGCCACAGCAGCATTTTCTCGTCTTCGAAAAACCGCGGGGGGAGCCGACAGGGGGAGACCAGGATCGGCAAGGTCCGCTCGGCCAAGATTGAGCGCGCACCGTAAGAAAAAACAGAAACCGGCGGAGGGGGCTGAGGGGAATGCCCGCTTTACCCGAAGGCTGCCGTCCGCGGGAGCTATCGTTCCCGCGGAAGCCAATGTCAGCTCCTGGCCGCAAGGAGCCGTCAATCCATGCGGTATCGGAGTTTCCGCGGAAACAAACTTAAGAACTTACTTTAAGTCTTGCGCTGGGGCGGCCGATGTCCGCTTTCGGCGTGATGGAGCCGTTGGTTAACCGTTAGTATGCGATATTAGGCAGGCGATTCAGACTCCCAAGACCGCAACGTAGTGATTTCTAAGTCCGCCCCGGTAGCTCAGCTGGATAGAGCGTCCGCCTCCTAAGCGGAAGGTCGCACGTTCGAATCGTGCTCGGGGCACCAGACTCGACCGCTGATTGGTCTATTAAAATGCTAATTATTCAATGTATTAGAGTCTATATCTCGATTTAATATCAAGACTGGGCAGGGTCGCGTGAGCGTGCCATGTTCGTGACGGTTTCGACTCGCTCGCCCCCCGTACGCGTCGTGACGAAGCCGATCATCAATCCGACGATCGTCCCCTCGTCAGCAAACCAGAACGGCGACGAAATCGCGCCCTCATCGTTGATTATTTCGCCGAGATTTGTGATTGCGACTGAACGCTTGCAGCGCGTTCGCTAATTGAAATCGTCGAACAATGTGATGTCGACTGTCGCACCGCCCGTCGCGTCGGTGATTAGTACGCTGTAGAACCCGCCCGCGTCGAGTGAAACGGCAGTCGGACCTGCGAGGATCGTTGCCGAAATCGGATCTCTTATCGTTAGTTCATAGTCGCCGGGTACGATGGCGATGTTGGAAACCAGGTTACGCGACTGCAGGGTGGTGGTTGGTTGAGCCTCATCGATGTTTGTGCCGGGCAGTACGACGAAGAAATCGACAAACTGAAACAGATCGGCTCCAT
>JAHEKF010000028.1:5087-39120 GCA_024638465.1 Rhodospirillaceae bacterium | reverse complement strand
ACCGTCGCGCACGCGGGATCCACGGTGGTGATCGCAGGATTCGCGAAGTCGAATCCGGCAACAGTGCAACAGCCGGAATTCACGGCGGCGACCGTCGCGCACGCGGGATCCACGGTGGTGACCTAAGGTCTAGAGACGTCGACCTTAGCAACGCAATCTTCGAATCTGCTGCTCTAGGGCCAATAGAAACGATCGAACCGATCGATGAAGGGTACAACCTTACCGTGCTTGGGCAATCGTTTTTCGCGACTGACATCGACGCTTCCATTTCAGTCGGCGACTACGTTCTTGCCGCTAGCTCAGGAGGTAATCTCGATGTATTGATGCCTACGGGGATCCAATATGTCGCCGGATCCTCAGCGATCTTAGTTCGCGGAGCAGTAGAAAAATCGGCTCCATTGACTGCAGAGATCACGATCGGCGCTCTGAATTTTGATTACTCATCTAGACTCTCAACTCACAACAATTTCGCGGTTGACGTTGGCGATACGGTTGAGTTCACGGGAATCCAACCTTATCCCGGCGGTACCGCGATTTTGGATTCACTAGATGGTAGTGAAAGTGCTGTCTTCGGAATCCACGGCGGTGACAGTCGAACGCGCGGGATTCATGGCGGCGACAGCCGAACGCGCGGGATTCATGGCGGCGACAGTCGAACGCGCGGGATTCATGGCGGTGACAGTCGAACGCGCGGGATTCATGGCGGCGACAGCCGAACGCGCGGGATTCATGGCGGCGACAGCCGAACGCGCGGGATTCATGGTGGCGACAGCCGAACGCGCGGGATTCATGGTGGCGACAGCCGAACGCGCGGGATTCATGGCGGTGACAGCCGAACGCGCGGGATTCATGGTGGCGATATTCGTTAGCCTTGAATCCGCCTTAGGGCGCGATCGCGGCGCGATTTCGCTTCTTATGGTTACTTAATCTCGAATCGTTAGTGTTGCCAGGCGAGTTCCACGCCAATTTCCAAGCCTTGTTTGCGATCTCGCGAGATTCGCCCTAGGCTTCAAGCAAAATAATAAATGGGAAATCCTTCCCATGCTTGGGTAGCGACGCTGCTAAATGACTGATCCAGTTCGAATCGGCCTCCTATCCGCTTATCGCGTCCTGATGCAGCCGCTAGTTCGAATCTTGGTTCGACACGGGGTTTCATATAACGAGTTCAATGAAGTACTGAAAAATGTTTTCGTTGAAGTCGCAGAGCGAGATTTCGGAATTCCGGGACGAAAGCCTTCGCAATCGCGAATCGCCATCATAACGGGGCTAACTAGGAAGGAAGTCGCGAAACAAAAAGCGATTCTCGATGGAGACGTGCTACCACAGGATTCTAGTAACCTAAATAGAGTCACTAGAGTGCTTCTAGGGTGGCACACCGATTCTGAATACACAGGTCCGTATGGGCTACCGCTTGAGCTATCGTTCGATCCATCAGAAGGTGTCGGGATCACGTCGCTAGTTCGAAAATATAGTGGGGACATGGCTCCCAGAGCGATGCTCGATGAATTACTGCGAGTCGGCGCAGTTGAGAAAGTTTCTGCAGGCGCGTTTAAGGTTCTTACACGAGCATATGTGCCCGAGAGCCTCCACCCGGATGCGCTGGAAAGACTTGGAGAAGTGATCAAGAATTTCGTTTCAACCGTCGAATTCAACACCGAGAAATCCGCTCCGGGCGCAGGAAGATTCGAACGGGTTGTGTTCGCCGACAATGGGCTGCGAATAGAACTTCTGCCCTCGTTCGACCGACTGCTGCGAACCAAAGGACAGCAGCTATTAGTCGAGCTAGATAACTGGCTAAGTGCTCAAGAATCTCACGAATCTGCAGAGAACTCGGAGATCACGACAATAAAGACGGGTGTCGGTATCTATCATTTTATTGAAGAAGACTGAAACCCATAAACTTCGAGCCTTCGGCTCATTCGATTTCAGGCACCTCTTCGCCAATCGTTACATCTGCGGCTTCGCGTAGTTCTTCAATATATTCCGCGATCTTGCGTTGCTCGACAAAGCTCTGAATTTCATCGCGCACCGCGTCCAGGCCGGGTGGCTCTTGCTGAGCGAAATCCTCCAGGAGAATGACGTGCCAGCCGAATCGCGTCGCGACGGGTTCGGTAGTGTAAGTGCCGATTTCCATTTCACGCACTGCAGCGGCGAACGGCGCGACCATCGTGTCAGGTGAGAACCATCCCAGATCGCCGCCGCTCGGTCCCGATGGGCCGGTCGAGCGCGTTCGCGCCAGCTCCTGAAAATCAGCGCCCTGTCCGAGTTCCTCAACTATCGCTATTGCGTCTTCTTCGGCATCCACCAGGATGTGGCGAGCTTTGTATTGCGGCCCGGAAAGTGCGTCGATGTTTTGCTGGTAGGCAAGCTGCAACTCTGCTTCGGTAACCGGGTTCTCATCCAGATAGCTGGTCGCCATTGCCCGCGCCAGTGCTTGGAGTCTTTGTATCTCCAGTTGCGCTGCCAGCTCACTTTCTTCGACAAGGCCTTGCTGCTCCGCCGCTCTGGCAAGAAGACGGAATTCGATCAGCTCTTCCAGTAGCGCATCGTATTCCTCGTCCGTGAGGAACTCTGCTTCTTTCTGAAGTCGACCCAGCGAATAAACGCCGAACAGCCCATCCTGGATAGGTGCGCCATTGACGGTCGCGACTCTTCCCTCGCCAAGAGGATCCGCTTCGGTCGCAGCTTCTGGAGAGCAGCCCGCGATTGCGGCGAGTCCGAGCGAAAATACAATGCCGAAATTTCGGTACAGCATGTGGAATCCTCTGTTTAGTTACCTGATGTCTGGTTTGAACTTGGCCCGGACGCTGAAACACTCAGCGCGTGAATATCCGTTGCCATCATTTCACTGAGCGCTTCAAAAATCATACGGTGCCGATCGATCCGTGTCGTATTCTCGAATCGATCGGAAACGATGTGCACATGAAAGTGACCTTTTCCTTCCTTCGCTCCAGCATGCCCGGCATGCAAATGGCTGTCGTCCCTGACGTCAAGTTCGAGCGGTTCGAACGCGGACTCCAGCATGGCTCGAATTCGGTCGAGGCGCGCTTTCGCCACTAAAATACTCGTTTGAAGGGTTTGACGATCGAACTTGCGTAAACACCGGCCTTTACATAGGGATCTTCCTTCGCCCAGGCTTCCGCTTCTTCGAGCGATTCGAATTCAGCGATAACCAAGCTTCCGGTAAACCCGGCATCGCCGGGATCGTCGTCGTCGGTTGCCGGCAATGGCCCGCCAACAATGACGCGGCCCTGCGCCTGCATTTTTTCCAGGCGGGCGATGTGATCCGGTCGCGCTACTTTTCGTTTCGGCAGACTGTCCTGCACGTCTTCACTAATAATCGCATAGAGCATATCGTTCAACTCTCTTCTGCTTGTTGTTCGGATGTTCGCACAGCGATCCACACCGCTTGTGCCACCGCCATCAATAGCGTTAAGCCCAGCATCCCGAATAGCTTGAAAGTTACCCAGGTCGCTTCGTCATAGTTGTAGACCACATACAGATTCGCCGCACCCAGGAACGCGAAATTTCCGATCCACATCCAGTTGAGCTGGCGCCAGAAAGCGGACTCAAGCTCTATCGCGTGCCCCATCATCCTCTCTGTGAGTGATTTGTCGCCGATATACTGGCTACCCAGGAACGCCGCAGCGAACAGCCAGTTAACGATCGTCGGTTTCCACTGGATAAATATCGGGTTCCGGAGCACCAGCGTGATTCCACCGGCGACCCAGACCAGAATTGCCGAGATCAGCACCATTTTTGTGACGCTCCCGTTCACAAACCACTGGTACGCGATCTGGACCACCATCGCGGCCATCAGCACGCCGGTCGCCGTATAGATATCAGCAAGATAATAGGCTGCGACAAAGGCGACGACCGGCAGGAAATCAATGAATATCTGCATCGTTTGGGGCTCTCGAGGGCGGGAGCATCTTAACGCAAGTGGCTCGTAGAGGGGGAAAGCCCGGTAAAATCCGACGATGAGTCAATACTTCCAGATTCACCCGGATAACCCGCAAGGCCGCTTGCTGGAACGCGCCGCCGAGATTCTGCGCGGCGGAGGCGTGCTGGTGTACCCGACCGACTCCTGCTATGCGCTTGGCTGCCGGATTGGCGACAAAGCTGCGGTCGAACGTATCGGCCGAATTCGTCAGATCGAAAAAGATCATAACTACACGCTCGTTTGCCGGGATCTTTCTGAGATCGCGACCTACGCCAAGGTGGACAACTCGGTGTACCGTCTGCTTCGGTCGCTCACGCCGGGGCCCTACACCTTCATCCTCAAGGCGACCAACGAGGTTCCAAGGCGACTGCAAAACGCGAAACGCCGCTCAATCGGCATTCGCGTGCCCGATCACGTAATTGCTCAGGGTGTGCTGGATGCGTTCGGCTACCCCATTATGAGTTCTACGCTGATGCTTCCGGGTGAATCCATACCGATGACGGATGGCGAGGAGATTCGCGACCGGCTGCAAAATGACGTCGACGCCGTTATTGACGGTGGCTCTTGCGGTCTGGAGCCGACCACCGTGCTCGATCTCAGCGAGGGTCGCGTGATCGTTGTGCGAGAAGGCAAGGGATCGGTCGCAGGTTTGGTCGATTGACCCGGCCAGCTAACCGCGATCGGGCGAAGTACGTATAATGCCGCGATGCTGGGCGTGGACCTCGATTACTTCCTGTACCGCCTCTCGGTCGCCATCATCCCGGTGCTGTTCGCCATCACCGTCCACGAAGTAGCTCACGGCTGGAGCGCGCTCAAGTTCGGGGATACGACGGCGCAAAGGGCAGGGCGCTTGACACTCAATCCGATCAATCACATCGATCCGGTAGGCACGGTGGCCGTCCCGCTGATGCTGCTGCTGTTAACGGGCGGCAGCATGATGTTCGGCTGGGCGAAGCCCGTTCCGGTCATGTTCCAGAACCTCAGAAACCCGCGCCGGGACATGATTATCGTCGCCGCGGCCGGCCCTGCCTCGAATCTGGCGATGGCACTCGGTTGGGCCTTGATCGCCTTTTTCGCAGCGCCGGCGCTGGGGAGCGATGGCGCAGCCGCCGACTGGGTCAATGCCGTTTGCCGGTGGGGCATTTTCATCAACTGCATTCTGGCCGTCTTCAACATGTTGCCGATCCCGCCGCTGGACGGCGGCAGGGTGCTGGCTGGACTGCTGCCGCCGCAGACTTCACACATTCTTCACAGAATAGAGCCGTTTGGCTTTATGATTGTACTGTTGTTGATGTTTTCTGGAGTACTCTGGCCTCTCTTGGAGCCGTTTCTTCTATTCTTCATCGATCTCTATTGGACGATCGCCGGATTTCGTTAATTGACCGAACCGCCCCGACAAACCGGTAAGCCAGAACTCACGCTAGTTTCAACGGCGCCACCAGTGACCGACGAAGCAGGCGCCATTGCGCAAGGCGAGATGCCATTTGCCGTCGTCTCGGGCGAGCCGGTGACGGAGCTCCCCAGAGACCTCTACATACCACCTCATGCACTAAAGATATTTCTCGAAGCGTTTGAGGGTCCGCTCGATCTGTTGCTGTATCTGATTCGGCGCCAGAACCTGGACATCCTCGATATTCCCATCGCGGAGATTTCGAAGCAGTACGTGCACTACATTGAGCTGATGTCCGACATGCAGTTCGAGCTTGCCGGCGAATATCTGGTGATGGCCGCGACGTTGGCCGAGATCAAGTCGAGAATGTTGCTGCCTCGCTCTACGGAAGACGAGACAGAGGAAGAAGATCCCCGCGCGGAACTCGTCAGGCGCTTGCAGGAGTACGAGCGATTTAAACAGGCAGCAGAAGATCTGAATTCTCTGGAATGGCTCGAGCGCGATGTTGTTCCGGCCGAGGCAGAGGTTACAGAACGGCGCGTCGTTACGAAGCTGCCTGACATTACCCTGAAGGAAGTATTGCTGGCGTTCAAAGACGCGCTCGAACGCTCGGATATGTTCGCTCACCATCACGTTCAGCGGGAACCGCTGTCGGTGCGCGAACGCATGTCCTCCATTCTCCTGTCTTTGGAAAACGTGGACTACAGCGATTTCTCGAGTCTATTCGATCCGACGGAAGGCCGTGTCGGCGTTACCGTGACGTTCCTGGCGATTCTCGAGCTCCTCAAAGAGACGCTTATCGATGTCGTGCAAAATGAACCCTACGGCCCGATCCACGTGCGAGCCTCTAAATCCGAATTGAAAAACCAGCAGCCGGAATCCGCGTAAGCAAAGTTATGGATGATCAAGAAATCAAGAACGTAATGGAAGCCGCGCTGCTTGCGGCCGGTCGCCCGTTGAATCTCGAACAACTCGGGGAGCTATTCAAGAAACGGTCACGCCCCGATAAGAAGAAGCTGCGCGAAATACTCGCTACGCTCTCGAGCGACTACGAAGGCCGCGGGATCGAACTGAAGGAAGTCGCCAGCGGCTTTCGGATTCAGATCCGACGCTCAATGAGTGACTGGTTGGTGCCGCTCTGGGAGGAGCGTTCGCCGCGATACAGCCGGGCACTGCTCGAGACACTCGCGCTCATTGCCTACCGGCAACCGATCACGCGCGGCGAAATCGAGGATGTTCGCGGCGTCGCGGTGTCGACGAATATCGTCCGGACGCTGCTGGAGCGCGACTGGGTGCGGGTTGTAGGGCACCGCGATGTGCCGGGGAAGCCGGCGATGTTCGGGACAACGAAAGAGTTCCTGGATTATTTCGGATTGAAAAAACTCGACGATCTTCCGCCGCTCGCCGAGATCAAAGATATCGACGACTTCAACGTCTCTCTGGAACTGCCGGAACCCAGTCCGCAGGTAGATCTTGTCGACGATCTCAAGATCGAGCAGGCGCATGTCGCCGAACATTCGGAAGGCGACCGCGAGCCACTCGAGCTGGCGGCCAGCGATGAGCCCGATTCCGAACCCTCGCCGGTAATCGCCGCGCACTCCGATTTGACCAGATAGCTTGCTCTAGTTTTGAGGTCCTCCGTGACGAATCGGTACGAGCCATGGCAGATCGAATTCAGAAGGTTCTCGCGAATGCCGGGCTGGCTTCGCGCCGAGAGGTCGAACGCTGGCTGAAGCAGGGCAGGATCGTCGTCAACGGGCTACCCGCGAAGCTCGGCGATCAGCTCTCAGGTGGCGAGAAGGTGTTGCTCGACGGTAAGCCCGTTCGAGCCACGGCCGCCGGCAGCAACCGCCGCTACCACAGGATCTACTATAAGCCCGTCGGACAGATCACGAGCCGCAGGGATCCCGAGGGACGCCCCACCGTATTCAGCTCGCTGAAACCCCCACGACACGGTCGCTGGGTCAGTGTCGGCAGGCTCGACATCAATACCTCAGGTCTGCTGTTGCTAACGTCTGACGGAGATCTCGCTCATCGGCTCATGCACCCGAGTTTCGAGATTGAACGCGAATACGCGGTTCGCTTGCTGGGCGAGCTGTCGCCGGTTCAGCTTAGAGCGCTCCAGAGCGGGGTCGAACTCGACGATGGGACAGCCAGCTTCGATCGGGTTCGCCGCGACGGCGGTTCCGGGAGCAATATCTGGTATCGCATCACGATGCATGAAGGGCGCAACAGAGAAATCCGCCGCGTTTTCGATGCTCTGGGACTGGCTGTCAGCCGTCTCATTCGCGTTCGCTACGGCGCTATCGAGCTGGGCAAGCTGCGCCGCGGGGAATCTCGGTCCTTGACGCCGGATGAAGCAGCCGCACTGTACAAGGCCGTGGATTTACCGCCGCCTTAGGCGCTGTCAGGCAACAGTCTTGCGGGTGGACTTTCCCGAACGCGCTTCAAATCGGTTGCCCGACATGCCAGCGCTGTCGGGACCCAGCAGGTATAGATATGCGGCAGTAATACTTTCGGGAGCCGGCAACGTATCGGGGTCTTCTGCCGGAAACGCTTTTCGTCGCATACCGGTGCGAGTAGATCCGGGGTTGATGTAGTTCACGCGAACAGACGTGTTTTCGCATTCGTCCGCGAGCACCTGCGCCAGACCCTCGGTCGCGAACTTCGACGCGCAGTAGGCGCCCCAGAATGCCCGCCCGACGTTACCCACACCGCTGGTCGTAAACAATATCGATGCATCTTTGGATTGGTGCAGCAACGGCAGCAGGCAGCGCGTCAGAATGAACGGCGCGTTGACATTTACGTGCATGACTTTCTGCCAGAGACCGATATCGTAATGTTCGATCGGGCTAAGATCGCCGAGGATCCCGGCGTTGTGGACAAGGCCATCGAGGCGCTCGAATCGCTCCGCGATCAGATCGGTCAGGTGCTGGTATTCCTGTCCCTGCGCGCGCTCGAGATCCAGCTGAGCCGCCACCGGCTCCGGTCCAAGCTCTTTGAGCTCGTTGTAAACGTTCTCGAGCGCTGCTGCATCGCGTCCGTGAAGCACGACGGTCGCGCCGTGGCGAACGAGATCCCGGGATACCGCCAACCCGATGCCGGAAGTTGCACCGGTCACCAGAATGACCCTGCCATCGAGCAAGTCGTTCCGCGGCGAATAGTCGGCCCAGGACCTCATCGTGTTCCCCGTTCTGCGCTTTTTCGCGCTATAGCGGAAAAAATCATCCTGAGTTCTCGACTTTCTCGTTCGACGAATCCAAATGCGAATCTTCCGGTTGCTCAGCAGATAACTCACGTGGCAACTCGTCGATCGTCGCGACGGACTCCAGCTGCTGCTTCGGAGCAACGCCCAGCTCCGTAAAACGCCGCACACCCGGCAAGACGCGCCGCTCCAACGAGCCGACTGCCTGGTTATAGGCTTTTACACTGTTTCCCAGTTCCTTGCCCATATTGCTCATGTGGCCTGCGAATACGCCGAGACGTTCGTAGAGCTGTACCGCGAGCGTCCGCACTTCCGCAGCGTTTTCCGCCAACACCGTTTGCTGCCATCCGTACGCGATCGCCTTGAGCAGCGCCACGAGGCTCGTCGGTGTAGCGAGAATGACCTGCTGACGTAACGCATCGTCCAGAAGACCGGGCCTGCGCGCGAGCGCCGCACTCAGAAACTGGTCGCCTGGAATGAACAGGATCACGAATTCGGGGCTGTTGTCGAACTGCGACCAGTAACTCTTGCTGGCCAGCTCGCGAATACGCTGTGCGACGTTACCCGCGTGGCGCTCCAGGGCAGTGATTCGGCGCGCCTCGTCATCGTTCTGCGTCGCATCCAGGTAGGCATCGAGCGGGGTTTTTACGTCGACCACAACCGTCCGATCGTCCGGCATGGAAATTATCATGTCCGGACGAATCGCACCGCTCGCCGTGTTGGTATGGCTCTGGGTAACGAAATCACAATGTTCGACCATCCCCGCGAGCTCGACCAGTCGCCGCAGCGTAATCTCACCCCATTGGCCGCGCACCTCGGGGCGGCGGAGCGCATTGACGAGATTGCGGGTCTCAGCGCCCAGCATCTGCTGACCTGCCGCCATTGCTTCGAGCTGCGCCGTAATACTTCCGTGCGCTTCGAGCCGATCTTTCTCCAACGCGTCGATCTGGGCTTCTGTCCGGCCCAACGCGTCTCGAATCGGCTTTACGAGACTTTCGACGGCTTGTTCGCGCGAGGCGAGCTCCGCTTTGGCGCGCTCCTGATGGGAGCCCAGATTTTCTTTCGCGAGCTTAAGAAAAGTCTCGGAATGATTACGCAATTGGTCATCGGCCAACCGCCCGAACGAGGCGGCAAGTCGCTCGGAAGCCAGCGATAGCGCCTCTTCACGTTCTTCCTCGAGCGTTTGCTGATTCTTGAGGCCTGCTTCCGCGACCGCGAGGCGCCGCATCAGCTCAGTCGCACGCGGCCGAGCGATCAAGAAGCCGAGAAGTAATCCGAACACGAGCCCCCCGCACGCTGAAAGCAGCACGTAGAGCAATACTGTCGAATCGGCTATCGGCATCGTGGCTAATGACTCTCGAGTTGCTGGATGGCCGCACGCAAATCCGGTGGCCTGCGGACAACAATATCAGCCCCCCAACTATACGGGTCCTGGTGAGGGCGAATGTACCCGTAAGTTACGGCGATGGTGCTCATGCCCGCTGCATTACCGGCTTCGATGTCTCGCGGCGCATCGCCGATGTAAACGCACTGCCTGGCGTCAACACCAAGCTCGTCCGCCGCCAGCAGCAGAGGAGCAGGATGCGGTTTTCGTTGCGGCAACCGGTCACCGCTCACGACGCAACCTGCTTCTCCATCGAGTCCCAGCGCCGTCACCAGCGGATCCGTCATCGCGGCAGGCTTGTTGGTCACGATTCCCCAACGCTGCCCATTACTTGAATATTGTTTAAGAATATCTAGTAACCCATTGAATATATTTGTTTTAACTGAAAGATTTCTCTGGTAGATCTCGAGAAACTCCAGGCGCAGCCGCTCGAGCTCCGGGTCCGGCAACGTACTGCCGAAACCCAGCCTGATAAGCCCGAGTGCGCCGTTCGATACCTCGTTCCGCGCGATCGCATACGGCATCCGTGGCCTGCCGTTACGGGCCAACAACACGTTGAGCACAGCGACAAGGTCGGGCGCTGTATCGGCCAGCGTGCCGTCGAGATCCAGCAATATGCCGTGGATCCTCATGTCGTCAGGGGCCTTTTCGTGTGCGCGAAATAATTGACGTCCGTATTGCCGCCGAGCCAATAACTCTGCGTCAGCGGATTGAAATGGAGTCCTGTAAGTTCCTTCATATCGAGCTTCGTGGCCCTGCACCAGCTCGACAGTTCGGCTGGACGTACGAGCTTCGCGTACTGATGCGTGCCTCGCGGCACCATGCGCAACAAGTGTTCGGCACCCAGAATTGCGAAGACGAAACTTTTGGGATTCCGATTGATCGTTGAAAAGAAGACGGTCCCGCCCGGACGAACCAGCTTCGAGCAGGCCGCCACGAGCGCTCCCGGGTCCGGGACATGCTCCAGAAGCTCAAGGCAGGTGACCACGTCAAACGACGCCGGTTGTTCGGACGCCAGAGTCGCCGCGTCGATTTTCCGGTAATCGATATCGTGGCCGGACTCCGCCGCATGCGCGCGTGCGACGGCGATCCCCGATTCCGCAAGATCGATACCGGAGACCTGGGCGCCTTTTCCCGACAGCGCCTCGCTGAGCAGGCCACCGCCACAACCGACGTCGAGTATCCGCGCGCCCCGCAGGTCGGTCCGATCCGCGATGTACTCAACGCGCAATGGATTGATATCGTGCAGCGTCTTCAATGGACCGTCAGGATCCCACCAGTCGCTGGCTATGGCCTCGAATTTGGCGAGTTCAGCCGGGTCCAGATTGATGGCTGGCGGCGTCATGCGCCGACCACCCGCTGACCCCATAACCGGGCACGCTCCAGGATGCTGTCGACGTCGAGACGAGCGAGCCTGCCGTCGGTAACCAGATGCTCGCCAGCAACCCAGCTATCGGTTACCTGGTCCCGGCCTGCGCAGTAGACAAGCTGTGACAACGGATCGATGACGGGCTGAACGGCGGCGGAGGTCAGCTCGACACAGATCAGGTCGGCGGCCTTTCCGGCCACGATCGAGCCGGTCACATCTTCCACTCCGAGGGCTCTTGCGCCGTTAATCGTCGCCATCTCCAGCGCCATCGACGCCGGTACCGCTTCGGCATCGCCCGCAACGTATTTCCCGAACAATGCAGCCGTATCCATCTCGGCCCAGAGATCTAGCCGATTATTGCTCGCGGCGCCGTCGGTACCGAGGGCAACATTGACCCCTGCGGTCTGAAGCCTGGAGACAGGGCACGCACCGCTCACGAGTTTGAGGTTCGAACGCGGACAGTGAACAACACTGGCTCCCGCTGCCGCCAGATCATCGATCTCATCGTCGTTGAGTTGTGTCGCATGCACTGCCATCAGCGAAGATGTCACCAGCCCCAGCTCCGCGAGGCGCGCCAGTGGGCGCCGACCAGAGTCGCGCAAAGCGTCATCCACTTCCTTTTTGGTTTCGTGAATATGCATCTGAACGGGCAACTCGAGCTCGTCCGCGAGCTGGCGAACCCTGCGCAAGGTCTCGTCACCGACGCTATAGGGAGCATGTGGCGCAAAGAATGTCGTGACCAACTGCTGGCTGCGGCAGGAATCGTGCAGCGCCAGACCTTTAGAAATGTACTCATCCGGCGTTTTCGCCCAGGGAGTCGGAAAGTCGAGGGCGATAAGGCCGATGGCGGCGCGTATTCCGGCTTCCGCCGCAACATCCGCCACGCGTTCGGGGAAGAAATACATGTCGCCGAAGCAGGTTGTTCCCCCGAGCAACATCTCCGCAATTGCCAGGCGGCTCCCGTCGGCCACGAACTCGGAATTGACGAGGCTCATCTCGGTCGGCCAGATCCGCTCCTCGAGCCAGCGCTCGAGGCGCAAATCGTCTGCAAACCCGCGCATGAGCGTCATCGCTGCGTGCGTATGCGCGTTGATCAGCCCCGGCAACAGCACGTGATCGCCACGTTCGTGTAGCGCGTCAGGAGCGTATTTCTCATCCGCCTCACGTCGAGACACGACATCAAGGATCCGCCCCTTGTCGACGGCGACCGCAATGTCCGTGCGGGTATCGAGATCCGGCTCCACGGCGATGATCCAGCGTGGGCAAATCAGTGCATCAATTCGTTGGCTCAAATCTCGAAAACCCGGATAAATTTTGTCTGCGGGATGGTGCGTACGGCGCCGAAACTTCGAGGCGAAGTATAGCCGTTTGATTGCCGCCGAACGCTACGGGGAGAGCCTCCCTTATGATAGAATTCACCGCGATTATTGAGTGATCGGAACCTGATTTGTCGAGCCTGTCTGACCGCCCCAAACTCGCGGTCACAGCGGTTTGACGACCCGTTATTCTCTGGACGATTTTTAGCTCACCCGGCGCGGATTTGCTGGCCGGGAGGGGCTGGTATTTGCAGTAGATAAGATGACCGAACTCGCGAAAGAAATCTATCCGGTAAATCTCGAAGACGAGATGAAGCAATCCTATCTCGATTACGCGATGAGCGTAATTGTGGGGCGCGCGCTGCCGGATGTTCGCGATGGGCTCAAGCCGGTCCACCGGCGCGTTCTCTACGCCATGCGCGAGCTGGGCAACGACTACAACAAACCCTACAAGAAATCCGCTCGTGTCGTGGGAGATGTGATCGGTAAATATCACCCGCACGGTGACAGCGCCGTCTACGAGACGATTGTGCGAATGGCGCAGCCATTCTCCATGCGCTATCTGCTCGTCGACGGGCAAGGCAACTTCGGTTCCGTCGACGGCGACGCACCGGCCGCGATGCGCTACACGGAAATACGCATGGCCCGGCTTGCGCAGGATCTCCTTTCCGATATCGACAAGGAAACGGTCGATTTTTCCGCGAACTATGACGAGAGCGAGCACGAACCGACGGTCCTTCCGACACGCGTACCGAATCTTCTCGTCAACGGCTCTTCCGGCATCGCCGTGGGGATGGCAACGAATATTCCGCCCCATAATCTCGGCGAGATCGTCGACGCCTGTCTGGCGCTGCTGGCGGATCCGGAGATCGGGATCGCCGATCTCATCAAGCTGGTCCCCGGACCGGACTTTCCGACCGCCGGGCTGATTCATGGCGCCCAGGGGATCGTCAGTGCCTACACGACCGGGCGCGGCCGTCTCTACGTGCGGGCCAGGACCCACATAGAACCACTCGGCAAGTCCGGCGGACGAGAGGCGATTATCGTCACGGAGCTGCCGTATCAGGTCAACAAGGCGCGCCTGATCGAAAAAATCGCCGAACTGGTGCGCGAGAAGCGCCTGGAAGGCATCACGGAGCTGCGCGATGAGTCCGATAAGGACGGTATGCGCGTCGTGATAGAGCTGAGACGCGGCGAACTGTCGGACGTCGTACTTAATAACCTCTACAAACAGACGCAGCTGCAGAGCGTATTCGGCATCAACATGGTCGGCCTCGCTGATGGCCAACCCCGGCTGCTGACGCTCAAGGAAATCCTGGAGGCGTTCCTGCGCCACCGGCGCGAGGTCGTAACGCGACGCACCTTATACGAGCTGCGTAAGGCTCGGGATCGCGCCCACGTCCTCGAGGGCCAGACGATCGCGCTGGCTAATATTGACGAGGTCATCGCGTTGATAAAGGCCTCGGCATCTCCTGCCGAAGCGCGCGAACAATTGACGTCTCGCGACTGGGCGCCGGGTGCCGTCGTCGAGATGCTGGAACGCGCTGGCGCCGAGGCTACGCGTCCGGACGGGCTGCCGGACGATACCGGCCTCAACGGCGCGGGTTATCGCCTCTCCAGCGTGCAGGCACAAGCCATACTCGATCTGCGCCTGCACCGGTTAACCGCGCTCGAACAGGACAAAATACTTAAAGAATACAGTGAATTATTAGATAAAATTAAAGTGTTTTTAGAGATATTGGAGAACCCCGCAACACTCGAGAACGTCATCCGTGAAGAGCTCGAGGAGATCCGGGAACGGTATGCGGATCCGCGCCGCACCGAGATCGTCGAGGATTACGCAGATCTCACGATTGAAGATCTGATTCCTGAAGAAGACGTCGTCGTTACGCTGTCGCACGGCGGCTACGCCAAGGCGCAACCGGTCGCGGATTATCAGGCGCAGCGCCGTGGCGGACGCGGCCGTGCCGCGGCCCGGGTCAAGGACGAGGATTTCATCGATCAGCTGTTTATCGCGAACTCCCACGACACGCTTCTGTGCTTTTCCAGCCGCGGCAAGGCCTACTGGCTCAAGGTCTATCAGGTGCCACAAGCGGGTTCCGGCTCGCGCGGGCGGCCCATCGTCAATCTGCTCCCGCTCGAAGAAGACGAACGGATCAATGCCGTCGTACCGGTCAAGGAATTCGACGACGATCGCTATGTCGTCTTTGCTACCAAGCACGGGACGGTCAAAAAGACCCGGCTGAGCGCCTTCTCCCGGCCGCGCGCCAACGGCATCATTGCAGTCGAGCTTCGCGAAGACGATGGCCTGATCGGCGCTGGCATCACCCAGGGCGACCAGGACATCATGTTATTCGCCCATTCCGGCAAGGCAATCCGCTTCTCCGAGACCGACGTACGAACAATGGGGCGTACCGCGGCAGGAGTACGCGGCCTCCGTCTTGCGGGAGATGATGACGAGGTCATCGCGCTCACGATTCCTGACCATGATCTCGTCCTCATCGCGACGGAAAACGGTTTTGGCAAACGAACGCGGCTCGACGAGTTCCCCGTCCAGGGGCGCGGCGGGCAGGGCGTTATCGCGATTCAGGCGTCCGATCGAAACGGCCGCGTCGTCGGTGCACTGCAGGTGTCTGAAGACGATGAAATCATGCTGATCAGCTCTGGCGGAACGCTGGTTCGAACTCCAACGTCCGAGATTTCATTGATGGGGCGAAATACGCAGGGAGTCCGTCTCATTCGACTCGATGACGGCGATGCCCTCGTTGGTCTGGAACGCATCGAGGCGCTGCAGGACGATGAACCGGATTAACGGTCGATTACAGGGAGTAACGATAACAAATGGCAAGCGTCATTAATTTCAGCCCGGGGCCGGCGGCCTTGCCTCGGGAGGTCATGCAGCAAGCGCAAAACGAGTTCCTGGATTGGCGCGGGACGGGCATGTCCGTCATGGAAGTCAGCCACCGTAGCGCCGAGTTCATAGAACTCGCAGCCCAATCGGAAGCCGATCTGCGCGAACTGATGGCGATTCCTGACAACTACAGGGTCCTGTTCCTCCAGGGAGGAGCGACGCTGCAATTTTGCGCCGTTCCTCTGAATCTCGCGTCCCCTGAACAGACTGCCGACTACGTTATTACCGGTAGCTGGGGAAAGAAAGCGAAGAGCGAAGGTGAGCGGTTCGTGCAGATCAACGTCGCAGCCGATGCTGCCGACAGTAGCTACACGACGGTACCGGATCCGCAATCGTGGCAACTTTCGGAAGGCGCAACCTATTTGCATCTCACGCCCAACGAGACGATTGGTGGTGTTGAAATGCACGAAATTCCCAACGTTTCCGACGCGCCAGTCGTCGCAGATATGTCATCGACGTTGTTGTCGAGACCGGTCGATGTCAGTCGCTTCGGCGTGATTTATGCCGGCGCGCAGAAGAACGTCGGTCAGGCGGGTCTGACTCTCGTGATCGTCCGCGACGATTTACTTGGACACGCGAGTCAGCAGACGCCTGGAATCACGAATTACAAGGTTATGGCGGATAAAGACTCGATGTGGAACACGCCCCCGACTTATGCCTGGTACATGGCGAGCCTCGTGTTCCGGTGGCTGAAGGAGCAGGGCGGTCTGCAGGTGATCTCCGACCGGAACGATGTGAAGGCGGCGAAACTCTACGCCGCAATCGACGGATCCGGGTTCTATTCGAATCCGGTCGACGTACGCTATCGCTCGCGAATGAATATCCCGTTCACGCTGCAGGATGCGGCGCTGGATGCCGTCTTTCTGCAGGAATCCAAGGAGGCCGGATTGGTGAACCTCAAAGGCCACCGCTCGGTTGGCGGCATGCGCGCCAGCATCTACAACGCGATACCCGAACAGGGAGTGGATGCCTTGACTGCGTTCATGGCGAACTTTGAGAACCGGCACGGATAGATCGATGACAGCTTCTTTCAGAATTCAAACATTGAACAATATCGCCAGCGAGGGTCTGGAGAGATTTCCGGCGGACAGATACTCCGTGGGTGCGGATATTACGGAGCCGAACGCGATCCTCGTTCGATCTCACAAGATGCACGACATGGAAATCCCCGACAGCCTGTATGCGGTAGGTCGCGCGGGCGCCGGCGTAAACAATATCCCGGTCGACAAACTGGGCAGACGCGGAATACCCGTCTTCAACGCGCCTGGCGCCAACGCCAATGCCGTCAAGGAACTCGTTGTCGCCGGGATGCTGCTCGCAGCACGAAATCTAGTTGAAGCCTGGGACTATGTGCGGCATCTCGACGGGGACGAAGAAACCGTGGCGCGCGCGGTAGAAGCGGGAAAGAAGAAATACGTCGGCTTCGAATTGCCCGGAAAGACACTCGGCGTCATCGGGCTTGGCGCGATCGGGGTCGAGGTCGCGAACGCCGCGCTCGATCTGGGGATGAACGTCGTGGGTTACGATCCGAAAATCACGGTGCAGCGGGCGTGGCAGCTTTCTTCGGGAGTCGAACAAGCGGCGAATCTGGAGGAAGTCTGCTCGCGATCCGACATCGTCACGAGCCACGTTCCCTACAACGACCATACACGAGGTTTGTTGAGCCGCGACCGCCTGGCGCTACTCAAGCGAGGTGCAGTAGTACTGAATTTCGCGCGCAAAGGCATCGTGGACGAAGCCGCGCTGATCGAAGCGCTGGATTCCGGGGCGATCAGGACCTACGTGACCGATTTTCCGTCACTTGCGTTGATCCGGCATGACAGCGTTATCTGCCTCCCCCATCTCGGAGCCTCCACACAGGAAGCCGAGGAAAATTGCGCCGTCATGGTTGCTGACAACCTTATCGACTTTCTGGAGAACGGTAACGTCCGGCATTCCGTCAATTTTCCCGAGGCGGTTTTGAGGCGCACGCGGCCACATCGTCTCGCAATCTCGAACTCCAATGTGCCAAATATGGTCGGTCAGGTTTCCACCGCTCTGGCGGAAGATTCGATCAATATCGCCGATCTTCTCAACGTTTCGCGCGGCGAGGTCGCCCATACGATCGTTGATCTGGACGGTCCTGCCAGCGATGCCACGCAGCAGCGTATACGCGCTATCGATGGCATACTCTCGCTCAGAGTGCTTCCTGTCATCGACTAAGCCGATCGACCTGAGCACGTGTCTCAGACGGGTTTCTTGCAATGAACGATAGTGCCGGTTCAGAGAATGCGGCGAAGCTGGACGAGCTACGCAACCGCATCGATGAAATCGACGCGGAAATCCAATCGCTGATTTCCGCGCGAGCTCGCTGTGCACAGGAAATCGGTGCCGCCAAGGGGCTCAGCGAAACCGTCGATTTCTACCGCCCGGAGAGGGAAGCGCGAGTCCTGCGCGCCGTCGTGGAGCGTAATAAAGGTCCACTGCGTGACGAAGAGATGGTGCGCGTGTTTCGGGAACTCATGTCCGCCTGCCTCGCACAGGAAGAGCCTCTCAAGATTGGCTTTCTGGGGCCTGAAGGTACCTTCACGCAATCCGCCGTACTCAAGCATTTCGGTCACTCGATTCGCGCGCTGCCGTTACCGACGATCGAAGAAGTTTTTCACGAAGTAGAGGCGGGCGTCGCTGACTTCGGAATCGTGCCGGTCGAGAACTCGAGCGAAGGGACGGTCAATAGCACGCTCGACATGTTCCTGACATCCCCGCTAAAAATTTGTGGCGAGGTGGAGCTGCGCATCTGCCAGCACCTGATGGGAAAGATGTCCGAGATCGGCCAGATAAAACGGGTCTGCTCCCACCCGCAATCGCTGGCCCAATGTCGGGCCTGGCTGGCGCAATCGCTCCCGGGCATTGAAACGATTCCGGTCGGCAGTAACGCCGAGGCGGCACGGCGCGCGCGCGATGAGGATGGTACAGCCGCAATTGCGGGTGATGCGGCGGCAGATGTCTACGGACTCGGCATACTGTTCGCGAATATCGAGGATCACGCCGACAACACGACCCGCTTCCTGGTCATCGGGCGCGATCTGTTCCCGCCGAGCGGCGACGACAAGACGTCGCTCCTGTTGTCCGCGAGCGGAACGGAAGGCCCGGGTGTCCTTCATGATCTGCTGGATCCGCTCTCCAAGTACGGAATCAACATGACGCGTATCGAGTCCCGACCGTCGCGGCGTCGAAAATGGGATTACGTATTTTTCGTCGACATCGAAGGTCATGCTTCACAGGACGGCGTCCGCGAAGCGCTGGCCGACGTTGAACAACAGGCGAATCTGTTTCGGGTTCTCGGGGCCTATCCCAAGGCGGTTTTGTAGACCGGCTGAGAGATCCCATCGCAGTGGCTCCTTATCCTCATCCGGCTTCCGCAGAAGCCTACGTTGCGCATCCCGTCGAGTCGATTGGCGGAACCGTCGCGGTGCCCGGGGATAAATCCATCTCGCATCGGGCGCTCTTGATGGGCGGGATCGCGACCGGGAATACGACGGTCTCGGGATTTCTGCGTAGCGAAGACTGTCTCGCGACGCTCGCCGCCATTCGCTCGATGGGCGTAACGGTTGCCGACGAGGGTACCAGGTTGACGATAACAGGCGCCGGTGCGGACGGCTTGCAGCCGCCCGCGGCACCGCTCGATCTGGGCAACTCGGGAACGGCGATGAGGCTTTTGCTCGGGGTTCTCGCCGCGCATCCTTTCGCTACGACACTCACGGGCGACGCATCGCTGCTGCAGCGGCCGATGGAGCGCGTCGCCGGGCCGTTGCGAGAGATGGGCGCGTCCATCGACACCGATCAGGGTACTGCTCCGATTTCAGTTCTGGGCGCACGACCGCTGCGGCCGATCGAGTATTCGCTGCCGGTCGCAAGCGCGCAGCTGAAATCGGCGATCCTGCTCGCGGGGCTTTGGGCCAACGGCAAGACCACCGTGAAGTCTCCCGGTCCGAGCCGGGACCACACCGAACGAATGTTGGAGACAATGGGTGTCGAGGTTGAGAAATCCGCGCCCAATGAAGTCGCTGTCACCGGGCCGGCGACGTTGACCGGGCGAGCGATCGCGGTTCCCGCGGACTTCTCCTCAGCCGCATTCTTTATCGTCGCTGGCCTGCTTGGCGCTGAACACGGCCTGACGATTCCCGCGGTGGGCATCAATCCATCGCGTACCGGACTGCTGCAGATACTCCGCAATATGGGCGCCGGCATTGAACTGCGCAATGAACGACTTTGTGGCGCAGAACCTGTAGCAGACATCTTCGTTACGCGAACCGAGCTCGACGCAACCGAGATCGGGTCCGAATTGGTCGATCTCAGCATCGACGAGTTACCGATCGCGTTTATCGCCGCAGCGACGGCACGCGGACGCACCAGAATCAGCGGCGCCGCGGAACTTCGCCACAAGGAAAGCGATCGGATACGCGTCATGGCCGAGGGGCTCGCAACCGTCGGAATCGAAGTCCGCGAACGACCTGACGGTCTCGAGATTGAAGGTGGCAAGATCAAAGGCGGTCGAATCGACAGCGCGGGCGATCATCGCGTAGCGATGGCTTTCGCGATCGCCAGCCTGAGGGCAACCGAGGCGATCGAGATTCTCGACACAGCCCCCGTCGCCACATCCTTTCCGGACTTTCCTGCTGTCGCGGCGCAAACAGGACTTCGAATAGAAGTGCTCACCGGATCGGACCGTGAATAATTCCGTGCCGGTGATCGCGATCGACGGTCCTTCCGGCTCGGGAAAAGGAACCATCGCTCGCGGCCTCGCCCGGAAACTGGGCTGGCATCTGCTCGACAGCGGCGCGTTGTACCGGCTCGTCGCGCTCGTCGCGGGCGAGCGATCGTTGCCGCTGGACGACACGAATCGTCTCGCGGAAGCGGCCGCGACCATGGATATAGAGTTCTCTGCGGCCAGCGGTTCCGAGCAGATTCTCCTCGCCGGGCGTGACGTTACCAGCCAGCTAAGAACCGAGGAGATCGGTGCAACCGCATCCATTGTCGCCGCTTTGCCAGGCGTCAGAGAGGCGCTCCTGGAGCGCCAGCGGTCGTTTGCGAGGCGGCCCGGTCTCATCGCCGATGGACGGGATATGGGTAGCGTCGTGTTCCCTCAGGCGACCCTGAAAGTCTTTCTGACCGCAAGTCCTGAAGAAAGGGCCCGAAGGCGTCATAACCAGTTGAAAGAAAAGGGGATTGATGTTAGCCTGCCGGCCCTTTCCCGAGAGATCGCCAAGCGGGACGAGCGCGACGCTAATCGAAAGGTGGCGCCGCTTAGGACCGCGGAAGGGGCTCGCATTCTGGACACTACCGGGATGACACCGACAGAAGTCGTTGAGCAGGTATTGACCTGGCTCTCAGAGGCGGCCTGATCGGAGGGATACGAATGGATGGCGGCTTCGGCAGGACGCTTGAAGCCTTGTTAGATAACCGTCGGTACAGGAAGGACCGGCGAAGTGCTGGAGGGTGCCGCCCAAGCGGCCAACATAATGACCGAAACTTTTGCGGAGCTACTTGAAGAAAGTTTAGCTAATCAACAGATTAAGCAGGGTGCGATATTGATGGCGGTCGTCGTCGATGTGAACCCGGACGTCGTAATCGTCAACGCCGGCCTGAAGTCGGAAGCCGTCATTCCGGCAACCCAGTTTCTCGACGAGAACGGCCATGTAGAGGTCGAGGTCGGCGATGAAGTCGAGGTTGCGCTCGACGCGGTCGAGGACGGTTTCGGCGAAACCCGACTGTCGCGCGAGAAAGCCAAACGCGCCAGAACCTGGCGCCGGCTCGAGGAATCTTTCGAAGAGAGCAAGGTCGTCAAAGGGACGATCAGTGGTCGTGTACGTGGTGGATTCACGGTCGATATCGACTTCGTCCGCGCGTTCCTGCCCGGCTCATTAGTGGACGTCCGACCGGTCCGCGATCCGACGGCATTGGAGGGCAGCACGCTCGAGTTCAAGGTCATCAAGCTTGACCAGAAGCGCAACAACGTCGTCGTTTCACGCCGTGCGGTTGTCGAAGAAGAATATAGTGCCGAACGCGATGAACTGCTCAAGAACCTGCAGGAAGGCGCCGTTCTCAAGGGTATCGTCAAAAACCTTACCGACTACGGAGCGTTCGTCGATCTTGGTGGCATCGACGGACTTCTGCACATTACCGACATGGCGTGGAAACGCGTCAAGCATCCGTCCGAGGTCGTCAACGTAGGCGATGAGATGGATGTGAAAGTTCTGAAATTCGACCGCGAACGCAATCGCGTCTCGCTCGGGCTCAAACAGCTTGGCGACGATCCCTGGATGGATCTCGGCCGGCGCTATCCGCCGGACTCACGGCTCTTCGGCAAGGTAACGAACATCGCGGACTACGGCTGTTTCGTCGAGATCGAGGAGGGCGTCGAAGGCCTCGTTCACGTGTCCGAGATGGACTGGACCAACAAGAACGTCAGTCCCCACAAGGTCGTGCAAATCGGTGACGAAGTCGAAGTCATGGTTCTCGACATCGATGAAGAGCGTCGTCGAATTTCACTGGGACTCAAGCAATGTAAAGCGAATCCCTGGGCGGACTTTGCCGAAAGCTACAACAAGGGCGACAAAGTCTCGGGTCAGATCAAATCCATTACGGACTTCGGTGTGTTTATCGGTCTTCCGGGCGGCATCGACGGACTCGTCCACCTTTCCGACCTGTCCTGGGAGTTGCCGGGCGAAGAAGCGGTGCGAAACTACACGAAGGGCGAGGAACTCGAGACGACCGTACTGGCTATCGATCCCGAACGAGAGCGAATCTCTCTCGGCGTAAAGCAACTCGACAAAGACCCTCTGTCGCTGTTCATGGCCGAGCATTCGAAAGGTGGAATTGTCAAAGGCATCATCACGGAAGTCGATGCTAAAGGCGCCACCGTCGAACTCGAAGGCGGCGTGATCGGACAACTGCGCGCCTCCGAGATCTCGCGGGATCGAGTTGAGGATGCGCGAATGGTGCTTAAAGCGGGCGAAGAACTCGAAGCGACTTTTACGGGCGTTGACCGGAAAACGAGGGTGGTATCGCTCTCGATTAAAGCCAAGGAAGCGCACGAAGAAGCGCAGGCAATCAAGACTTACAAATCCGACGCAGGTAAACCTGCGGCGGGAGCGACGTTGGGCGACTTGCTTAAGGAACAATTAACTTCCGAGTAGTCGCCGTAATTCATAACAATAAAAAGGGTTCGCTGTGGCCTGAGAGGATGGTGCCTTGCCATGACAAAATCCGAGCTGATTGAATCGATTGCCCGCAAGCAGAAACATCTACCCGCTAAAGATGTGGAGCTGGCGGTCAAACATATTCTGGAGCTGATGAGCGAGTCGCTGGCGAATGGTCAGCGGATCGAAATTCGCGGTTTCGGGAGTTTCTCTCTGCATTACCGTCCCCCTCGTATGGGACGCAATCCCAAGACCGGCGACGCAGTCGCTCTGGCAGGTAAACATGTGCCGCACTTTAAGCCCGGAAAGGATCTGCGGGAGCGAGTCAATGCAGGACGCGAACTACCGGTACGCAGCTAGCGTCGCGCGGGCGCTCGGGCACTAGCGTGTCAACGGTACGCAAGGCCGTATATATCCTATTGCTGGTTCTGGTTGCGCTGTTCACGGCCGTATTCGCGTACAACAATCAGGCTACCGTTCCGCTCGATATCGGATTTACCCGGTTCGAAGAAGTTTCGATGGCGCTCGCATTCGCGATCTGCTTTGCCTTCGGCTGGATATTCGGGCTCTTGACCGTCGGTGTAGCGATGTTGCGCATGGTCTCCGAAAGACGCCGTCTGCGTCGCGAATTGAAGCTGGCTGAGGCCGAAGTCAGCAGTTTGCGCAGCCTGCCGCTGCAAGATGCCGACTGAAGCAACATTTTTTCTGGCCGGGCTTTTTATCGTAGCGGCCGCGACAGGTTGGGCGTTTGCGCGCTACTCCTTCATGGACCGGGATCCGCCCCCAGGTCCACCGGTAAATGCAGATTATCTGAGAGGCCTGAACCTCGTACTGAATCGCCAGACGGACGAAGCCCTGGAATTGTTCGTTCGTATGGCGAAGGTCGATGACGACACGCTGGAAACACATTTCGCGCTCGGCCATCTGTTCAGACGGCGCGGCGAGGTCGATCGGGCCATTCGCGTGCATCAGAATCTGCTTGCCCGGCCCAATTTGAGCGATGCCCAGCGGGATCAGGCACTTTTCTCGCTGGCTCAGGATTATCTGGGCGCCGGGCTCTTCGATCGCGCCGAAAAAATGTTCTCGGAGCTGCGCGGAAGCGCGACATTGGGGAAGGCTGCGCTCGAGAATCTCGTCGATATTTACGAGCGCGAAAGCGATTGGGCCAAGGCGATCGAGGCCCATCGCGAGCTCGAGGTTGCTACCGGCGAGAAATCGACCCAGGTCGCGCACTATTATTGCGAGCTTGCAGAACGCGCCCGTATCAGCGGCGATCTCGATCGAGCCCGCCAGCACCTCAAGAGTTCCGTCAGAAGCGAGACCGGAGCGTTTCGCGGCACACTGATTCGGGCCGCCATCGCCAAGGAAGAAGAGGATTACGCCCAGGCGCTACGTTTGTACGAACGCGTACTGGAGTCGGATCAGCGTCTCATGGTCGAGGTGCTCCCTGAACTCGTCGCGTGTTATGAAGCCACCAACCGGCGGGCCGAACTCGAACGTTATTTCGAGTCGCTCATTGCGGAAGGGGGCACAATCAAGCAAAACCTTGCCTACGCCATCATTCTCAACGGACTCACGGAACCACCCATCTTGAGACGCTGCGTCGAGGATTTCGTACTGCATAACGAAGTACTTACCTCACTCGTCGATGCGGAGCACATCAGGTCCCTGTCGGATGAAGATCGCGAAGCCGAAATCGTCCGAATCTCGAGCGGGCTGCGACAGCTTGCCCTCGCGAGCGCGCGGTATCGCTGCACGACCTGTGGCTACAGCTCGCAACGTCTTGTCTGGCATTGCCCAAGTTGCAAGGCATGGGAGACGATCAAGCCTATTCAGGCTTTTCAGCTCGAGCGAGCTATCGCCTGACGCCACATTACGTATCTCGACGTTTTCCTTAGATAGTCGTGCTGAACAGCGCGCCATGTCCCTTTAGGCTCTCCCGGTCACCAGCGTGAAAAAAGGAGTTTCGCCATGCTACGGAGATTCAGGAGATTGTGCTGTCTCATCGCATTCGGTGCGGCCGCGCCCGTGCTGTTCGCCGGCCCGGTCAACATCAATACTGCCGATGCCGAGACGCTCGCGACGGAGCTTACCGGCGTTGGACCGGCGCTGGCCGCAGCGATCGTCGAGTACCGGGAACAGAACGGCGCGTTTCAGAACGCCGAATCGCTGATGCGGGTCAGTGGTATCGGTGCTCGCATCATCGAGATGAACCGGTCGAACATACTCGTCAGCGACGCTTAACGAGGCCCTTCTCAGGAAAAATTACTCTTTCAGGGAGGCCCGGCCGTTCCGCAGAACGGGACGGGCTTCTCTTATCGCCGAATGGCTTCTTCGGTATCATTCCGTTCCGTAGCCGCGAACCATCGACGAGTGACGCGGCGCAATTAACGGAGTGATATTCCATTGATGTCAACGATCCGGTCTGCCGTCTTTCCAGTCGCCGGCCGAGGAACGCGATTTCTGCCGGCAACGAAAGCCTCTCCGAAAGAGATGCTTCCTATTGTCGATAAGCCGCTCATTCAGTATGCCGTTGAAGAAGCACTTTCTGCTGGCGTACAGAAACTCATTTTTGTCACAGGTTCCTCAAAACGCGCGATCGAGGACCATTTCGACACCGATACAGAACTCGAGCGCGTTCTGGACGAGTCCGGCAAGCAAGACCTGTTATCGGTCGTCCGGGACATCGTCCCGGCGGGCGTCGACTGCATCTACATCCGTCAGGGCACGCCGCTCGGGCTCGGCCACGCGGTGCTTTGCGCAAGATCCGCTGTCGGCAACGAGCCTTTCCTCGTGCACCTTGCCGATGATCTGATCTACAGCGAGAACGCCTGCCTGAAGCAGATGAAGGACCATTTCGGCCGATACGGCTGCAGCGTCCTGGGTGTCGAGACCGTACCCGAAGACCAGACCGGCAGCTACGGGATTGTTGCGGTCGAGGACGACGGCGACGGCGTCCAGCGGGTCACCAGAATCGTCGAGAAGCCGGAACCGCAGGAGGCACCATCCAACCTGGCCGTCGTCGGCCGCTACGTACTGACGCCAGGCATCTTCGACAAGCTGGCGTCCACGGGCCGAGGCGCCGGCAACGAGATTCAGCTAACGGATGCTATCGCCAGACTGATCTCCGATGAGCCCGTACATGTGCTGCCGTTCGAGGGAATTCGTTACGATTGCGGTAGCAAACTCGGCTACCTGCAGGCAACGGTCGAGTACGGACTGCGACACGCCGATCTCGGCGATAGTTTTCGAGCGTATCTGAAGAACCTGGATTCTTAGTCCGCGTAGCCGACCAGCGAATTCCGTGTGATGTCGGCTAACGTTGGCGTACCGGCCTGCTGCATCATTATTCGCAACTCCCGATCGAGAATCTCGAGTACCCGTTCGACGCCTGACTGACCGAAGGCCGTCAATCCCCAAAGATACGGACGGCCGATGCAAACTGCATCCGCACCGATCGCCAGTGCCTTAAAGACGTCGCTTCCACGCCGGATGCCACCATCGACGAGTACCGGGATCCGGCCCGCCACCGCATCCACGACTTCCGGTAGCGAGTCAATCGTCGCTCTGCGACTTTCGATCGCCCTGCCGCCGTGATTCGAGACAATTAATCCATCCACGCCGCGGTCTACAGCAAGCGTCGCATCCTCATGTGTGACGATTCCCTTCAGGACGACCCTCATCGACGTTGCGCTCTGCAGTCGCTCGATGAAAGCCCAGTCCATTTGCGGCGCTCGCGTGTTGCTGATCGCGGAGAGATCGAGCCCATCGAACATCGGTTTGCGTGCGACCGAGCCGGCGATGCCGGGCGTATGGCATGCAAGGCACTCCTCGTTGGTCGCCCGCTGAAATCGATCCAGCGCTTCCCGGTTGCTATTCGGAAGATCAACGGTCACTGCGACTACAGGGCAGCCCGCGTCTTCCGCACGATTCACCAAAGCTTCTGTAATCCGCCAGTCTTCCGTCGGGTAAAGCTGGAACCAGACCGGAGCACCCCGAGCCGAGTTGACGTCTTCGACGCTCGTCGTAGTAACGGTCGATAGAATCTGCAACGCATCCCGACGGGCGGACGCGCGCGCCACGGCCAGTTCCCCTTCCGGATGGAACATCTTGTGAGTTCCGCAGGGAGCGATAACTATCGGCGCCGCGTGCCGTGTCCCGAAGAGTTCCGTCGCCATGTCGATACGGCTGACATCCACGAGACGCCGGGACCGAATCTGCAATTTGTCGTAGCCTTCCCGATTAGCGATTAGCGTCGCCCCATCGTCGACACCCATCGCCATATACGTAAAGTGCGCGTCTGTCAGTTTGGCTTTGGCAATCGGTTCGAAATCGAAGACGTTTATCGTATCTGTGACGTCGGCAAGCAACGCCTCATCGGTAACGGCAAGCTGCGCAAAAGCACGGCTTGTTGGTGTCAGCGCGGGACTTGCTGCCAGGAAGCTGAGAAACGCCCGTCGGGAGGTCGAGATCGTCATAGCTGCTCCAGTTACGATGCGGAATCCGCGAGTTCCGCCCTAATTTCCTCGTTGTGTTCGCCGAGTCTTGGCGGATAGCGTCGATACGTCGGTCCATTTTCAGACATCAGAATTGGATTGCCAATTGACTTGACCATACCGAGCGAGGGGTGCTCGAGTTCAACGATCATACCGCGTGCTTTGAGATGCTCGTCCGTGAGCGTTTCATCAGGGAAGTTTATCGGCCCGGACGGAATTCCGCCGGCAACGAATTCGTTAAGCCAGTCATCGGCGTCTCGCGTCACGAGAATTTCCTCGATCAGCGGTATGAGTTCCTCGCGATGCTGATTACGCAGTGGGTTCGTCTCGAATCGAGGGTCCGTCATCAGAGATTTCTCCACACCGAGAATTGCACAGAAACGCTGCCATAATCTTTCCGTGCCGACGGCGACGATGATGTCTTTGTCACGTGCGCGAAGTGGCTGATAAGGACTGATCGTTGGGTGTACATTGCCAAGGCGTGGCGGCCGTTTGCCGTCGGCAAAGTAGCTGCCACCGAAGTTCGCAAGCCAGGTCGTTTGCGCGTCGACCAGAGAAACATCGATAAACCGCCCGAGCCCGGTTCCCGTTGCATCTCGCTCATAGAGCGCGGCCTGAATACCCATCACCGTGTATAGCCCGGCTGTGATGTCTGCCATCGGCGTGGGGAAACGGCTAGGCCCGCCGTCGGGATCGCCGGTCAGCGCCATGAGCCCGGCTTCGCCCTGCGCAATGATGTCGTAGCCACCGCGATTGGCTTTCGGTCCTGAATGGCCGTAGCCCGAAATCGCGGCGTAGATCAGGCGGGGGTTCAGGCGCCGCATCGCGTCCGGGTCGATTCCTGCACGCTGCAACGATGCCATCCGCGGGATATTCGTGATGAAAACGTCGCTACGTGCGATCAATTGGTGCAGGATATCGACATCGCTCGAATCCTTTATATCGAGCTCGAGACTGCGTTTGTTGCGGTTGACCGACAGGAAATAGGCGCTCTCGGTATCGAGAAATGGCGGTCCCCAGCGACGCGACTGATCGCCGGTCCCGCGGCGCTCGATCTTGATGACGTCCGCACCGAGATCACCGAGCATCATGGCGCAGTAGGGACCGGCAAGCGCCTCGGTCATCTCGAGTACGCGAATTTCTCCAAGTGGCGAACCTTCAGCCACGCATCGACTCCAGGACAGGACGGTGCGGCGACTCTAGCGTGTAATACCACGCACGACAATGATCTCGCGGTGGCTTCGTGACCACGCCTGGCGAGTGCGAATCAGCTGAGATGGCCGCCCGGCTCGGAGCGATCGACGGGGATCTAGAGCAGGATGACGGTTGCGACGTAGGCGACGAATATCGCCAGCGACGCGAAGCTCAGCGGGTCGAGTTTCAGAAATCTTTGAATCATCAGCATATCTCCGGGATCAGAAGTATGCCGCCGTCGAGGCCCTCGGATTGGAAGATTTACGCCTATTGTTATAACCGGCCAGCATGACGCGCTGCGATCCGGAATATCGGGGCCGCTGCTAGCCGAATCGCAGCGCGACGAGCAGCGTCACCGGAATCACCGCGCCCCACAGAAGCAGCCCCAGCACGACCACCCGCCCACGCAGATTGGCCACGGTCTCGCGCGTAAATTCCATGCCGACGAAGAAGAGGGCAGCCACGATCAACGCGCGCGAGGCCCACTGAACGACGTCGTAGAGATCCTGAGGCATCTGCAGACCCATCCGGAAGCCGGTACCGACAATGGACGCAAGAATGAAAAGGACAATGAACGCCGGAATACGGATTCTGGCACCGCCTGAGCCTGCTTTTAGTCCGAAGTACAGCGTGACCGGTATCAGCCACAGGGTCCGGCCGAGTTTTACCGTCGTTGCGACATCCGTCGCCTCCTGGCCGTACACCGCAGCCGTTGCGACGACCGAGCTTGTGTCATGAACGGCGAGCGCAGCCCAGATGCCAAACTGGGTCTGCGACATCTCCAGCCACTGGCCGACAAGCGGAAAGGTCAATAGCGCGACCATATTCAGGAAAAACACGATTGCGAGGGCCAGAGCGAGCTGGTCAGGCCGCGCCCTGAGAATGGGACTCAGCGTGGCGATCGCTGTCCCACCGCAGATTGCAGTGCCCGCGGCCATCAACCGGCTCAGTACGTTGTCGACCCGTAGCAGCGTTCCCAGCGCAATACCGGCCAGCAACGTCAGAAGCACATAGAGGATGATGATTCCGGCGTATTCCTGGCTGACCTGCCACATCTGCATAGAATCGAGATTGAAGCCGAGCAGAACGATCGCGCTCTGCAACGCGAGTTTTCCATACCTGCTGGCGCCGTCGACCACGCAGCGATTGAGGCTCAGCGACAACCCGGCGCCGATGATTAGTGCGAACAGCGGATTACCCCAGATAACAAGGGGTATCAGCGCTGCCGGGACCAGCCAGGACGTTGAGAAACGCGAACTCAAGCGCTGCGATAGAGCTTGGTCATTACGAATTCTTTGTGCCCTAGCGCTTCAGCGGCGGTCAGCCGGCCGTTGGCTGTCTGCAGAATCATGTCGATCAACGCATCGCCCGCCTCGGGTATCGTCATCTCGCGGCGTACGACGCCGGAAACGTCGACATCGATGTGCTCGCCCATTGTCCGTACCGTCCTCGGGTTACCCGTAATCTTGATGACCGGCATGATCGGATTGCCGATGATATTGCCCTGTCCGGTCGGAAAGCAGTGAACGACGAAGCCTGCGGCAGCCTGAATCGTGTTGCATTCGGCGGCAGCCGACGAAGTATCCATGAAATAGAGCCCCGGCCCCTGTTCGGGCGCTTCCGCCGGTTCCAGCACGTCGATATAGCTGACCTGCTTACCGATTTTCTCGAGGTTGCCAAGCGCCTTCTCTTCGATAGTCGTCAGGCCTCCGGCGATATTGCCTTTCGTTGGCTGGCTGTCCGAAAGGTCGGAGGTCTTATACGGTTCGACAACCTCGTCCTGATACGCCTGCCAGGTACGCATGAACTTCTCGCCGACTTCAGGTGTCGCCGCCCGGGCGGCGCAGATGTGCTCCGCGCCGGTAATCTCGGTCGTCTCGCCGAAGCAGCCGTAAATACCACCGGGAATCCACTTGTCGTACATGTTGCCAACGGCTGGACAGGAAGCCAGTCCGGTCGTGGTATCCGATTCACCGCATTTTGCTGCTACCCACAGATCCGAGTAGCTGCATTCCTCGCGTTGCCACCCGGACGTTTCGTGCACGAAGGTTTTTGCGGTGCGCGAGGCGGTCGCAATCGTTTCGATATCCCCGTGCTGCTCGATCGAAAAGCCGACAACTCTTTTGCCCGTCTTGGCGATTCCATCAACGATCTGTTGCGTCCAGTCAGGCTCGATGCCGATGACGACACACGCAGCAATATTGGGATTGCTGCCAGTACCGATCATCGTACGGAAATGCAGCTCCAGATCTTCACCGAACTGCAGCCTGCCGTAAGCATGGGGCAGGGCGATCGTGCCCTTTATGTTGTTGGCGACAGCCTCGCAAGCCGCATTCGATATATCGTCAACGGGGAGGATCGCAACGTAGTTGCGAACGCCGACGCGCCCGTTCTCGCGCCGGTAACCATTGAAAGTCATTTCGGAAGACATTAGCAGCCCCTCACTACCAGCGTTTGGTTTTCAGATTGTGCGTGTGTACATGTTCACCCTTGGAGATATCGGCAACGAACTTTCCGATATCTTCGCCGTACTTGATTGCCGTATCTCCGTTTGCGAGATCGCTGAGCGCAATCTTGTGCCCGATCGGAACGTCATGCTTCGCCGTTATCCGAAAATCACTGTTGTCTTCGGTTACGACGCACAAGAGTTCGTCTCCGGCTTCAACGCCTTCTACGACAACAACGCCCACGTTATCGCGACGATCGTGGACTAATAACTGCGGAACGCTCATCCGCGTCTCCTCCTCTCACAGATTGTTGATGATCTATCACCCGATTCAATGCCTGGTGATACGCATCCCGAAAGCGCCTATCAGACGAACTCGGGTTCTTGTTGTTCGGCCGCAAGTATCCGCATGACTTCCCTGGCCGCCTGACTGGCTTCTCGCCTGGTCAATTCTTCTACCGCGTCGGCATCTTTGCGTTTCGCCGCCGCCACGATCTGTTTAAGGTTCTCTATACTCTCGCTGGAGCGCTCGTCCGAGCGCCGCGGATGTTTCAATCCCAGCGATCGCCACTGCCAGATACGCGCTTGTAATGTCGCGAGCATAGACGTCAGCGTCTCACTGCCCGTACCGGACATGATGACGTCATAAAAAACCGTCTTTGCATCGAGGACCGTTTCAGCATCCTTGCTATCGTACGCCTTAATGACAGACTGCAGTGCGACTTCCAGATTGGCCATGCCTGCATCGTCTGACTGCTCGACAAAGATTCGCGCCGCCAGGCCGTATAGCACCGCGCGGATTCGATAAAGATCCTCGGCTTCGTCACGGGTCAGGCCTCGTACGACGGGACCTTTGTTCGGAATGACTTCGATAAGGTGTTCGGCTTCGAGCTGCCGAAGGGCTTCGCGAATCACGGTACGCGAAACGTCCATCGTCTCGATGAGTTCGCGCTCTGTGAGACGTTTACCGGCCGGCAGCTGTCCGGAGACGATCGCATCGCGGAGACCCTCGAGGACTTGCTGGCGCAGCGAAGCCGCGGTTTTTTGGACCTTCGAAAGCGCGGGCTGGCTCATATCGCACTATTGTAATACCATATTACGGTCTCTGCGAACCCTAATGAGGACGCGACATCCATGACTTCGGAACCCGTCAAACTCGGCATCGTCGGGCTAGGCCGCTGGGCCAGAGTACTGACACGTGCCGCCCAGAAATCCAGCCAACTCGAAATCGTTTCGGGTTATAGCCGCTCAGCCGAAAAGCGAGAATCCTTCGAACAGGAATTCAGCGTGCCAGGCGCACCGGACATGGCCTCGCTGCTCGCCGATCCCGAGATTAAAGGCGTCATTCTCACGGTGCCGAACGAGCAACATCTTCCCGTGGCCGAAGAAGTCGCCAGGGCGGGCAAGCATGTCTACACCGAGAAACCGATCGCCAATACACTGGAATCCGGCCTCGAAATCGAGGCGCTACAGGCGCAATACGGTGTCCACGTCATGGTCGGGCACAGCGCCAGATTGCTCAAGGGTACCCGTATGATTCGCGAAGCGATGGACAGCGGCGAATTGGGCAAAGTCGTTTTTATCGAAGCCAATTTCTCGAACGAACGTGCGCTCGAAATCACTCCCGACACCTGGCGCTGGTATCGCGACAAGGCGCCGGGAGGACCGCTATCGCAGCTCGCCATCCATCAGTTCGATTCGCTGCATTATCTTGGCGGAGAGATCTCCGAAGTCTCGTCGATTGCATCCAAGCTCTCGCCGGTTGGCGCCGAGGTCGACGACCAATCCATGACGACGTTGCGATTCGCAGACGGCAAACTGGGATATGTAGGCTCCAGCTGGACATCGCCAGGCATCTACTCCATCCGGGTATTCGGACAGAAGGGGCTCATGCACTTCGAGCTCGATTTCAGCACCTGGGACACGCCGGATCGCCTGCACGAGACCTCGCTGCTCTACATTCAGCGCGGCAAAGACGGCTATAGCAAGCGCGAGGTGCTGCAGATTCAGGAGGGCGACATGTTCCAGGACGAACTGGAAATGTTTGCCGAGGTTTGCTCAACCAACATGGCGTGCGAACTCAGCGCCCGCAGCGGCAATGTCGCGCTAGCGGTCGTCTATGCGGCGTTGCGTTCGGTCGACAGGAACGGACAGGCAGTTTCGCTTTCTGAGGTCATCGAGGAATCGAGGGCTAAGTTGTCCGCCGCCTAGCAGCGCGCTGTAACGACAACACACACCTCGCGGCAAACAAAAGGACGGGCGCAGAAAATGAGTAAGCCAGACAGCAGATATTTTATCGACTTGACGCAACCGGAGATCGCGGCACAGCTCAGCAGCAACCCGCTTGTGATATTGCCTGCCGGCAGCGTCGAGCAGCACGGCCCCCATCTTCCTACGGGAACCGATATCTATGCGGCCAACGTAATCGGTCACGCGGTAGCGGAGAGAATGAATGGCCTCGTGCTTCCGGGCGGGCCGCTCGGCGTTACACCGATGCACATGCCGTTCGAAGGCACTCTCACGCTTACGCCCGAGACCTATATGAGTGTCGTCGAGGAAACCTGCGTGTCGACGGCACAGCATGGCGCGCGCCAGTTACTGATTCTCAATTGGCATGAAGGCAACATTCCCTCGCTCTCCATTGCAGCCGACAAGCTTCACCGCGACCACGGAATGACAGTCGTAACCGTGCAGGCCTGCTATGTCGCCGCAGAACTGTATGGGAAAGATTGCGGCGGGCTCACGCACGGGGGTGAGATAGAAGCGCTGGCGATCCTGGCGCACCGTCCCGAGCTAGTGCATCTCGACCGTATCGATTATTCGTCCGACCACGATCACGGTCGCGCGATGGACAAGTTACGCCGGACGCGCACTTTTCAGCCCGTGCTTACGGATATTCGCACGATTGCGAAAACCGGTTGGTACGGCAGCCCTGAACACGCTACCGTCGAAAAAGCGTTGCAGATGCTAGGCGATATCGCGGACGCGATCGCGAGCGAGGCCACCGACATTTTCGGCCAGCTGGAAGCCGCGCAGGGCGGCGTAGCCGAAGTGCGCCGGCTAAAAGAGGCCGGTTGACCAAAGCGTGTATACAGAGGCCGCCGCAACGCTCCCATGGCGAAAATCATAAGACTCAGCGAGGCTAGAGATCTCGGGCTACCGGGACGCGTCTCGCGCCAGATTCTTCCGACCGGCGAC
>JAHEKF010000028.1:0-4987 GCA_024638465.1 Rhodospirillaceae bacterium | reverse complement strand
GACCGCCTCGATCGGGGCGCATTAACGTCCCTCGGTATAGCGGTCGCAAACGTCGCCGGCGGCTCGAACGACGCAATTGCCGAGTATTGCGTAGCGACCGCACTGACGCTGTTGCGAAAAATCGCATGGGCTGATACCGAGGTTCGTGAGGGCCGATATGCGACAGCGAGGGCGGAGATGCTCGCTGCAAAGCTACGCGGCCTGCGCGGGCTCACGGTTGGTATCGTAGGAATGGGAACGATCGGCACGGCGGTTGCGAAGGCGTTTCACGCGATGGGCGCAGAAATCGTCTTTTTCGATCCGATCGTCGAGTCTTCCGAAGCCATTTCGAAATTGTCCGCGACACGCCTTTCGCTCGACGCGTTACTGGCGACTGCGGACATCGTTACGCTGCATTTGCCGTTGATCGAAGATACCCGACATCTCATAGACGAAGCAGCGTTGGCGCGATTGCAGGCTGATGCGATTCTGATAAACGCTGCGCGTGGCGGTATCGTCGACGAAAAGGCGCTCGCCGACACGATTTCTGCCGGGCGACTGGGCGGCGTGGCTATCGACGTCTATTCCGAGGAACCGCCCGATGCTTCCAATCCGCTGCTGGCGCTCGAACGCGAAGCTGCGCAGCGGATTCTGTTTACGCCGCATATCGCCGGCGTCTCTCGTCAGGCCTGGGCAACTCTCTTCCAGGTCGCATGGGATAACGTCGTTCGGGTCCTTATAGACGGCGATCCGCCGCTAAACCGGGTATATTAACCAGCCTTCGCGGGAGCTTGCACCGATGTCAACTGGTCGAATTTTTTCTTTGCTACTGACCGCCAGCGTCCTTCTGAGTGTGACTGGCATCACGCCGCAAGCGCAGGACGATTACTTCGAAGGCGAGACGATTACGGTCTACGTCGGGCGAACGCCCGGCAGTGGCGGTGATCTTGCCGCAAGGATGTTCTCACGATTCTGGCAGGAAAAAATTCCGGGCGAACCGACCATGGTTGTCCGCAACATGCCTGGCGGCGGCGGCGCTCGTGTCTTTAATTATGGCGCCGAGGTTGCTGATGCCGACGGCAAGCACGTGATTTTTTCGCCGACGGCGGGTATCGAAGCGGTGCTTCAGACACCGGGCCTGCGAGCGAACTTTTCGGAGATGCCGTTCATCGGCGGTCTCATGAGTCCGAACATGGCTTACGTCCGTACGGAGAAGGTGACCACCCCCGAGGATCTGCTTGCAACGGCGAATCTCCGGTTTGGCGGCAACAGTCCAATCGCGCGCATGGACCTGCTCGGGCGTCTTGCCCTGGATACACTCGGCGTCGACTATCAGTACGTCACGGGATTTCAGGGCGGCGCCGACATCTTTAACGCCGCTCGCCGCGGCGAAGTCGATATCCAGGTCGCATCGCTGGGTCAGTACCGATTCTCGATCGAACCGACGCTCGTAGAGCAAGGTCTCGCGATTCCGCTCTGGCACAATCCCGGAACCGGTCCCGACGGAGAACCGTACGCCCTTGATGTCGCCTCCGACATTCCGAGTTTCGAAGAATTCTACGAGCGCGTCAGAGGCGAGCCGCCATCTGGCCCGGAATATGAAATGCTCAGATGGGTCATGCCGCGCGTAAATGACATCGTCTATGCCGCCATGGCACCGCCGGGTACGCCACACGAGGTCGTGGAGATACTGCGTGAGAGCTTCGCCGCCGTCACGGAAGATCCGGCGTACCAGGAAGAAGCTCGCAAGATGTACGGTTTCGTGCTGCCGCCGGTCGGCGCAGAGCAGGGTACGCAGTTAATGCAAAGCCTGTACGACGTGACGCCGGAAGTGTCCGCGTTCCTGACCGAGTACATCGATCAAGTTCGTTGATCGATAGACCTTAAGCTACCGACACGAGATCAGCATCAGCATGATCGAAAGCATGCTCGAGGGACTCGCGCTCGCTTTCAGCTGGCCTTCGCCGCTGTATCTTCTGCTCGGCATTTTCATGGGGATCTGGATTGGCGCCGTTCCCGGTCTTGGGGGCGCCGTCGGCCTGGCGCTGATGCTGCCGTTTACATTCGGGATGGATACGGCGCCGGCTTTCGCACTTCTGCTCGGCATGTACGCAGTGACGTCTACCGCCGACAGCATCTCATCGATCATGTTCGGGATTCCCGGCACAGTGGCATCTCAGGCGACGATCCTCGATGGCTATCCGCTGGCCAAGCAAGGCCAGGCTGCGCGTGCCTTCGGCGCCGCGTATACGGTATCTGCGTTTGGTGGCGTCGTTGGAGCACTGTTATTGGCGGTATCGTTACCGATCATTCTGCCGTTCATTAACGCGTTCGGCGTGCCGGAGTTCTTCATGCTGTCCGTGCTGGGGCTGACCATGGTCGGCGTGCTCTCCGGCCGCTCCCTGCTCAAAGGCATTGCTGTCGCCTGTTTCGGCTTGCTATTGACGACAGTCGGGTACGCGGACGCGACCGGCGTTCCACGTTTTTATTTCGGCGTGAATTATCTGCTTGACGGGCTACCTTTGATCCCCATCGTCCTTGGCCTTTTCGGTATTCCGGAGCTCATGGAGCTTGCCGTCAAAGGCACTTCTATTTCGCGGGTTGCACCTAAGGACTCGGGGGCAGCGGGCATTCTGCAGGGGATGAAAGACGTCCTCACTCATCGTTGGCTTACCATCAGGAGCGCACTGATCGGCACCTACGTCGGAATGTTGCCGGGGCTTGGTGCAACGATCGTAGACTGGATCGCCTACGGGCACGCCGTACAGAGCGCGAAGGACAAGTCTAAATTCGGCAACGGCGACATACGGGGTGTGATTGCGCCCGAGACCGCCAACAACGCTCACAAGGCCGGAGCGCTGATACCAACTGTCGCGTTCGGTATTCCGGGCAGCATAGGCACGGCAATCTTGCTTGGCGCTCTCGTGATCCAGGGACTGAGGCCGGGCCCGGACATGCTGACGTTCGACTTGCCACTGACGTTCAGCATGGTCTGGGAAATCGCGATTGCGAACGTTATCGCAGCCGGTCTACTGCTCTACTTCGCAAGGCAAATTTACAAGATCGCGTTCGTTCCCGGTCATTTGATCGTTCCGGGCGTAATGACAGTCCTTCTCATGGGCGCATGGATCGCGACGAACTCGATAGGCGATTGGTGGGTCGCTCTCGCGATGGGTACGGTCGGCTATCTTATGAAACAGGGCGGCTGGCCACGACCGCCATTGATCCTGGCGCTGGTCCTGGGCGCGCTCATGGAAAATAATTATCAGCTCAGCACCCAGATTTACGGCCAGTATGCCTGGCTCTACTCGCGGCCGATTGTCGTCATTATCGAGCTGCTCATCCTGATCACCATCATACTGGCGCTGTATGGCGTTATTAAACCGAAGCCAAAGGAAGACTCCGAAGCGGGCGAAGGAGCTGCCATCAATCCGCTGATCTCCCTGCCGGTCACTTTGGTTATTGCCGCTGTCTTCGCGGTCGCATTCTGGATAACACTCGGATTCGAGCAGCGGGCAACGGCGCAGTTCCCGAACGCGATTCTTGCTATCGGCTTACCGCTCATAGCAATGATTCTGATCAAGGACTTCGTCGCATCCGGACAGACCGTCAGGGAAAGTGCAAGCTTTTTCGCCGCGTGGCGCTCGGCAATCCGGAAAGCCGAGTTACCTGCGAGCCTGGCCTTTATCGGCTTTCTGCTCGCGATGTTCGGGCTGACCTACGTTGCCGGTCAGCTCGTGGCTCTACCCGCGTTCGTCGCCGCCTATCTCATGACCTGGGGCTCATACAGATGGCCCGTCGCGCTCGCTTATGCTGCGGCGACCGCGTTTCTGCTCTGGGCCTTCTACGGCGAACTGATGAATTTGCTTTTCCACCGGTCGCTGCTGTTCGGCTAGCGGATGGCGTCCAGCGCAGCCCGCAGGATAGGGACTATGTGCCCGCTCGCAGCGACGATCTGATCGATTTTCGCTTGCTCGGCGCGGCCGTCCGATGGCAGCAAAGGCAATCCCGCAAGCTGCGATTCTGCTATTAAATCCGGGTCTGCCAGCGCGGCGACGATCGCTGAACGCAGTTCGTGCGTCGCTTCCGGATCCAGCCCAGGCGGACCGAAAAAGCCGCGACGCATGTCGAGCATGTTGACGATCGCTTGTACGGCCTCGCGCGCTTCGCCGGATGCGAGTTCCAGCGCTGTCGGCACCTCGGGGTAGGGCGCAAACCGTTCTGCACTAAGCGACATAATCGGCCGCTCGTCACCCGCCTCGATGACAGCGAGCGAAGCGGACCAGCTCGTTATATGGCCGTCACCGTCGCCCTTGATCACGGCGAGCGCAGTATCGGCGTTTCCGTTATAACCGCTCACGACCTTCAGATCGATGTCGAAAGCATCCGCGAGAACCGCCATCGAATAGAAATCTTCATCCGTACCCTGCGACGGAAATACGAACGGTCGCGATAACGATCGCGCATCTTCGATCGACCGAATCTCGGACACCGCGCCAACCGTTAACACCCTCGGCTCGGTCGCCGCTCTCCCGAGATACACGAACTCCGTAGCGCTGAATTGCGCCGCCTCGCTACCGGACAGTTCTGCGAGGATGAGCGACGGAATACTGGTGAATGCGATCGTCCGGCCATCCGGCTCCGCAAACCAGACATAGTTGGAACCACGAATTCCGCCGCCGCCGGTCATGACACGAATGCGAACGTCCGCGGCACCGGAATGTTTTGCGATATAAGGTGCGATCATGCGCGCGTAGCGGGTCATCATCCCGCCGGCACTATTGGGGCTAACAAGCGTAATGACTTCGCCGCGAACACTCGCGGCGCAGACGGGGAACGACAGGGCTCCAGCAACGATCGTCACAGCGGCCGCGCTTGCGAAGCTCTGCAGCAGCAGGCGCCAGCGCCGACGCGTCGAAGAGACATACCTGCATTGATCGTGACCGGTCATGGCGCGCCAGTGATTAGAGGCTGCAGTATGCCGTGGTAGAGCTCGAGCTGCAGACCG
>JAHEKF010000149.1 GCA_024638465.1 Rhodospirillaceae bacterium | reverse complement strand
GTCGAGCCCGGCGGTCCGCAGATCAGGCCCGTCGACACGGCCAACGTCGAGTATCGTGATCGCCTCGGCAACGTTTGGGGCCCTACGAACTATCCATTGACGTATGACCCGCCCGTCAACGATCCCTCGGAGCTTGCGGTGTATCTCGAGGAGGAGGGCGATCGGCCGGGTGAGATCGCGTGCTATCTGCAGGAGGAGCCTGCGCGCCGGCTCGTGAACTTTGCCGACATCCCGATCTTAGCGATCTCCGCGGACGGTACCTACCATCGCGTCTTCGATGCCTGTATTCCGAAATGGATCAACCAGGCCGGCGGCAACGCCGAGTTCGTGCGGCTCGAGGAGCATGGACTGAGCGGCAACGGTCACATGATGATGCTCGAGCTCAATAGCGACGACATCATCGGGTTCATCCACGATTGGATTCAGGACACCGTAAATTGACGCTGGAGCCAACCTGAGTCACAACCAGATCAACGTAGTTCAGTAGATTTTCTGGAGAGAATTTTGATGCGAAAGCAGCTGTCATTGTTAACGGGTGGTGCCATCGCCGTGGTCGTTGCCGTGGTTTTATCGAGCGACCCGGCCGAGGCGCAGCGCCGCGGCAACAATACCTTCGCAGCCGTTCCGGGCGTCAAGGGTGGACAAGAGCTATTCGGCCCTTACGAGGTCGATCCGAACTGGCCTCAGGACATTTCGACCCTGCCGGGTCACGAGGCATGGACTTGGGGTGCCGGCCAGAGCGTGTTCGCAGAGAGCCCGGACCGCGTGTATCTGCTGTTCCGGGGCGAGCTGCCGAACATCGAGCGGCCGCAAACCTTCGTCCAGTACGACGGCGGTGGCCCTGGCGTGTCCTATCCTGTCGCGCAGCTACCGTGGCGCAATGCATCGGTCGGCCCCCGCGCGGCCCTGCCCGGTTCGCTCGACGGCGGCGACAACGACCGTGGCGTCTACGGTCTCGATCATCGCTGGGAACACACGCTCGTTGTTGTGAATCGCGAGGGTGAGATCATCGAGGAATGGACGCAGTGGGACAGCTTGTTCCGCAGGCCGCATTTCGTGGCGATCGATCCCTGGGACCCCGAGAAGCACGTCTGGGTCGTCGACGATTATCGACATGCGATCTTCAAGTTCACGAACGACGGTGGCGAGCTCGTGCAGACAATCGGTGTGCCGAACGAACGCGGCAACGATGACAGTCACTTCTACCGTCCGACGTTCATGGCCTTTACCGAAGAGTTCATCTTCATCGCCGACGGCTATATCAACACGCGCGTCGTGAAGTTCGACAAAGACGGCAACTTTCTCATGACCTGGGGTCAACCCGGCGCGCGCGGTGGCAGAGAGACGCGTCCCGGCTACATGAATAACGTCCACGGCGTAGCCGTCAACATCGATGATGAGCTCGTTTACGTCAACGATCGGGCGAACAATCGCGTACAGATCTTCGACTACGACGGCAACTATCAGGACGAGTGGAGCTTCGGTCCGGAACCCACGGACATTCATCTGATCTATATGGGCGAAGACAATGTTCTTTGGGCAGCTGACCGGGCGACGTCGAAGATCCTCGGCTACAGCGCAAACGGCGAGCTGATCTACTCGTGGGGGATCTTCGGCGATTTTCCGGGCGCGTTTTTCGGCGTCCATGCCTTGAGTGTCGACCAGGAAGGCAATTTCTATGTCGCCGAGGTCGGTGGTGGACGCGCGCAGAAGTTTATTCCGCGGGAAGGCGCGCGTCCGGAGACGATGCTCGGTACGCCGCACTATGCGGCGTGGGAATAGACCCGTTGGCGATTGGGGCGCTGTAGCCTCGAACACGCCGGGCAGTGCGCCCGGCCAGGAAGACAGAAAATGAAGACAAAGACATGTAAAGCGCTCGGTTCGGCGTTACTCGCTGTGATGTTCGTGGTGACTGCCCAGGCGCAGCGCGTGCCCGATGCGATTCCGATGATCCCGCTCGACAACGTTGCCTACCATGGCTTCTTCTACGCCGGCGGTGACTACGTTCGCGAGGGAGATCAGGCGACGATGGGTGGCGCGATGTACGTCGAGGTCATGGTGCCTCGCGAAATTCGTCACCCATATCCGATCGTGTTGTTCCACGGTGCCGGTCAGACCGGTGTGGACTGGCTGCAGACGCCGGATGGCAGACCCGGATGGGCCTACGATTTCCTCGAGATGGGATACGTGGTCTACATGGAAGACTACCCGGGGCGCGGTCGGTCGGCTTACGTGCCCAACCACGACGGCCCTCTGCGGATTCGCAATGCGCCGAATCTCGAGCAGATCTTCACGGCATCGGCCGCGACGGCCGATTTCCCGCAGGCGTCGCGGCAGACGCAATGGCCCGGGACCGGACGTATGGGCGATAAAATCTTCGATGATTTCAACAAGACCCAGGTGCAGTTCATGGGCGGGCAGGACGGCCCGGCCGTCGAGGCGAATATCGCGCTGCTCGACATGATCGGCAGCCCCGTGATCTTGCTTACGCATTCTCAGGGCGGTGCGTTCGGCTGGCCCGTCGCGCAGGCCCGTCCGGACCTCGTCAGAGCCATTGTCACGGCCGAGCCGGCAGCGCCGCCGATTCGCGGTGTCAATACCTCCGCAGTCGAGTACAACCCGCGCGGCGGACTGCAGTACGGCATCAGTAACTATCCGATTCAATACGATCCGCCGATCAGCGACCCGTCGGATCTCGCCGTCGAGCTCGAGCCCGAGGCGCAGGGGCCGGGACTCGTGCCCTGCTACCGCCAGGTCGAGCCTGCCAGGCAGCTCGTCGGG
>JAHEKF010000076.1 GCA_024638465.1 Rhodospirillaceae bacterium | reverse complement strand
GAGCGTCGTAGACGAGGAGCGTGCCATGGACGGCAGTTGAGCGACGAGGACACGATTCGAGGCGAGACACGGACGTCGAGCCGAGATTAAGTGAGACGGACTCTCCGGGCCCGACCATCAATCACCAGCCGCCAATCGCGACCGGCCCCAGGGACTCCGCTACGCGACGAGTTGGTTGATCTGGAAGATCGGTAGCAAAATTGCCATGACGATGGCCAGAACCATGAGCCCCATGATGACGATCAATGCCGGTTCGAGGATCCCGAGCATCGTTCCGAGCAGGCTGTCCATTTCGTTTTCCTGGTGACTTGCAGCACGCTCGAGCATGCTGTCGAGTTCTCCCGACGTTTCTCCGCTGGATATCAGATGAATGCTCATTGCCGGGAACAGTTTCGATTGTCCGAGCGACCGGCCGATAGAGCCACCTTCTCGAACGCGCACCGTCGCTTCCTCGACCGCGTCGCGCATCGGTAGATTCGTGACGACCGATCCGCTGATGTTCATGGCTTCGAGGACCGGAACGCCGCTCGAGCTCAGGATGCTCAATGTCCGCGTGAAGCGCGCGGTGTTGAGTCCGCGGCTGATGCGCCCGATAAGCGGGGATCGCAATAGCCAGCGATGGTAGGATCTTCGCGGACCTTCGCGGCGCAGCAGCCTGTTGATGCCGAAAGCTATCGTCGCGATTCCAATGAGTAACATCCACCACCAATCCTGCAGAAACGTCGATAGCGCAATCAACCCGCGCGTGAGCAACGGCAATGCCTGACCGGTGCTTTCGAACACTCCGACGACTTTCGGTACAACGTATACAAGCATCAGCGTGACGATCGTCAATGCGAACGTCGTAAGGACGACGGGATAAATCAGTGCGTGACTGATTTTTTGCCTGAGGTTATGGCGCGACTCCGTGTAGTCTGCCAGCCGTTCCAGTACGGCATCCAGTTTTCCCGCCTGCTCTCCGGCTGAGACCGTGGCACGGTAGATTTTCGGGAATGCCTGCGGAAAATCATCGAGTCCTGCCGCAAGCGTATGACCTTCGAGTACTTTTGCGCGGACGCCGAGTATGATGCTCTTGAGTCGCGGGCGCTCGGTCTGTTCGCTAACCGCCTGCAAGGCCTCTTCGAGCGGCAGTCCGGCTCTGGTCAATGTCGCAAGCTGTCGCGTCAGCAGCGCTAGATCCAGCGCGGACACGCCGCGCCTGAGCGAAAGCCCTGTTCGCCGCTTACGCTCTTGTGCTTCGACTTCAGTGACTTCGATGGGGTGAAGTTCGCGCTCGCGCAGCAGCGAGCGAATCTGTCGTGGCGTATCGCCTTCGAGTACGCCCTTGCGCTCTTTTCCTGAGCCGTCATAGGCAACGTACGCATACGCGCCCACTAGTCGCTCCGCGTGACTCTAAGCACTTCCTCGAGAGTCGTTGTCCCGTCGAGCACCTTGTCGATTCCGGCCTGCCTGATTCCTGGCCCCTGCTCGCGCGCGTAGCTCTCCAGCTGCTGCTCGCTCGCGCCGTCATGGATCATCGTGCGCATCTGGTCGTCGACCGAAATCAGCTCGTAGATTCCTGTTCGTCCCTGATAGCCGTGCTCGCCTTTCGATTCGTGATAAAGGGTTGGCGGGCTGGCGGGATCGGCGCCGACAATGCCGCATTCGTATTCGCTTGCGGTATAGGGTTCTCGAGTGGTCGGATCAAGAACACGAACGAGTCGTTGCGCCAGCACTCCGATGAGACTTGACGACAACAGAAACGGTTCGACGCCCATGTCTCGCAATCGGGTTACGGCGCCAACAGCCGTATTCGTATGCAGCGTCGAGAGTACCAGGTGACCGGTAAGACTCGCCTGTACGGCGATCTCGGCAGTCTCGAGGTCGCGAATCTCGCCCACCATGACGACATCGGGATCCTGTCGGAGAATCGCGCGAAGTCCTTTGGCAAACGTCATTTCTACTTTGGTATTGACCTGTGTTTGCCCGATCCCGTCGATGTAGTACTCGATCGGGTCTTCGACGGTCAGAATATTCCGGCTCAGATCGTTAATTCGCTCGAGGGCGGCGTAGAGCGTTGTCGTCTTGCCGGAACCGGTCGGCCCCGTCACGAGTAATATTCCGTGCGGACGATGAATCAACGAATCCATATTATTCTGGTCGCGTTCCAGCATGCCGAGATGTGCCAGCTCGAGTCGACCCGCCTGCTTGTCGAGCAGGCGCAGCACGACGCGCTCGCCATGGCCGGAAGGAATCGTCGATACGCGGACGTCGACCGCGCGTCCGGCGATCCTGAGCGAAATACGACCATCCTGAGGAAGTCGCTTCTCCGCGATATCCAGTTTGGCCATCACCTTGATGCGCGACACGACCAGCGGCGCAACGGCGCGACGTGACTGCAGCACCTCCTGCAACACGCCATCTATCCTGAAGCGTACCGCCAGCCGGTTCTCGTAGGGCTCGATGTGTATATCCGAAGCATTTTTTTTAACTGCTTCCGTAAGCACTGCATTGATCAGCCTTATAATCGGTGCTTCATCGTCGCTCTCGAGAAGATCGGAAGGTTCGGGGAGCTGTTGCGCGACTTCGAGCAGGTCGGTCTCGTCGTCGAGACCTTCCATCATGGTCATTGCTGCGCCGCTCTCGTAGGAGCCCTGGAGTCGTTCGTCGAATGTCGCTTCGTCAACGCAGGTATAGCTGACGGCGTGACCGACGAAGCGCCGAACTTCGGCGAGACTCAGTGTCGAGACGCCGGGACGGTAGATCGCCTCCGCGCGGCCGTCGCCGTTATCCAGTAACAGAATTCCGTGTCGCTTCGCGAAAGCGAACGGGAGGCGCCGGCCCGGCAGCGTTTCCTGCTGGTCCGGCTCCAGTTCCAGTTCCAGATTAGCCGCCATTATTCGCAGGCTCCTGAGCCGCAGATTCCGGCGCAGGCGCAGGTGTTGGAAGCTCCGGCAATAGCGGGCGAGCCGCATCGCGAAGCAGCGGTACGGGTTCCTCGGCCTGTTCGAGTTGCAGATCGCGGATGAAGCGGTATTTTGCGTCGGTCTCGAAGCTGGCCTGAATACTGTCGCGGAGAATGGTCGGACGGATAAATACCATGAGATTTCTCTTCACGGTCTCCGTTGTCTGCGCTCTGAACAGCCAGCCCAGTCCCGGTATGCGCCCGAGGAAAGGTACGCGCTGTTCGCTCTCACGCAGTTCCTCATCGATGAGTCCGCCCAGGACCAGAATGTTCTGATCTTCGACGAAAACCGAAGTCGTGATAACCCGGTTATTCGTCACGAGGTCGACTGCTCCAGACGCGCCCGAGCTGATACTCGAGGTTTCCTGTTCGATGGTGAGTTTGACGCCGGTGCCTGAGTCGATCTGCGGCGTGATGGTCAGGCTCGTACCGACCTCCTCGCGCTGAATAGTCTGAAACGGATTTACCGACCCCGCTACTGCGCCGGTGTTGGAGAAGCTACCGGTCAGAAACGGTACTTCCTGGCCGACGCGAATTTCTGCCTGTTCGTTGTCGAGCGTGACAATCGACGGCGTCGCGATAATGTTCGTTGTCGCATCGCCGCGCAAAGCACTCAGCACGGCCGCCCAACTCGTGCCCGAGTCGTTGATCGAGCCCACGGCCAATACCGCACCCTCCGGGAGTGCCGATGGGTTGGGTGTGCCGCTAGCGCCGACTGTCGCGAGTTCGATGACGCCAGGAAGCGTCGAGCCGAAATTCGTCAGAGCAACGGGATTATTGGAGCCCGAACCTTCTGCCACCCAGCTGACTCCGAGCGATCCGGCCAGCTCTTCGCTGACTTCAACGATGATGGCGTCGACCTTCACCTGCGCGCGCGGGATATCGAGCCGGTCGATGACTGAAGTCATGTCCTGAAGGACGTTAGCCGGCGCATTGATGACCAGCGCGTTCGTACCTGGATCCGACCAGATGCTGACGCCTTGAGTTGCGGCGCCCGCCGCGCCCTCGGCGCCGGCTGTGACTCCGGAGAACTGTGCCTGGAGGCTGCTTGCAAGTGCCTCTGCATCGGCGTAATCGAGATATCTGACGCGTGTATCTCCGCCGTCTTCGTTGGGCGTGTCGAGATGTGCGATGAGCGCGCGATAGCGGAGTCGATTGTTCATGTTTCCGCTGACCAGCACGCTGTTGGTTCGATCGTCGGCGGCGATTTGCGCGGCCGGCGCGCCGCCGGCAGCTGCTGCTGCCTGATTCAGTGCGGTAAGCATCCGGACAACTTCTGTTGCCGACGCGTTCTCCAGACGAATGACTTCGATATCCTCATCGCCAGCCTGATCCATGCGTCCGATGATGTTCAGCATTCGGTTCACATTGCTCGCGCGATCCGCAATGATGAGAATGTTCGACGTCGGGTGAGCTGCCAGGTGGCCGTATTGCGGAACGAGCGGACGAAGAATCGGAACCAGCTGGGCTGCGCCGATATTCTGGAGCGTAACGGTTTGCGTAACGAAATGGTCGCCCTCGGAGCCGGGGGGAGCCCCGGGGAGCTGACGAGCATTTGCGTCCGGCACAATCTTGATAACGCTGCCCGAATCCAGCGCCGCGAACCCATGGACCTGCAAAGTTGCCAGGAACGCATCATAGAACGCGTCGGTCGACATCGGTGAGTAGGACAAGAGCGTGACCTGTGCGCGAACACGTGGATCGACGAGGAAGTTATAGCCCGTCACTTCTCCGACGGCTTCAACGATCTCGCGAATATCGGCCTCGCGAAAGTTCGGCATGATCTGGTTGCCGTCTTCTTGAGCCACCGACGTGCCGAAGCTGAGGACTAATCCCAGCGTTATCACTTTCAGTCTGTGTTGCATCTAATAATGCCTGTTCGTTCGATTCTTTTATCTCGCTGTCGGTTCGTCTACTGACGACCTTCGGCCAGTCCCTCTAATTGACTCGTATCGATTGCGAGAACCTCCGGTTGACCGTTGCGTATTACCGTAACGTTCGCCATGGTTGCTTCACCGAGTGCCTCGAACACGAGCAAGCCCCTGCTCGGATCGGTAAGCGCAGTTCCGTTGATATCAGTGACGACGTCGCCGGGCAGTAGCCCCAGGGCGTCGAACTGCTCGCGCGACTGGCCCGGGTTGAGACGGAAGCCGACCATCTGGCCTTGTTCGATGTGAGGAACTACTCGCAGGATGTCGGTGATTCGCGACGCGTTCTGCGCTATTACTTGTTGCAGTGACGAAGCCGGTGCTGCCGGTTGTGCAATCTGTGGTCGTGCAGCGATCGCCACCGTACTCGACGAAAGTTCTTTGGGAAGGCTAAGCGTTTCGAGATTGCCGGCACGGTTCAGGATGACGCGATTGCCGAAGACGGAGTGCAAAACGGTTCCACCGCTGTTGTCGAGAGTATCGCCGACGAAATAGGTTTTCTCGAGGCCGCGACCGTCGGCGATAATCGCCCAGCCGGAGTCGCTGTCCTGGCTGGAGACAATGCCCCGCAGTTCCAGGTTCAGACTGGTCTCCGGCGCGTCGACGACTGATTCGTCGACGGGCGGGGGTCCGGCGGACGCAACGCCGAACAGGCTGGCTCCTGTAATGACCGAGAAATCGACACCCGTCTGGGGCGTGCCGTTACGCGCGATCGGCGTATTTACAATCGGCGGAGGCTGATTCGCGGGAACGCCGGGGAACAGCGCCCAGGTCAGCTGCGCCAGTTTGTACGCGAGCGCAACGATCAGCAGTGCGCTGACGATCGGCGGGAGGAGGCGATTCGCGGCTCGCGCCCATTCCTCGGGCGGTTGCTCCTTCCATTGGAGTAGATGCGTCGCGACGTCCATCGATGCGGTCTGGAACCCCGTGGCTTGCCGGCCTAACCATTCATGATAGGCACGCTTTGCGAGCGGAACAAGTGACTTGGGCGGCAGATTTCGACCCATTTCGACGCTTTTGGACTCAGTCGACCGGAAAAAGGGTCGTTTAGTGAAATTGAGGCTTCCCGGACACCTTTAAATTCCGCGATCAGACCCGATAATAAAGCCTTATGCCGGACGAACCGATCAAGACTGGAGATGAGAGTGACCACGGCCTGGCCGTCGAGGAAGCGCGACCTCGTCTCAAGAAACCGCCGCTCTACCGGGTGGTCTTACTCAACGACGATTACACGCCGATGGAGTTCGTCGTGGAGATCCTGCAGAAGATTTTTTCGATGGATCGGTCAACGGCTACTCGCGTCATGCTCGAGGTGCATACGAAGGGGAAAGGTATCTGCGGGGTATACACTTTCGAGATCGCCGAGACTAAAGTAGCGCAAGTGACGGGGTTGGCGCAGCAGCACCAGCATCCGCTGCTTTGCACGATGGAAGAGACCTGATGCTATCAAGCGAACTCGAATACTGTCTTAACGAAGCGTTCCAGAAGGCGCGCGAGGCGCAACACGAATTCATCACCGTGGAGCATCTCCTGCTCGCGCTGCTCGATACGCCACAGGTAGTGGAAATCCTCAACGCCTGTGGTACCGATATCGCGCAGCTTCGACGCGATCTTATGGAGTTCATTACGGAGTCGACGCCGCGTCTCACGCAGGACGACGATAGCGAAGAGGTCGACGTGCAACCGACGCTCGGCTTTCAGCGTGTGTTGCAGCGCGCGGTGTTCCATGTCCAGTCAAGCGGACGCAAGGAAGTCACGCCGACGAACGTACTGGTTGCAATTTTCAGCGAAAAGCAGTCGCAGGCAGTTTACCTGTTGGGTCTGCACGACGTTTCGCGTCTTGATGTCGTCAACTTCATTTCGCATGGTTTTTCGAGACTCCAGGAATCCGGTACAGAATCTGAAAATGAAGCGGAGGCCGTAGACGGCGATCGCGCCGAAGCCACGGCTCTCGAGCGATTTACCAGCAATCTGAATGAGCGTGCAGAAGAGGGCAGAATCGACCCGCTGATCGGGCGTGAACTCGAAATCGAGCGCACGATTCAGATTCTCTGTCGCCGGCGGAAGAACAATCCTCTTTTCGTCGGTGAAGCCGGCGTCGGAAAAACCGCACTGGCCGAAGGGCTTGCGCGCCTTATCACCGAGCGGGCCGTACCCGAGATATTGCGCGACTGTACAATTTATGCGCTCGACATGGGGTCGCTGATAGCCGGGACCAAATACCGCGGCGACTTCGAGAAGCGACTCAAAGGTGTCATTAGCGAGCTCAAGAAGCAGCCGGGCGCGATTCTCTTTATCGACGAGATACATACGGTCATCGGTGCGGGGGCGGCTTCGGGCGGCGTAATGGATGCGTCGAATCTGATCAAGCCAGTACTGGCCAACGGCGAGTTGCGCTGTATTGGATCGACGACTTACTCGGAGTATCGCGGCATCTTCGAGAAGGATCACGCGCTGGCACGGCGATTTCAGAAGATCGATATCGTCGAGCCGACGATTCAAGAGACGATCGAGATACTGCGCGGAATCAAGAGCCGTTTCGAGGAACATCACAATGTCACTTACGACGACGATGCGCTGGAGGCTGCGGCAGAGCTTTCCAGCAAGCACATTAATGACCGGCAGCTACCCGACAAGGCAATCGATGTCATCGATGAAGCCGGCGCGAACCGGCGACTTCAACCCGAGGCCGAACGGCAGAATACAGTTGATGTAGAACTCATCCAGAACATCGTGGCGAAGATGGCGCGAATTCCACCGAAGACGGTGTCTGTGTCCGACCGCGATGTTCTTCGAAATCTCGAGCGCGACCTCAAGCTCGTTATTTTCGGTCAGGACCGCGCGATCAGTGCGCTCGCTTCGGCGATCAAGATGGCGCGATCGGGCCTCGGCGACGAGCAACGTCCGGTCGGTTCCTTCCTGTTCTCCGGGCCGACGGGTGTAGGCAAGACCGAGGTTACCCGGCAGCTGGCGATGGCCATGGGCGTAGAGCTAATTCGTTTCGATATGTCTGAGTACATGGAAAAACACACTGTCTCACGGTTGATCGGCGCACCACCTGGCTATGTCGGATTCGATCAAGGCGGTTTGATGACCGAGGCAATTACCAAGAATCCGCATTGTGTTCTGCTACTCGACGAGATCGAGAAAGCACACCCGGAGGTTTTTAATCTCCTTCTGCAGGTAATGGATCATGGCGTGCTGACGGACAACAACGGCCGCAAAGCGGATTTCCGCAATGTGACTATCGTCATGACGACTAACGCCGGTGCTCAAGAGGCGAGCCGCGCGTCGGTCGGGTTTACTCTGCAGGACCACTCGAGCGATGCACAAGAAGTCATTAAGAAAATGTTCGCGCCAGAGTTCCGCAATCGACTCGACGCTATTATCGAATTCGACGCGCTCGACGAAACGTCGATAGCGCGTGTCGTCGACAAGCTGATTGTTGAGCTTGAAGCACAGCTCGACAAGACCGATGTCACTATCGAGTTAGAGCCTGCGGCGCGAAGCTGGATAGCTGAACGTGGTTACGACAAGAAGATGGGGGCTCGACCCATGGCGCGAGTCATACAGGAGCACATCAAGCGTCCGCTCGCTGAAGAGCTGTTGTTCGGAAAGCTGGCCGAGGGCGGTCACGTGCGGGTCGACCTGAATCAGGACGGCGACGGGCTCATCCTGATTTCAGAGTCAGCCACTCGCGAACTCGAGCATCTGCCCGAGGCATAACCCCGTTAACGCGATCGGTAGACGATGCGTCCCTTCGACAGGTCGTAGGGAGTAAGCTCGACTGTCACCCGGTCTCCCTTCAGAATACGAATGTAGTTCTTGCGCATTTTCCCCGAAATGTGTGCCGTGACGATGTGGCCGTTTTCGAGTTCCACACGGAATGTGGTGTTCGGTAACGTCTCCGAGACCACACCTTCCATCTGGATTGCTTCTTCTTTCGCCATTCGTCGCTTCGTCTGCCTTGGGGCGCAGAATTGTTGCACATCCGCCGAGATGCCCGCAATGGCGGCCGACGCAGAAGCGGCTTGAAATTAGTGCGGAATCAGGCTTTTTCGTGGAATGCCGTGAAGTCCTCGGTCCATGGGCCGGGTATTCCGGGCGGCTTGCAGTAATTTTCGAGCAAGGCTACGAACTCTGTACGAGGGAGTGTCGTCGCGCCGAGACTCTCCAGATGGCTTGACCACACCTGACAATCGATCAGCGCGAAATTGCGAGCGACAAGATACTCGCTTGCTCCAATCAAGGCGATCTTCGACGCGTCGGAAATGTTCGAAAACATGGATTCGCCGAAAAACACCCGGCCGATTGCAACGCCGTAGAGGCCGCCAACGAGTTCGTTCTCTTGCCAGGCTTCGATGGAATGCGCCCAACCGAGTTCGTGCAGCGAGCAATAGGCAGCGCGCATCTCCGATGTTATCCAGGTCGAGTCGGCGTAACGGCGAGGCTCCGCGCAGCGGTCGATAACGAGTGCAAAGTTCGTATCGCTCGTGAGGCGGAGGCCGAGACGCCGCCGCGTTCGCTTAAGACGTCGCGACACGTGCAGATCTTGTGGCCACAACACGGCGCGGGGGTCGGGTGACCACCAGAGTATCGGCTGTCCGTGTTCGAACCAGGGAAAGATGCCGCGTGAATAGGCGGCAAGCAAACGATCCGGACTGAGGTCCCCGCCGAGCGCGATCAGACCATTGGGATCGGTTAATGCTTCGGCGAGCGGCGGAAATTCATCCGGGGCGTCGGCGGTTGTAAGCCAGCGCGGCCTGCTCACTTTGTCCTTCTCCGCCGCTCTAGTGGACTATCTCGCGGGCGGCGGAAAGGCCACTCCGCGCCGATAAGGGGCATGTTCCGCGAGCTCATCCATATACGCTTCTACGTGCTCACGTTCGCGATCGAGAAACTCGGCGACGGCATGCCCGAACTCGGGATCGAGTATCCAGTGGTTCGACCAGGTCGCCTTGGGCGTAAATCCACGACTGATCTTATGCTCTCCCTGCGTACCTGGCTCGAATCGACGCAAGCCTTCACGGATGCAGTATTCGATCCCCTGGTAGTAGCAAGTCTCGAAATGAAGGCTGTGAAAATCCGCGAGACTCCCCCAGTACCGCCCATATAGCGTATCGCTGCTGCGGAAACAGATAGCAGACGCTATGGGTTGCTGCTCGTATCGTGCCAGGATAACCACAATACTTTTCGGCATGCTCGCGGCTATCGCCTTAAAGAATTCGCGGCTGAGATAAGGTGAGCGTCCGCGTCGCAAGAACGTCTTCGCGTAAAAGCCGAATACGGCGTCCCAATCGTCGTTGGTGAGTTCTTCGCCGCTCAGGTGTTGAAATTGAATTCCCGCTTCGGTGATTCTCCGTCTTTCTCTTCGTGCCTTCTTGCGCTTGGCCGAGCTGAATCGGCTGAGGAAATCTTCGAAACTTTGATAGTTGTCATTGTGCCAATGGAACTGGCAGCTTTTTCGCGTAAGCAGACCCTCGTCGGCAAGAAAATTATTCTGCTCATCGGTCGGGAAGAGAACGTGCAAAGAAGATGCATTGAGTGACCTGCCGAGCTCACGCGCGGCTCCGAGTAGCGCGTCCGCGATCTCCGGGAAACCTGCGTTGTCTGCAACTAACATGCGCCGTCCTGTTGCGGGCGTGAACGGAACCGCGCTTACCAGCTTGGGGTAATAGTCGAGGCCGGCTTGTTCATAGGCATTCGCCCAGCCCCAGTCAAACACGAATTCGCCGCGCGAATCGTATTTGATGTACAGCGGCAGCGCTCCCAGAAGCGCGCCGTCGGGCGACGTCGCCGTTATATGGCACGGCTGCCATGACGTTTGATCGCCGACACAGCCGGTTTCTTCCAGAGCGGCGAGAAACTCGTAGCGCAGAAAGGGTGAATCTCCGGCAAGCGCGTTCCAGGATTCCGGATCCAGATTTAAGATGCCACGATTTTTGTGGCAGCGAACCTTCATAAACGAAACTCGTTGAGCTTGCCGATGCTGCGACCGATGCGACATCTGATATCGCTACTATAGCGAGTTCCGCGACGAACCGGGGATGCGAAAAGGCGTCCGGAGCTAAGATGTCTGCGCGCTGCAGTGTCCCGATGGCAAGGGGTATTGCCTAGCGTGACTATGTGTATAATCAGCGCCTTAAGTTAACATATTCCGGTAAAACTTGAGCAGAGCGAAGTCCACAAGCGCGGCCCAGCCGTTCTTCGTCCCTCGCGTCCGAGGCCTGCGGGAAT
>JAHEKF010000148.1 GCA_024638465.1 Rhodospirillaceae bacterium | reverse complement strand
GATGCGATCGCCAGTGTTTATCCGGCCACCTCGTCCGGAGCCCAATAACAGGGCAGGAAGTCGGGTCTGCGCACCGTCGTGACGCATTTGCCGACCATGTGTCAACGAAAACACAGGGTTTCGCGTTGGCATAGTAATTGCTAGTTACTGGTTGGGCAGGGTCGGTCGCATCGTTCGCAATCCTCCCCCTGGTCGCGTCAAATATTTGCGACCGCTTCTGCCCCCCAGACATCCAGTAACAGGGACGCGCCTCCGGGAGGCAATATGGACATGAAGACAGAATTCTCGAACATGGCAGCCGGATCCGCCATGCGCTGGACGGACGAGCCGCTGAACGCGCTATTGCTCACGCTGGCCGGCACTGGCCTCGTCGTGACGCTGACGATAGCGAGCGCGCTGCTGTCGCTCTAGTTCGCTCGCCCGTTTCACTGTCTCAGGGGCAGGGGTCCTCGCCCTCGACCGGCGACTGGCCGGACGGCACGCCGAAACAGGGATTGGCATTCTGCAGCACGGCCTGCGAGCCGGCGCGGACCAGCGTTGTGGTCGTCGGCGCCTGGAAGAAGCCGTAGCCATCGCGCGTTGACATCCATGCGAGCGGCCCGCCTACCGTAAGACCGGCTCCGGAGACCGTCTCACGAACCCTCGTGACGAGCGCTTCGTATTCCGGATCGCCCTGTGGCAGCCCCGTAAAGCTGCCGAGGTCCGAACTGGCGATGAACACGACATCGACCCCTTCGACCGCGACGATGTCATCGACGATCTCGACGCCTTCGGGTTGCTCGACCATCGCAACGATCATGATGTTCTCGTTCGCGGCCGCTCTGTAGTCGGCGCCGTAAAGCGCACGATACTGGCCGCCACCCTGGCTGCGCTTTCCGATTGGCGGATAGTGCGCAAACGTCACCGCGTCCCGAATCTCATCGATGTCGTCCACCATCGGAACGATAATGCCGAGCGCGCCGATATCGGTCGCTTTCTGAATGTCGCCTTCGGTCGGCGCGGGAATCCGGATGAACGGCACCGCGGGCGCGTCCCGGCATGCCCAGATCATCCGTGCCGCGTCCGTATAGGTGATCGGGCTGTGCTGCATCTCGATCCAGACAAAATCGAAGCCTGCGTCCGCGGCCGCGCAGTAGATATCGGGATCGGCAGTCGCGACGGTGACGCCGACGACTTGCTGCCCATCCGCGAGTTTCTGTTTCACGGTATTGAAAATTCGCACGTCCTGAGAGGCGACGAGCGACGGCAGTGCGAGCGCTGCAATCAAACCGGCAGTCGCGAACTGGAATCTGATGAATCGCTGCATGGTTGTCTCTTTGTTATCAAGTGTTTTGACCCAGCGTACGCCGCGTGCCGGGATGCTGCAACGTCACTCGCGCAGAAAGGAAACCTCGCGGCCCGTCGAGGACACGAAGGTCACGCGATAACCCGCGTCGTAGAGCTTCGCGAGTATCTCGCGCGCTTTGTCGTTGCCGATACCGGCAAAGCGGTGATGGAATTCGACGAGGATCTGCGGCGGCCTGAGCGATGTGTTAAGCAGCGCTTCGAGCACGGCGAACTCCGCGCCTTCGATGTCCATTCGCAGGACATCGATGGCTTCGTGGCCGAGCTCCGCCATGATCGTCGGAAGATCTTTCGCGGTGACAGTAATTCCCTCGTCGCTCGAGCCGTCCGCCTCGGACAGCGTAAACATCGTGCTCGATTTCTTGCCGCTGCGACGTACTCGCGGGAAGAATCGCAGCTCGCCGCTCGTTTCGGCCAGGGCCCAGCGATGAAAATGCATTCCTTCAGGTAGCGTTTGCTTTGTGATCCATTCGGCGGTGTTCGGCGTGGGGTCGAACGCGTGAACTTCCGCATCGTGGTCGCGAATGATTTCGGTCTCGAAGCCTAAGGTCTCGCCGATGCCGACCGAGTAGACGACCGGGCGATCGCTCAAACACTCCGGACAGATAACCCATTCGTCGGCGTAGATCTTCAGGTTGCGTTTAATCTCGGGGCGTATCCAGATGTCCTGTCCCGTGATGCGCTTCAGGAACCGCTTTGTCAGTGCGTAGCCGCGTGTCCGCTTGACGCGCTTCCACCAGGAAAGATTTTCGTCGTCTACGGGTTTCGACATCGATTCGCCGGGCGTTTTTGCGGTTCCATTCCAGTCGCGTCCTGAGAAGAATTATCGGCGAGCGCTCCGGGAAACGCGAACGATTTAGTCGACAGGCGAAGCCAGGGCCGCTGCCGCGCACGAGCGTGTGAAAGATCACAAGTCCGTTCTCGTTGATGGGCGACACGGTGAAACGCGCGGCCTCGCATAGATTCCCGAGCTCCGGCGAGGATGGTGTAGCATCTTCGCGAAGACGGCGACAGGCGACGAAGATCCGAAGAGAGGCGTAATCATGAAAAGAAGAGACTTCGTAACGAATGCCGCGATGGCGTCCGGGGCAATCGGCGCTTTCGCTGCTGCTCCCGCTGTTGCGCAAAGCCGCAGAGAGTTCACGGTGGTCGGGCTAGCCGGCGATCTCACGAGCACCTTTACCGGTGAGCCGACAAACCGGTTCTTCCAGTGGCTCGAGACCGCGACGAACGGCGAATTGATCTTCCACGCTTATGAGGGCGATGTGCCCGAAGACGGTGAATTCGAGATCGCACTTGCGGGCGAAGCCGATGGTTACTACGCCGGCGAATACCACTGGCGGCCCCAGCACCCTTTGTTCGAGCTGTTTGGCGGCGCGATGCCCATGGGCATGAGCATGGAAGAGTTCATGGGCTGGTTCTACCATCGCGGCGGCGAGCAGTCCTGGAACGAGCTCGGGGCTCGGTTCAATATCA
>JAHEKF010000147.1 GCA_024638465.1 Rhodospirillaceae bacterium | reverse complement strand
ATTACCCTGCGTATTTCGATGTGCTATGCACGATGCCGGTGCCGTTTCGGGAGTTCGACGACGGCACTGAAACCTATGCCGTCGCGCCATTGGTTCGCTGCGACGTTGACGGCAGCATTGCTGGCATTCGTTTCTCCAATCAGCTGATGCAAACCGTCGATCCAAACGCGCCGCAGGCCGGGATGTTCTATCGCGCGTACCATGAGCTGTGCCGACGCGTTACGGATCCACACCTTCAGGCCAAATTCCGCTTGCAAGGTGGGGAAATACTCGTCGTTGCGGCACATCGCGTTCTGCACGGACGCGAGGCGTTCGAGCCTACCGGACGACGCCACCTGCAGGATGCCTATTTCGAACTCGATAACATTCGCAATCAGCTTTACTTGCTGCGGCGTGGCGGGGTCGTATGAGATGAGTCAAAAAGTCCAATTCACTTCGATGGATCATGGTACACAGGCGGACTACGACCTGGTGTCTGCTCATGACGCTGAAAATGCGGCACTGCAGGCGGACCGTGTGCTCGATTGGTTACGGCAATTGGACGGGGACTCGCCGTACCGGATAAGCAGGCTCGAGCACTGCCTGCAAACGGCAACCCGGGCCGAGAACGACGGTGCCGATGACGAGACGATCGTCTGCGCGTTGTTGCACGACATCGGTGACATTCTGGCGCCTACTAACCACTCGGCGGTTGCGGCCGCGTTGCTGCAACCGTACGTCAGCGAGAAGAATCACTGGATCGTCAAACATCACGGCCTGTTCCAGGGGTACTACTGGTTCGAATTCGTTGGCCAGGATCCGGCGGCTCGTGATCGATTCAAGGGCCATAAGTACTACGAAGCGTGCGTAGAGTTCTGCGCGCGCTGGGATCAGACATCGTTCGATCCAGACTATGAAACGCGGCGCCTCGAACACTTCGAGCCGCTGGTGCGCGAGCTGTTCGGACGAAAACCAAGAGCGTTCTTCTGACATGACGAAAAGGGAGTCAGATAAGTGAAATCGCATGGACGGGTAGTGGTAATCGGCGGCGGCGTAGTGGGCGTCAGCGCGCTGTATCACCTGGCAAAGAAGGGTTGGGGCGACGACGTCGTCTTGCTCGAGAAAGCGGAATTGACGTCCGGGTCAACCTGGCATGCCGCTGGCTTGTTGCCGCTGTTCAACATGAGCTACAGCGTCGGCCAGATTCACAAGTACTCGGTCAAGCTTTACGGCGAGCTCGAGCAGGAGACGGGCCAGGCTGTCGGTTTCGCGCGGGTGGGAAACATCCGGCTGGCGATGAACCAGGATCGCATGGATGAGTACTACCAGTACGCCGCCACCGCGAAGACGATCGGTATCGATGTGCGCTTCCTGACGCCCGATGAGATCCTCGAACTCTGGCCGTTGTGCAATATCGACGGCCTTGTTGGCGGCATCGTGCATCCCGATGACGGCTATATCCAGCCGGCGGATTTGACGCAGGCGCTGGCGAAAGGCGCGCGGGAACGTGGTGCCACTATCTACCGCAACACGCGGGTGCTGAATATCGAGCAGGCGTCGTCAGGCGCATGGCTGGTGCAGACCGATAAAGGCGATATCACCTGCGATCACGTTATATCCGCAACGGGTAACTACGCGCGGCAAACGGGTGAAATGGTCGGTCTGGACTTGCCCGTTATACCGGTCGAACATCAGTACCTCGTGACCGAGCAGCATCCCGAGCTGGTGCGACGTAAGAAAGAGGGGCTTCCGGAGATGGGAGTCCTTCGGGAGTCTGATGGGTCCTGGTACCTGCGCGAGGAAAACGGCGGTTTCATTCTCGGCCCTTACGAGAAAGGCGCCCCCTGCTGCTACGTCGACGGTCCGGATCCGCGTGCCGAATACGAACTGTTCCAGGAGGACATTGACCGTCTCGTACCGCACATCGAAGCGGCGATGAACCGCGTGCCGGCATTCGCGGAGGTGGGAATAAAGAAAGTTTACAACGGCGCCATCGCCTACACGCCGGACGGCAACCCTATTATCGGGCCAGCCTGGGATCTGGATAATTTCTGGCTCAGCGAGGGGCATACTTTCGGTATCACGGCAGCCGGGGGTGCGGGCTGGCAGCTTGCAGAATGGATCGTCGAAGGCGAACCAACCATCGATATGCTCGGTGTAGAACCACGGCGCTTCGGTGATTACGCGACGAAAAAATACCTGATCGAGAAGAACGAAGAAGCTTACTCCCACGTTTTTATCATTCATTATCCGGACGAAGAGCGGCCGGCGGGGCGGCCGCTGCGCACGGCGCCTTGCTATGAGCGCATGCAGAAAATGGGCGCCGTGTTCGGGCAGAAGTTCGGCTGGGAACGCCCCAATTTCTTTGCGACCGACGGCATGCCGCAGGAGGACGACTGGTCTTTCCGCCGCTCAAGATGGTTTCAGGCTATTGAAAAAGAAGTCGAGAATACAACGAAGAATGCGGGCCTGCTGGACATGACCGCGTTTGCCAAGTGCCGCATTTCCGGGCCGGGCGCGGAGTCCTTTCTCGACTTCATGATGGCGAATACTCTGCCGAAGAAGGTTGGTGGCATCAGTCTATCCCATGCCCTGAATCGCAACGGCGGTATCCACTCCGAGTTCACGATTCGGCGCGAGTCCGACGATTCTTTTTACCTCGTCTCCGCCGGCGCGCTGCAACGACTCGACCACGATTACCTGAAGAAATACATGCCGAAAGACGGCTCCGTACAGTTCACGCAGTTGACCGGCACCTACGGCGTACTGGTTTTGGCCGGACCGAAGGCACGCCGGATTCTGCAGCGTGTGTCTGATGCCGATTTGTCGAACGAGTCGTTCCGCTGGCTCACCTC
>JAHEKF010000146.1 GCA_024638465.1 Rhodospirillaceae bacterium | reverse complement strand
TTCAATGAAGTAGAACTCATCCGTATCCACGTTCATGAGAAACTCGACGGTGCCGGCGTTGCTGTAACCAGCAGCTTCCGCGAGCTTTAGCGCATGCCCGCAAAGTTCCTTGCGTCGTTTGTTATTGAGATAAGGTGCTGGCGCACGCTCAACAACTTTCTGGTTACGGCGTTGTACCGTGCAGTCTCGCTCGAAGAGATGCACCAGGTTGCCATGCTTGTCGCCGAGAATCTGGACCTCGACGTGTCGCGCTCGTTCGACGAGCTTCTCCAGATACACTTCGCCGTTGCCGAATGCAGCCTCGGCTTCCCGTCGGGCGACCGGCGCTTCCTCGCGCAGGCTGTCGGCGTCACGAATGACACGCATTCCGCGACCGCCTCCGCCCCAGCTCGCTTTGAGCATGACCGGAAAGCCGACCGACTCAGCGAGTTCGACGGATGCGTCCGCGTCCTCAGGAAGCGGCCCCGTCGCGGGCATGACCGGGACGCCGGCCGATTCGGCGAGATTGCGGGCACTGACCTTGTTGCCGAGCTTGCGCATGACATCCGACGACGGGCCGACGAAGGTCAATCCCTCCGCTTCGCAGGCATCGACGAACTCGGGATTCTCGGACAGGAAGCCGTAGCCGGGATGAATCGCGTCGACCTTCGCTTCCCGCGCGACCTTCAGGATTGATTCGATATCCAGATAGGCGGTCAGCGCGCCGCCACTCCCGCCGACCCGATAGCTCTCATCTGCCTTGAAGCGATGCAGAGCGAAGCGATCCTCATCCGCGTAAATCGCGACCGTGCCGATGCCGAGCTCCGTCGCGGCGCGCATCACGCGAATTGCGATCTCGCTACGATTGGCTATCAGTAACTTATTGATTTTTTTAGACACTAACCCGTCCGGCCCGGACCAAATTGGCCGGACTCCGCGCTTGATACCAGACTGAGACGACTATTCTAGGCGATCGCTGCGGGAACGGCTAAATCCGGCGAAAAATCGCCGGCCTGCGTGGTGCTGGCTTCGCTCTGCCTAGAGGTGTCGCACAACGTGGTCGACTTCGTCAGGACTTCCGAGAATGACGGTGCAACGCTCATGGATATTCTTCGGTTTGAGCGCCATGATGCGTTGCGCTTCACCGTTGCTGTCGAGTCCGGCGAGCGCTTTGCCACCCGCCTGCTCGATAAGCATGGCCATCGGATTGGCCTCGTACATGAGTCTGAGCTTGCCATTCGGCGCTTTCGCGGTCGGCGGATAGATGAAAACGCCGCCCTTCAGAAGAATTCGATGAACGTCAGCCACCATCGCGCCGACATAGCGGCTCGAATAGCCGTTTTCCTGTGCCCAGGCTAGATAGTCTCGATAGCCTTCCGGGAAACTCAGACGATTGCCTTCGTTAAGCGAGTAGCTCTTGTTGGCAACCGGGATCTTGAGTTTTTCTTCGACGCGCAGGAACGCACCGATGGCCGGGTCCAGGACGAACATGTCAACGCCATCACCCAACGATACACAGAAGACGGTAGACGAGCCGTAAAGAATGTATCCGGCAGCGACCTGCTGTTCGCCAGGTTGAAGTAACGACGCTTCCGCATCGGAAGCACGGCGATCCTGTCGCAGAATGCTGAATATCGTGCCGACACCGCCGCAGACGTCCAGATTCGAAGAGCCGTCGAGTGGGTCGAACAGAACGCAATAGCGCCTTTCGCCTGCCGTGTCATTGCGAATAATGACCGGTTCCTCGTTCTCTTCCGACGCGACGATGGCAACGCCCTCGCGCGACCCGAGCGTGCGGATCAGAACTTCGTTCGAGATTACATCCAGTTTCTGCTGTTGCTCGCCCTGGACGTTGTCTGCACCAGCGTGACCGAGTACATCCTCGAGCCGGGCGCGCCGTACGTGGTCGGCGATGACTTTCGCCGAAATCGACAGCGCGGAAAGAATCCACGACAGCGTTCCGGTCGATTGCGGGTTCTTATCCTGCTGGGCAAGAATATGGCTTTGCAGGGTGACGATGTCTTTATGTATCGGCGTGTCCATCAGCATGTACTATGAAAAGGGCTGGTTTAGCCGAATATCTCCGGATGTCCCAGCTGCAATGCCATCCCGAGGTCGTCGCCGAAGAACCAGCCGGTTGCCCAGCGGCTGCCGTCGAACGTCATTATCCCGACTTCCGCCATCTCGACGATTTCGTTAGTCGGCGGCAGTCCGAACAGGCTTCGCGTATTGGTGCCGTGAAGGCGGAACTGGATCCACACCGTGTCGCCTTCCGCAAAGACATGATCGACCTTGTCTTCGCGATCCGGAAAGGCCTGTCCGATACTCTGATCGCCGACGCCGTTCTCGTTTCCGTAGATCCCCATGTGCATGAAGCCGCCGCGAAGGTATTCGTCGTAGACGCGGCCAGGGCGGTCGGGTAGCAAACCCGGCGTAGGGTTGGCGGCCTTGTACGCTGCCACCGTGAGCTTGTTCCGGTAGGTCTGTCCATCTTCGGGACTCGCCTGTATCTCCTCGAATACCGCCTGCCCGAAGCGTGCGTCGGTCGCCTTCTGCGGCACGATGATCCGGCCATCCGCACGTCTCGGCATGCCGACGCCTAGTTGTTTCAGGAGTGCCGCTTCGTCGGCCATGAACCAGGCTTCGACAATTACGCCGTCTTCAACCCTGAGTATTCCGACTTCCTCGATATCGATTGTTCTGCCAGTCGCCGGAATGCCGAATAAATTGCCTTCATGTGTGCCCTGAACGCGAAATCGCATTCCGACCATGTCGCCTTCCGCGGCCATCTCGAGGATCGTGTCGTGGCGATCGGGTATAGCAGCGCCCATCGGTTGCGCCATCTCAGCAAGCTCCGAGCCCCTT
>JAHEKF010000145.1 GCA_024638465.1 Rhodospirillaceae bacterium | reverse complement strand
GAGCTGCAGGTTGCGGTGTTTCGCAATTTCCCGGGCGATTCGGAGCGTCACGGCCTGTGCGGCCATTCCATGGGCGGGCACGGCGCCCTGACGATAGGCTTGCGCAACCCGGAACTGTTCAAGTCAATTTCGGCTTTTGCGCCGATCTGCACGACGCTGCACAGCCCGTGGGGCCAGAAGGCGCTGGGCTATTACCTTGGCGAAGATACCTCTGCCTGGAGGGACTACGACGCGTCCGAGGTGGCCCGCCATGTCGCGAACGCGGCGTCGTACAGCAAAATCCTCGTCGACCAGGGACTCGCGGACGTGTTCCTCGAAGAGCAATTGAAGCCGGAGCTGCTGGAAGCGGCCTGCCACGAGAGCGGCCTGCCCCTCGAACTGCGGCGGCACGAGGGTTACGACCACGGTTACTACTTCATCTCGACGTTTATCGAAGATCACCTCAAACACCATGCACGCCTGCTAAGCGATTGATTCAAAGGGATGCCCGACAGCGATAGGTAATACTCCGAATTGAGCCACGGGTCTGCAAATGCGGCAATGGTGGCGATCCTCCACTACGCTTGGTAGAGGGGGTAGGAGGGAGGTCACGGCAATGCGTGATCTGTGTCATCGAGTTCTGATTGCCATCGCGCTGCTGGCGTCATCCGCGGTAGTTCTGGCAGACGTGGAAAAAGGTCTCGACGCCTATAACGTCGGGGACTACGAGACGTCACTTACCGAATGTCTACCGGCGGCCGAGGCTGGCGATGCCAGGGCGCAATTCTGCGTTGGTCGGCTCTACGCCAATGGATTCGGTGTTGCGATGGACGACGCACTCGCGCTTAAGTGGTACGGCCTGGCCGCAGAGCAGGGCCACGCGGAAGCGCAGTTCAACCTCGGCGTCATGAATGCTAACGGTTGGGGGGTGCCCATGGACGACGCCCTGGCGGCCAAATGGTATCGGCTGGCTGCAGAGCAGGGACACCTTCAGGCGCAAACCAGCCTTGCAAATGGTTGCCACAGCGGCCGCGGCGTTGAACAGGATTTTGTGCAGGCCTACATGTGGTATGCCGTCGCGGCTGGCCTCGGCGATATGAATGCCGAGTTCAAACTCGACGAAATCGTGCCGGACCTGTCGGCCGAACAAATCGCGGAAGCGAAAGCGTTAGCACGGTCATGGTTGGATGCGCACCCCGCCGCAGCGCTCCAGGCTGGCCGCCTCGACTAGCTCGAGATCTTTCGTCCTGTGACCGATTTCGCGCATTTTCGGGAGCAAATGGTGAAGCACCAGATTGCAGCCCGGGGAATCACCGATGAAAAAGTGCTTGCGGCAATGCGCACAGTGCCGAGGGAGCAGTTTGTGCCGCCTGGCGAGGCCGCATTGGCATACGATGACGGCCCATTGCCAATCGGCGCGGGACAGACGATCTCCCAGCCCTTCATCGTGGCGTATATGATCGACGCCCTGAAGCTCAAGGGCGGCGAAAGGGTGCTCGAGATCGGCACCGGCTCGGGTTACGCGGCGGCCGTGCTCGCCCGGATCGCCGGTGAAGTCTACACGGTTGAATGCATCGGCGATCTTGCCGAGCGTGCGCAGACGGTCCTCGAGGAACTCGATTACGACAACGTTCAGGTGCTGCAGGGCGACGGTACAAAAGGCTGGCCTGAGTATGCGCCTTACGAGGGCATCGTGGTCACGGCCGGTGGGCCTGAAGTTCCCGAATCGTTGCGACAGCAACTCGCTGTTGGCGGTCGGCTGGTGATACCGGTTGGACGCACGCGCAGCTACCAGGAGATTGAGCAGGTAACGCGGGTCTCGGAAACAGAGTACAAAACCGAAGACCTGTTACCGGTACGTTTTGTGCCACTCGTCGGTGAGGAGGGGTGGACAACGGCCAACTCGTCGGCATTATCTCGCTCAAAGACCTGCTTGAGCTGATATCGTTCAAACTGCAAATCGAATCATCGGGCTAATGAGCTGACTTCGGTCGATCGTCAGGCCGATGGCAGTGCCTCGATAAACTCCGCCATCCGCTTCTGCATAGCTTTGTCCGGAAGGAAGCCGTAGGCAGCGCCCATGTTATCCAGCATGTGCTTGGCTTTGCTCGTTGCGGGCGTCACGCAGGTCGAAGCCGGATGCGCCGCGGCAAATTTAATAAAAAATTTCGCCCACGAGTCGGCGCCGAATTCCTTTGCCCATCCGGGTAGGTCAACGCCGCGCACTCGCGAGAATAAGCGCGTCCGGCCGAACGGTACGTAAATCAATACGGCGATGCCGAGATCCTGCGCGAGTGGCAGGATCCGTTCCGCGGACGTGCGGTTGTCGACGGCATAGTCCACCCCAATAAAGTCGAGCGGGTAGTCACGCATCGCCTGCTCGAGATCGCCGTAGCGGCTGGTGCGCGTCGACGTCGTGCCGATGTAGCGAATCTTGCCGTCTTCTTTGAGTTCCTGGATGACCGGCATCTGCGTGGGGAGATCGGCAAGGTTATGCACCTGGATCAGGTCAAGCGGTTGTTTGCCGAGGCGCTCGAACGAGCGCTGCACCTGGGATCGGGCCGCGTCCGTGTCCGCCGAACCGCCGCGCCGGGCCACGTTGACCTTGGTTGCCCAGAATATCTTGTCGATCAGGCCGGCAGCGCGGGCGATCTGGCCGCACATTTCCTCAGATGCACCGTACGACGGGGCCGTATCGAGGACGGTGCCACCATTGTTGACGAGAGTTTCAATCACTTCCCGCAGTGCGGTTGTATTGCCGGTCTGCGCCGTCGAGCGGAACGTCGCCGAACTACCCAGGCCGACTATCGGTAGTTCTTCACCGGTCTTAGGGACAGGTCGCGTGATCAGTTCGCCGGCTTCGAATGCCTGCAACAGGCTGGCTGGCAGCGCCGCGG